>CACGVK010000064.1:0-2038 GCA_902576565.1 uncultured Pelagibacteraceae bacterium | reverse complement strand
TTATTGATGAAAAAATATTTTTTAAAAAAAATAAGTTTAAAGGAAAAATTGGAATTTTTGAAATTAACCAAAATAAAATTACCCATCAATTAAATTTTTATAGTGCTGAAAATGGAAAATTTAGAGAAATTTTTTAATTTTTTTAAAAGCTTTTGCTCTATGGTCAATTTTAAATTTATCTTCAGGTTTCATTTGACCAAATGTCTTATTTTTCCCCAAAGGTATAAAAATTGGATCATATCCAAATCCATTTTTTCCTTTTTTTTGATTTTGAAATTGTACCTTCTATAATTCCAGAAACATTTTTTATAGTTGTATTAGGCCAATAAATTGTAAGCGAACAAATGAATCTACATTTAATTTTTTTACTCTTCCAATCTTTATCTTTTTTATTTATTTCCCTAAAAACCTTTTTTATTGCTAAATTAAAATCACTATTTTTACCTCCCCATCTAGATGAGTAAATACCTGGTGACTTATTAAGTATATCTATTTCAAGTCCAGAGTCGTCAGCTATACAAATTTTTCCTGTTTTTTTTGAATAATATTTTGCTTTTATTATAGAATTTTCTTTAAAAGATACTCCATTTTCATTTGGGCTATTCAATTTAAATTTTTTAGGTGTATAAATCTTAATTCTTTTTGGCAATAAATCTCTAATTTCCTTTAATTTTCCTCTATTATTCGATCCTATTATTAGCTCAATAATTTTTTTTTTTTTCATCTAGAAATTATGGTTTTTCTTACCATATACAATTAGATGGAAAAAGAAAAAATCATAAATGCTGATAATGAAAATAAAGATGTACCAGAAACTGAAATTAAATCCGATGACAATTTAGATAATGAAAAAGATGAAGTTGTTTCTTCAGAAGATAAAATTAAAAACTTGGAAGATAAACTGTCAAGAACTTTAGCTGAAATGGAAAATCAAAGAAGAAGGTTTGAAAAAGAAAGAGATGATGCATTTGAATATGGCGGTTTTTCATTTGCAAAAGAAGCTTTAAATTTAATTGATAATCTAGAAAGGTCAAAAATATCTTTGGAGAATGACGAGGATTTAAAAAAAAGTAATGAATTTAATAAAATTTCTGAACACCTTGAAATAATATACAATGATACAATCTCAATTTTCAAAAAAAATAATATAGAAAAAATAGATTGTATTAATAAAAAATTAGATCCAAATTTTCACCAAGCGATGCTTGAGATAGAAGACGACTCCAAGGAGCCAGGTACAATAGTGCAAGAGATACAAAAAGGTTTCTTGATGAAAGATAGACTACTTAGACCTTCTCTCGTTGGAGTTTCCAAAAAAACAAAAAAAAAAGACAACAAAGATAATAAAACTAGGGAAAATGAGCATAAAAATGAGAAAAAATAGTTACTTAAGCAACTTGTACTATAAAAAATAACACTTATATGATGTCGAGGTATATTTTAAATGAGTAAAGTAATTGGAATAGATTTAGGAACAACAAATTCATGTGTATCCATAATGGAAGGTACGCAAGCTAAGGTTCTAGAAAATACTGAAGGAGCAAGAACAACACCATCAGTAGTAGCTTTTACGGATAATGATGAAAAACTGATTGGACAACCAGCAAAAAGACAAGCAGTAACAAATCCTGAGAATACAATTTTTGCAGTAAAAAGATTAATTGGAAGAAATTTTGAGGATCCATCAGTAAAAAAAGATATAGAGACTTCACCATTTAAAATTGTTAACTCTGAAAAAGGTGATGCTTGGATAGAAGCAAAAGGACAAAAATATTCACCATCACAAATTTCTGCGTTTGTTTTACAAAAAATGAAAGAAACAGCAGAAAAATATTTAGGACAAGAAGTTAGTAAAGCTGTTATTACTGTGCCTGCATATTTTAATGATGCACAAAGACAGGCAACTAAAGATGCTGGTAAAATTGCAGGTCTAGAAGTTTTAAGAATTATAAATGAGCCAACTGCAGCATCACTTGCTTATGGATTAGATAAAAAATCAAATAAGAAAATTGCAGTTTATGATTTAGGTGGTGGTACT
>CACGVK010000063.1:0-2060 GCA_902576565.1 uncultured Pelagibacteraceae bacterium | reverse complement strand
TAACCATGGATTTATTTAATAATTTTAAAGTACTATTTGTTTCTGTTTGGGAAAGGGGAATATTAGGAGTAGATATTTTTGAAATATTAATCGGTGTTGGTATATTTTTAGTTTTTTTAGTTTTTAGAGGAATTTTAAGCAAATTAATTATTAAAAGATTAGAAAAGATTGCTAAACGTACTACAAATAAATTTGATGACTCCTTTGTTTCTGCAATGCAAGGACCAGCAAGATTCTTACCAGTAGTAATAGGTTTTTTTATCGCAAGTTATTATATGTCTTTTTCGGAGGGAAGTAGAGAAATAGTAGATACAATTAATCGAACTTTAATTACAATTTTCATTTTTTGGGTTATGCATCAAATAATAGAACCTATTTCATATATTTTAAGTGGTTTAAATAAAATTTTAACAAGAGAGTTAATTGGTTGGATTATTAAATCATTAAAAATTTTAATATTCATATTAGGTCTTGCAGCTGTATTAGAACTTTGGGGTATAAAAATAGGCCCTATAATTGCTGGGCTAGGATTATTTGGTGTAGCAGTAGCATTAGGTGCACAAGATCTTTTTAAAAATTTGATCTCTGGAATCCTAGTCTTAGTTGAAAAGAGATTTAAAATTGGAGATTGGATTTTGGTTGAAGGTATAATTGAAGGTATCGTAGAAAAAATAGGATTTAGATCTACTGTTATAAGAAAGTTCGATAAATCAATCGCAATAATTCCAAATTTTCAATTTGCAGAAAATGCAGTAATAAATATTAGCCAGACAACAAACTGGATTATCAGTTGGGTAATAAATTTACAGTATGATACTACTATTGATCAACTCAAAGCAGTAAGAGATCAAATAGAGGATTACATTAAACAAAACAAAGACTATAAACCTGAACTAGGGTATGCCGTTAGAGTTGATAAATTCGCAGAAAGTTCGATTGATATGTATATTAGATGTTTTACAAAAACAGACGATTGGGAAGAATGGCTGGCTGTTAAGGAAAGACTGGCTATTTCCATTAAAGAAATTGTAGAAAAAAATAAAGCCTCCTTTGCATTTCCAAGTCAATCAATTTATGTCGAAAAAAAATGATTGCAATTTTTTATCTTATTCTTCAGCTGTTGAAACTTTATTCGTATGTTGTAATAGCTAATGTTGTTATCAGCTGGCTGATTGCATTTAATATTTTGAATACTCAGAACAGATTTGTTTATTCAATTTTAGAATTTACTTATAAACTTACGGATCCTATTTTGAACAGGATCAGAAGAATTTTGCCCAATCTTGGAGCTTTTGATATTTCCCCAATTATCCTTCTTATATTGATATGGTTCATAGAAATGTGTATGAAGCTATATTTAGCACCAATAATATTTAATTAAATTATGATTTTAATAGATGGTAAAAAAGTAGCTGGCGAACTTAGAGAGGAACTCAAACAAGAAGTTTCTAATCTAAAATCAAAATATAATAAAGTTCCAGGTCTGACTGTAATCCTAATTGGTGAAGATCCCCCAAGCAAAATATATGTTCGAAATAAAGAAAAATCTGCAAATGAAGTTGGATTGAAATCAGAAGTTATAAAATATCCTGACTCTGTAGATGAAAAAATAGTTTTAGATAAAATATATGAACTTAATAAAGATGAAACTGTATCTGGTATTTTAGTACAGCTTCCTCTTCCTAAACATATTAATAAACAAAAAGTTATTGAATCAATTTTACCAGAAAAAGATGTTGATGGCTTTCACCCCATGAATGTTGGAAATCTATCTTCAGGTTATGAAAGTTCAATACCATGCACACCTCTTGGATGTTATTTATTAATAAAAAAAATTGAACCAAATCTAAATGGAAAAAAAGCAGTAGTCGTTGGAAGATCTAATTTAAATGGAAAACCTATGACACAACTTCTATTAAAGGAAAATTGTACAGTTACAATTACACATTCTAAAACAAAGGATTTAAAAGGTGAATGCTTGAAAGGCGATATCATAGTTGCTGCAGTAGGTATCCCAGAACTTGTAAAAGGTGATTGGGTTAAAAAGGACGCAATTGTGA
>CACGVK010000062.1:0-2069 GCA_902576565.1 uncultured Pelagibacteraceae bacterium | reverse complement strand
AATTAAATTATCAGCAAAGGATAATTGGAAATTTATTAAAATAAGTATATTTAACGCTATAAATTTAATTAATTTTTTTCTCATAAATTTTTAAATGATTCTGCAATCTATGTTATAAGTATTTATGTTTAAAGGATCAAATGTAGCTTTAATAACACCGTTTAAAAATAACAAATTAGATGAAGAAAGTTATTTAAAACTGATTAATTTTCATCTTGAAAATGGTACAAATGGTTTAGTTCCAGCAGGAACAACAGGTGAATCTCCAACACTAAGTCACGATGAACATAACAAAGTTATAGAATTATGTATTAAAGAGTCTAACGGAAAGTTACCCGTAATAGCAGGAACCGGATCTAATTCTACAGAAGAAGCAATTACACTAACTAAGCACGCAGAAAAATCAGGAGCAAATGGAGCATTAATAGTGACCCCTTACTATAACAAACCTACTCAAGAAGGTTTATATCAACATTATAAAGCTATTAATGACAATACCAGTCTTCCGATTATAATTTATAATATACCAAGCAGATGTGTTATAGATATGTCAGTTGATACGATGGCAAGGTTATTTGAACTCAAAAATATTGCTGGAGTTAAAGATGCCACTGGAGACTTAAACAGACTAGACCAAACAATTAAAAAATTAGGACCAGAGTTTATCCAATTGACAGGAGAAGATGGACTGGCATTTGAATTTAATAAAAGAGGTGGAAATGGTATTATCTCCGTTACAGCAAATATTGCTCCGAAACTTTGTTCTGATATGCAAAAATATTCAAAATCAAAATCTGATAATGAACTAAAAGAGGCAGAAAGAATAGATCAAATGTTGCAACCATTGCATAAATCTTTATTTATTGAAAGCAATCCAGCTCCAGTTAAATATGCAGCCAAATTGATGGGTTTATGCGAAGATGAAATAAGACTTCCTTTGGTAAAAATCAAAACTGAAACCCAAGAAAAAGTTAGAACAGCGTTATCGTCTGCAAAACTTATTGGATAATGAAAAAAAAAACCAATCCTGGTTTAAAAATCATAACCTTAAATCGTAAAGCTGGCTTCAACTATTTTTTTCAAGATTTATTTGAAGCAGGAGTCGTATTAAAGGGTTCTGAAATTAAATCCATAAGATCTGGAAAAATTAATATAGCTGACTCCTACGCTATAGAAAAAAATAGAGAAATTTATTTAATTAATTCACATATACCCGCGTATTCATATGCAAATAATCAAAATCACAACCCTTACGCAGAAAGAAAACTATTATTAAACAAAAAAGAAATTAATAAAATAATTCCTCAAGTTAATGAAGGTGGATTTTCTTTAATTCCTACAAAAATGTATTTTAAAAAAGGTAAAGCAAAAATTGAAATTGCCATTGCAAAAGGTAAAAAGAAATATGATAAAAGAGATGTTAAGAAAAGTAGAGATTGGAATCGTGAAAAAGCAAGGTATTTTCGTAAATCAAGTTAAGTATAGTTATTTGTCTTTAGGTTCAAACTTAGGGAATAGAGAACAAAATTTAAACAAAGCAAAATACTTATTAAATATATTTGATATTAAAATAATTAAATGTTCAAATTTATATGAAACAGAGTCATGGCCTAATAAAAAGTATCCAAAATATTTGAATATTGTTATTAAAATAAGGACATTTAATACTCTAATTGAGCTTTTTAGAAAAATTAAGTTAATTGAAAAAATACTAGGAAGAAAAAATGCTATAAAAAATTCACCAAGAACATGTGATATTGATATCCTTGATTTTGACCAAAAAATGTTTGATAAAACCGTAGACAATTCTCAGTTAATAGTGCCGCACCCAAGGTTACATAATAGAAATTTTGTATTAATACCCTTATTTGATATTGATAAAAATTGGAAACACCCAAAATTAAAGCTTAATATAACTAAACTATTATCAAAAATGGGTTCTAATAATTTAAGATCTATTAAACTTATATGATTTAATGATATAAGTAAGCATGTTAAAATCAGACGAATTAATAAATAAAGTAAAATCATACAATAAGTTTCTAAATCCTGAAACCTTAACAAAAGCT
>CACGVK010000061.1:0-2145 GCA_902576565.1 uncultured Pelagibacteraceae bacterium | reverse complement strand
AAAAAAATTAAATATGGTCAAAATGTTTTGATCGGAAAAAATGTTAAAATTGGAAAAAATTCAATCGTTGGTCATAATACAATCATAGAAAAAAATGTATCAATAGGAAATAATTGTCGAATAGGATCTAATGTAATCATTAGAAATACTATAATTGGAAATAACGTATCTGTGCTTGATGGTGCAATTATAGGAAAAAAAGGATTTGGTTTTTTTCCTCAAAATCCTCAAAACCTACGTTATCCACATATTGGATTGGTGGTGATTAATGATAATTCGGAAATTGGTTGCAGATGTACAATTGATAGAGGGTCTATCTCAAATACCGAAATTGGTAAGAACACTTTTATTGATAACCAAGTTCACATAGCCCACAATGTGAAAATAGGTGATAATTGTATGATTGCTGGACAAGTAGGTTTTGCTGGAAGTACTATTATTGGAAATAATGTAATGATAGGAGGTCAAGCGGGTATTTCAGGTCATTTAAAAATTGGAAATAATGTACAAATAGCTGGAGGTAGTGGGGTGGTTAATGATATATCGGATAATTCGAAAGTTATGGGATATCCTGCTAAAAGTATAAAAATGTTTTTAAAGGAAAATAGATGATGAGTGAAAAACTAAACAGAGAAGAGATAATGAAATTATTACCTCATAGAGATCCAATGCTTTTAATAGATGAATTGATAAATATTAAAAAATTATCTACAGCTACGGCAATTGTTAATGTAAAAAAGCAAAGTTTTTTTGTACAAGGTCACTTTCCTGGTCAACCAGTGATGCCTGGTGTTCTTATTGTTGAGGCCTTCGGGCAAGCAGCTGCCGCTTTAACTGCTCACGGTATTGATAAATCGGAATATGATAATAAGCTAGTTTTTTTAATGAATATAGAAAAAGCTAGATTTAGAAATCCTGTTATACCAGATTGCAGATTGGAATTAAATATAGAAGCTATTAGATCCCATGGAAAAGTTTGGAAATATAAAGGTGAAGCTTTTGTAAATGGTAAAAGAATGGCAGATGCAATGTGGTCAGCAACTGTAGTAGACAGGAAATAATCAGCAATAATTATTGATAATTAATATTTATTTTTTTTTGATATTAATAAATTTAGATGATTAATAAAAATTCTGAAATTCATAAAGACGCAAAAATATCTAAAACCGCTGAAATAGGACCTTATGTGGTCATTGGACCCAATGTTGAGATAGGTGATAATGTAAAAATTCATTCCCATGTTAGTATTTCTGGCAACACAAAAATAAGTAGAGGAAACAATATATATCCATTTGCATCAATAGGGTCTGACCCTCAAGATTTAAAATATAAAGGAGAAGTTACAAAATTAGAAATAGGTGAAAACAATACAATTAGAGAATATGTAACAATCAATCCTGGAACTGAAGGTGGGGGAGGCGTCACAAAAATTGGAAGCAATTGTTTAATAATGATTTCAGCTCATATTGCACATGACTGTAAAATTGGTAACAATGTTATTATTGCAAATAATGCAGCGATAGCTGGTCATGCACAAATAAATGATGATGTTGTTATTGGAGGAAACTGTGGGGTTCAGCAATTTACAAGAATAGGAAAAATGGCAATGATAGGAGGTATGACAGGAGTTGATAGAGATGTAATACCTTATGGTTTATCTATTGGTAATAGGAATTATCTAACTGGAATAAACGTTGTTGGTTTAAGAAGAAGGAATATATCAAATAAAGAGATATTGACTTTAACCAGTGCTTACAAAGAAATTTTTAGATCAGGAAATCTGCATGAAAATTTAAATAAGTTAAATGGTGAATTTAAAGATAATATTTATGTGAGAGAAGTTGTTGAGTTTATAAACAAAGATAAAAAAAGACCAATCTGTACGCCTTTGAATAAATAAAAATGATAGGATTATTTTTTGGAGAAACAAACTTCCCAAAATTAATATTAAAAAAAATAAAAAAAAAGAAATTAAAATATTTTATTATTGATTTATCTAAAAATAATATTTTTAAAAATAATACAAGTTCTTATCGAATAAGCATAGGTCAGTTTGGAAAAATTTTAAAACTTATAAGAGAACAAAAATGTAAAAAGGTCATTTTTGCAGGAAAAATTAATAAACCTAAATTTTCTGAATTAAAA
>CACGVK010000059.1:0-2396 GCA_902576565.1 uncultured Pelagibacteraceae bacterium | reverse complement strand
ACAACCATTTTCTTTTTAGAATTTACAATTAAAAACTTCTTCATTTTATTTCTTACTATTGGATGAACAATTTTATTAATTTTAAATAGATTTCTTTGATTATCTAAAATTGCACTTTGTAACTCATTCTTTTTAATGGGAAATGAATGTATGTAATCTGGAAGTTTTTTTTTAAGTTTATTAAAACACTTTTTATCTGTTTTATATATTTTAATCACTTCTTCGTCTGCATTAAAAACAGGGCACCCAAACATTTTGGAAATATAACTTTTGCCAGATCCTATTTTTCCTAAAATTCCAATTTTTATCATCAGTCTAAAAGTTCGATTGTCTCATCATCAATTTTGGGCATTTTTTTATGCCATAAGGTAAATGATTGATGTGCTTGATAGATAAACATCATTTTTCCATTTTCTACTTTATTTCCAAGAAATTTTGCTTTTTTTAAAAAAATTGTTTCTCTTGGATTATAAATTACATCATAAAAAAATTTATTTGGACCTACAGATGAAAAGTCAATTTTTATTTCATCTTCATTGTTCAATCCAATGCTTGTTGCATTGATAATCATATCAAAATCTGGATTATTACCCCAATCAACTATTTCAATGTCTCTAAATAAAACTTTTAAACTTTCTGCTTTTTCTTTAGTTCTGTTACTTAGTATAATTTTTGATGCTTTCATTTTTTTCAGTGAATAAATAATCGAAGGAGCTACACCTCCCGCACCTAATATAAATATTTTCTTATTAGAAATATCATATTTTGCATACTTGATTGCCAATTCAAATCCCGCAATATCTGTATTATGACCAATTGTAGTTCCATTTTGTAAATAAATTGTATTAACGGATTGTGTTTCTTTTGCTTCAGGGCTTAATTCATCTAATAATGGTATAATTTCTTTTTTATATGGAACCGTAACATTTATACCATGCAATTTTTCTTTTTTAACTTCAGAAATAATATTTTCTAAGTCTTTTTGATCAATTTTTTTTTTATCGTAAATTCCATCAATTTTGTTTTCTTTTAACCAATGATTATGAAGTTTAGGAGACAAAGAATGTTCAATGGGATTTCCTATAACTAAATATTTTTTCATCATAAAGAATTTATATATTCCTTAATTTTTTTAACTGGCAGCCCCATAATTGTATCTTCATCCCCTTTAATTTTTGAAAATAAATTTCTGCCCTCGCCTTCAATTTGATAAACATTATAAGCATACAATGTTTCGTCGCTTATTTTATCTAAATATTTGTCTAGTTCTTCATTAGACATTTTTTTCATAGTTAATTCTGCTTTATCAGTGTAGTTCCATATCATTGAGCCATTTTTTGAAATACATACTGAACTTATTAAATGATGTTTTTTACCATTAAGCTTTTTTAAAATTCCTAATGCTTCTACCCTGTCTAAGGGTTTTGAAATAATTTCACCTTCCAAATCAATAACACTATCTGCTCCAAGTACAATTTCATCAATTTTTTTTTGGCTTACTTTATTTGCTTTTAATTCTGCTAAATTTTTAGAAATTATCTCTGGACTAGCTCCTTCATTTATGAGACTTTGTTTAACAATATCTTCATCAACATTAGATGGTTCAACAATACATTTAATATTGTTTTTATTTAATATTTCCTTTCTCACTTTACTCTTAGAAGCCAAAATTAAATTAAACATTTTTTTTATTTTTTATTTCATAAATTTTTATTATTGAGGCTGCAGTTTCTTCAACTGATTTCCTAGTAACATCGATTATCGGCCAATTAAATTTTTTAAATGTTTTTTTTGCATAATCTAGTTCCTTTATAATGTCTTCTAGATTTGTATATTCAGTCTCACTTTTCTCATTTAAGCTGTTCATTCTATTTCTTCTCAAATCAAACAACCTTTTTGGATCTGTAGTTAAGCCAACTGCACAAACGCTAGAGGGTTTTTTTCTTAAAAAATCCGGTATTGAATTTTCATTTACGATTGGGATATTGGAGGTTTTATAACCACGGTTTGCAAGATAGATTGATGTTGGGGTTTTACTAGTTCTGCTCACACCTAACAGAATTATATCAGATTTAGATATGTCTTCAGATGAATTACCATCATCATGTTTCATAGAAAATTGAATAGCTTCTACCCTATCGTAATATTCTTCGTCTAAAACATGTTGACCACTAGGGACATGAGAAGCTTTTTGATGTAAAATTTTAGAAAAGTTTAATATTAGATCACCCAAAACCCCAAAACATGGAATCTTTTTTATTTCACTTTTCTCAGTCAAAAATTTCGCTAACTTGCTATCAACAATTGTATACAGAACAATAGAATTTTCATTTTTAGCTTTTTCTAATATTTGAGATACCTGATTTTCTGTTCTAGTAAAAGAAAATTGGTTGGTA
>CACGVK010000058.1:0-2444 GCA_902576565.1 uncultured Pelagibacteraceae bacterium | reverse complement strand
CAAACTCCATTACAATTTCATAATTTTTTTCCATATCTAATTTTTTTTATCTAAATCTTCGTATTCACCATCTATAAGATTTTTTTTATTTTTTGTATATTTTTTTTTAAAATTTTTAAAAAAAATTTTTCTTGTAATAGGAAAAATAATCAATAATCCAAAAAAATCTGTTGCAAATCCTGGAAGGATTAATAGCAGTGCAGCAAACGCTAAAGCTGCTCCGGAAATAATTTCATAAATTGGTAACTCATTATTCACTAATTGTCTCATGCCAGCCTTTAGAGTGTTAAATCCTTCGTATCTTGCATAAATTACTCCCAATACGGCAGTAACTAAAATTAATGAAATTGTGTTAATTGCACCTATTTGAGAACCAATTTTAATAAATAAATAAATTTCAATCAAAGGAACTGCTATTATCAACAAAAGTATTGTGTTCATTTGTCTCGAATTGTAATTTGCCAGTTGAAATTTAGCAACATAGTAAATATTATTTAGTTATGAGTTATAGTTTTGAATACATTGATATTATACTTTTAGCAATGATAGCTGGGTTCATTTTTTTGAGATTAAGAGGAATTCTAGGAAGAAAAACAGGGTATGAGGATGATATATCAACTAGTTTCCAAAAAGATTTACAAGTAAGAAAAAAAGAAACAAAAACTCAAGCTATAAGTTTTGACGAAAAAGCTAAGACTGAATTTATTAAGGGAGCGAAGGTGGCCTATGAAAGTATTATAACTAATTTTGCTTCAGGAAATTTGAATGATATTAAATATTTGATAAATAAAAAAATCTTTGAAGAATTCCAAGAAGCTATTAAAGAAAGAAAGAAAAATAATCTTTTATCAGAAACAACTTTTGTGGGAATTAAATCAGCAGATATTAAAGATCATTCTCAAAGTAACAATATCCTAGAAGTAACTGTTAATTTTGTAAGTGAAATTATTTCTTGCGTAAGAGATAAAGATAAGAAAGTAATATCTGGAGATCCTGAGAAAATTAAAAAAGTATCTGACACTTGGAAGTTTTCAAGAGATTTAAGATCAAATAGTCCTAATTGGCAACTGATAGAAACTCAGGCCTAATTGAATAAAAATTTATCAAAAAAAGATAAAAAAGATTGGAAGAACTTTTTAAACAGCAAGGATAAAGTTGAAGATAAAGACTCTGTTGAAATCAAATTTAGAAAAAATCTTAAAGAAAAAACATTTGATTTACATGGATACTCTTTAGATGAAGCAAATAAAAAAATAATGTTTTTAATCCCAGATTGTTATGAAAATAATGTCTATAAATTAAATATTATTACTGGAAAGGGTTCAAGATCAAATAATAATAAAGATCCTTACAAGTCAATTGATCTAAGTATATTAAAGTATACTGTTCCAGATTTTATTAAGAGAAATAAGGAATTAATGAAATATATAAAATATTTTTCAGAGGATAAAGTTCAGGATGTTAATGAAGGTGCTTTTTATATATTATTAAAAAAAAAAAATACTACAAAATAAATTTTGATAAATCAGTATCTTTAGCTAATTCACCTATATTATTTTTAATATATTCAGAATCAACTGTAATTTTTTCACCCGATCTATCTGTTGCGGTAAAACTTATTTCATCTAAAACTTTCTCAATTATAGTGTGAAGTCTTCTTGCCCCTATATTTTCAATTGTTGAATTAACTTCATTAGCAATTGAAGCAATTGTATTGATGCCATCATCAGTAAATTCTAATTCAACATTTTCAGTCTTTAATAATGCTTTATATTGTTTTATTAAACTGTTATCTGGTTCTTTCAAAATTCTTTTAAAATCATCGCTGTTTAATGGATCTAATTCTACTCTTATAGGAAGTCTACCTTGAAGCTCTGGTAAAAGATCCGAAGGTTTTGCTAGTTGAAAAGCTCCAGAGGCTATAAATAAAATATGATCGGTTTTTACAGTTCCATATTTAGTGCTAACCGTAGTACCTTCTATTAATGGTAGCAAATCTCTTTGTACACCTTCTCTAGAAACATCTCCCCCAACCCTATCAGTTCTTGCAGAAATTTTATCAATTTCATCTAAAAAAACTATTCCATTATTTTCAGCTGAGTTTTTAGCAGCTTTTATAATTTTATCTTGCTCAATTAGTTTATCTGACTCTTCATTCATTAAAATTTCATAAGACTCTTTTACAGACATTTTCTTCTTCTTAGGTTTGCTTCCCATAGATTTTCCTAATACTTCTGAAATATTAATCATACCTACATTTGCACCAGGCATCCCGGGTATTTCAAAAGAAGGCATTTGACTATTTTCACTCACCGCTATCTCGATTTCATTATCATCCAAATCTCCATTTCTGAGTCTTTTTCTAAAACTTTCTCTTGTTGCAACACTTGCTTTTGCACCAACCAATGAATCTAACACTCTTTCCTCAGCTAATTTTTGTGCTT
>CACGVK010000057.1:0-2577 GCA_902576565.1 uncultured Pelagibacteraceae bacterium | reverse complement strand
TGGTGCTTTAATTTTATTTTTAATTAAAACTTTGTTTATAGCATCATATATAAGTAAGTTATTTTTTTTTTCTTTTTCTGAAAATACTAATATAGCTCTTTTTTTATTTTTAATTCTATAAAATTTTCTGAATGATGCGTCGCCTGAAAGTTGTAATAAATTTTTATCTAAATGCATTAATTAAATTTTTTTTATAACTTGAATTAATTATTAAGTTTCTTTTACTTAAATTTTCTTCATAATTAAAATTTAATTCAATTAATTTTTTTGGCTTGTTTTTAATAACTTCGGGCCACTCAATAAATAATATACTATCACTGTCATTTTCAAATATACCGATATTTTTAAGCTCAGAATCATCTTTAATTCTATATAAATCGTAGTGCATTATTTTATAATCTTTAATCTTATATTCATTTACTATATTAAATGTCGGGCTTGGGATTTCAGTTGGTTCTAGTTTAAACTTTTCTTGCAAATGATTTATTACAAATCTTACAAATGTTGTTTTTCCAACGCCAAGTTCTCCAGTCAAATAAACAACGTCTCCTTTAGTAAGAAAGTTTGAAATATTTTTAGATATTATTTCAGTATTTTTTTCTAATGATATGTCGATTTTCTTTATCTTAGTACCGATATGCATCGGGCTTGTAAGGTCCATCTTGTTTTACACTGATGTAATCTGCTTGATCTTTTGATAATTTGGTCAGTTTAGCTCCAACTTTATCCAGATGAAGTCTTGCTACTTTTTCATCAAGATGTTTTGGCAATACATAAACTTTATTTTCGTAATTATCTGAATTATTCCACAACTCAATTTGTGCTGTAACTTGATTGGTAAACGAAGCGCTCATAACAAAGCTTGGGTGTCCAGTCGCACATCCTAAATTCACTAGTCTACCTTCGGCTAAAAGAATTAGTCTTTTATTATCTGGAAAAGTAATCTCATGTACTTGGGGTTTTATTTCATCCCATTTATAGTTTTTTAAAGCTTCTACCTGAATTTCATTATCAAAGTGTCCGATATTGCAAAGTATTGCTCTGTCCTTCATGTCTCTCATATGGTCTGCTGTAACTATATCCTTATTTCCCGTTGCAGTAACAACAATGTCTGCATGCTTTATCATTTCATCCATTAGAACAACCTCATAACCTTCCATGGCTGCCTGTAGAGCACAAATTGGATCAGTTTCTGTAATCATAACTCTTGCACCACTTTGTCTTAAAGACGCAGCACTGCCCTTGCCTACATCACCAAAACCAGCAACTATTGCTACTTTACCTGACATCATAACATCGGTAGCTCTTTTAATTCCATCTACTAAACTTTCTCTACATCCATAAAGGTTATCAAATTTTGATTTTGTAACCGAATCATTCACATTTATTGCCGGAACTAATAATGTACCATCTTTTTCCATTTTTTTTAGTGCTAGCACTCCTGTGGTAGTTTCTTCTGATAAACCTTTTATAGATTTCATCAATTCTTTATAATCTTTATGCATTAGTGCAGTTAAATCTCCACCATCATCTAATATCATGTTTGGCTTCCAATCTTTTTTTCCCTCTATTGTTTGTCTAACACACCACCAATATTCTTCTTCGGTTTCGCCTTTCCATGCAAAAACTGGTATTCCAGCTTTTGCTATAGCTGCTGCTGCATGATCCTGTGTAGAAAAAATATTACAAGAAGACCATCGAACTTCTGCACCTAGTTCAACTAAAGTTTCGATTAAAACTGCTGTTTGAATTGTCATGTGTAAACATCCTAAAATTTTGGCTCCTTTAAGTGGATGCTTATTTTTATATTCTTCTCTTATTGCCATTAATCCTGGCATTTCAGTTTCAGCTAAAGAAATTTCTTTCCTGCCGAAATCAGCTTGATTAATATCTTTTACTTTGAAGTCTTCCATGAAGGTAGCCTTCTAGCAATTTTATAGAATATAATCAATATTTCTTTTTTATATTTTTGGAAATATTATTTCTATTTTTGCACCTTTATTTATATTATTTGATGCAGCAATTTGTCCATTATGAAGATCGACTAAATTCTTAACAATATTTAATCCTAATCCAGAATGTTCACCAAAATTTTCTGGTCTATTACTATAAAATCTATTAAATATTTTTTTTGTATCATTTTCTTTAAATCCTTCTCCTTGGTCAATAACATTTAAATTTATTTTTCCATCTTTTTGTTTATTAATTTCAACTTCTATTTCTTCATTGTCCTTACTAAAGGAAATTGAGTTTTCAAGTAAATTTGCAAGTATCTGTTCTATTCTATGTTCGATACCAAATATTGCATAATCTTTTGATCCATTTGTTTTAAGTTTGACTGAAATTCCTCTTTTTGATTTATATATGCTATTAAAATCATCAACAACAGACTTGGCTATAGTTTTAAGATCAATTCTTTTCATTTTTTCTTGTGTTATAGCTGCCTCGTCTTTAAGCATTTGAGAATAATCTGTAATTAATCTCTCAATTCTTTCAATATCATGTGAAACTATTTTTATTAATTTATTCCTTTGGTCAATATTTTCAGTTTCAGATATAATTTCAGATGCACTTTTT
>CACGVK010000056.1:0-2667 GCA_902576565.1 uncultured Pelagibacteraceae bacterium | reverse complement strand
TTTTTCTACAAATCCCCTTTCAGCACTTTCAGCCCAAATATAAATTTGAACTGGTAAACTTGCAGCAGGATCCATAGGTGATCCAGGTATCGTGTTAACAAAGGCAACCATTCCAATTAAAATGAGGGGTGCAGTTTCTCCTAAAGCTTGAGCTAAACCAATTATTGTTCCTGATAACGTGCCAGGCATTGAAAGAGGAACGGTATGATGCATTGTGGTTTGCATTCGACTTGCTCCCATAGCAAGTGCTGCCTCTCTTATACTTGGTGGAACCGCTTTTAAAGATGCTCTAGCAGCTATAATTATTGTTGGTAAAGTCATTAAGGACAAAGTGATACCTCCAACCAATGGGGTAGACCTTGGTAGTTGAAATGATAAAGATTAAAGCAAAAGATGTTGATGTTTTTTACGGAAAAAAACAAGCACTCTTTAATATAAGTTTAGATATTGAGGAAAATCAAGTAACGGCATTAATTGGTCCATCTGGTTGTGGTAAATCAACTTTCCTAAGATGTCTTAATAGAATGAATGATGTAATTGATATCTGTAGTGTTAAAGGAGAAATTTTAATTAATGACTTTAATATCAATGATAAAAGCTGTGATGTAGTAAGACTAAGAGAAAAAATTGGTATGGTTTTTCAAAAACCTAATCCTTTCCCAAAAACTTTATATGAAAATGTATCTTACGGTCCAACAATTCATGGTATAGCCCAATCAAAACAAGAAATGGATGAAATTGTTGAAACTAGCTTAAAAAAAGCTGCACTATGGGAAGAGGTAAAAGATAGGTTGCATGAACCTGGAACTGGATTATCTGGAGGGCAACAGCAAAGACTTTGTATTGCTAGAGCAATTTCTGTAAGACCTGAAGTTATATTAATGGATGAGCCTTGTTCAGCATTAGATCCTATAGCAACAGCACAAATTGAAGAATTGATTGATGAATTAAAAAAAGAGCACACAATAATAATTGTAACTCATTCTATGGCTCAAGCGGCACGTGTATCTCAAAATACAGGTTTTTTTCACTTAGGACAATTGATAGAACATGGATCTACTGATAAAATATTTAAGAATCCTGATAATAAAAAAACCCAGGACTATATAACCGGGAGGTTTGGATAATGTCTGAAGCACCACATACAGTTAAATCTTACGAAGAAGAACTCAAAAATCTAAATGCTAATATCATTAAAATGGGAAGTGCATGTGAGGAAGCTTTGGGTAAAGCAATTCAAGCCATTACCACAAGAAATAGCGACTTTGCGGAAGCAGTAATTCAAGACGATGAAAAAATAGATAAATATGAAACTTTGATTGAACAACAAGTCGTAAATTTAATTGCATTGAGACAACCTATGGCAATTGATTTAAGAGAGACAGTAACAGCTTTGAAAATGTCTTCAGATTTAGAAAGAATAGGTGATTTAGCAAAAAATATATCCAAGAGAACACTTTTGCTTAATGAACATCTTCCAAAGAATTTGGTAGATTCATTAAATAGAGTATCTAACGGTGTTCAAAAACAATTAAAATCAACATTAGACGCTTATCTAGAAAGATCTGCGTCAATGGCAGTAAATGTTTGGGAAGGTGATGAGCAAATAGATGATCTAACAAATCTATGTATGCAAGAAGTTATAAAATATCTCAAAGAAAATGAAAAAAATTTAGAGGATGGAACTCACTTGTTGTTTGTGACCAAAAACGTTGAGCGTATTGGTGATCATGCTACAAATGCTGCAGAACAAATTTATTATTTAGTTAAAGGTGAATATTTAGAAGGTGACAGACCTAAGGGCACCGAGCCAATTGTAACTGGAGAAAAATGATTTATGTCAGCTCATGTTTTTATAGCTGAAGATGAAGCATCAATTGTTAGTTTGTTAAAGTACAATCTTGAAAAAGAAGGTTATAAAGTCAGTCATTCAGAAAATGGAGAAGATGCTCTTAAACAAATAAAATCAAAACAGCCAGATTTGATATTAATGGATTGGATGTTACCTGAATTATCTGGTGTTGAAATTTGTAAAAATTTAAAAAAAGATAATAAGTTTAAAGATATTCCTGTCATCATGTTAACTGCAAAAGGGGAGGAAGAAGACAAATTAAAAGCATTTGATACAGGTGCAGATGATTATGTAACTAAACCTTTTAGTCAAAAAGAATTAAATGCTAGAATTAAATCTTTATTAAGAAGATCTAAGCCTCAATCATCATCAGACATTGTAGAATTTACTGATTTAAAAATAGATCGGATTACAAAAAGAGTTTATAGAAAAGATAAGGAAATTACTTTAGGTCCAACTGAATTTAAACTATTAGATTTTTTTATCAAAAATCCAAAAAGAGTTTATTCAAGAGAACAGCTTCTGAATAATGTTTGGGGGGAAGATATATATGTTGAGTCTAGAACAGTAGATGTTCATATTAGAAGATTAAGACAAGCAATTAACATTCAAAATACAAAACCTTTAATTAGAACAGTGAGATCAGCTGGTTATTCTTTAGAATCTTGAAGATCTTTGGGCCTTATAAATTCTTTTAATACTCCTTTTTTCTCAACTTCATTCCAGGATTTAATATCAAACTCAATTTTTGCAAATGCTGCTGTTGGGAATTTATAATTCATTAGTTTAAAATTATTCGTATTATGATTTTTTGT
>CACGVK010000055.1:0-2684 GCA_902576565.1 uncultured Pelagibacteraceae bacterium | reverse complement strand
TTTTTGAAAAGGAGAAATTTATTTTTTATTAAAAAAAAATTATCAAAGTTTAGTTCAAAAGAAGTATATAATAATATTTGTAAAATATACAATTCATAGCTATGAAAAAAATATTAATTACAGGAGTAGCGGGTTTTATAGGATTTCATGTCGCAAAAAAATTAATTAAAAAAAAATATAAAGTTATAGGAATTGATAATCTTAATAACTATTATGATACTAAACTTAAAAAAGATAGGCTTCAATCATTAGTGAAAAATATTAAATTTCATAAAATAGATATAACAAATAGCTCATCTATAAATAGTATTTTTAAAAAATATAAACCGCATATTGTTATACATCTAGCTGCACAAGCTGGAGTACGGTATTCTTTAATTAATCCAAAGAGTTATATAAAAAGTAACTTAGTAGGATTTTTTAATGTCATTGAGAATTCTAAAAATTATAAAATTAAACACTTTGTTTATGCATCATCTTCTTCAGTTTATGGTTTAGAAAACAAGTTGCCTTTTGTAGAAAATTTTAATTTGAATAAACCGGCAAGCATCTATGGGGCAACAAAACTCTCAAATGAATTAATTGCACATAGTTATTCTCACTTATTTAATTTACCAACTACAGGACTAAGATATTTTACTGTATATGGGCCATGGGGAAGGCCGGATATGGCGTTATTTAAATTTACAAAGAAAATAATTAACAATAATGAAATCACCATTTATAACAAAGGAAAAATGTCCAGAGATTTTACATATATTGATGATGCGGTTAATTACACAATAAAATTAATAAATATGATACCAAAAAAAGAAGTTCCCCATGAAGTTTTTAATTTAGGAAATAATAAACCAATAAATTTAATTATGTTCATAAAGATATTAGAAAAATGTTTAAATAAAAAAGCAAAATTCAAAATATTAAACAATCAGAAAACAGAAATTAAAAATACATCAAGCTCAACAAAAAAATTGAATAAATATATAAACAATAGTATAAATTTTACTTCAATACACACTGGAGTAAAAAATTTTGTTAAGTGGTATAAAGATTATTATAAATAAATGGAAAATAAAAAATTAAACAATTTCTCAGATCATCTTTACGAACTAAGGAAAAAAATATTAGATAAAACGACTAAAGATTATTTCTTAAAAATTGACGAGAAAAAATCATATTATGCAATTTTTAGAATATTTTTTTTATGGTTAGTCTCTGTGGTATTGTTTCCATATTTATATGTAAAAATTGGATTAACTGGTTTTATAATTGGTTTCATATTGGTAGGAACTTGCACATATAAATTCACTTTTATAATTCACGAAGCAATACATTCAAATTTATTTATTAACGAGAAACTTAATTATTACTTTGGTAGTTTTTTTGCAACACTAATAGGGACAACTTTTGAAGCATTTAAAAAAATTCACCTAGGTCATCACATGCACAGTAATACAGAAAATGATCCTCAAAAGAATGATTACCTAAGCAATGAAAGAAGAAAAAAATTTGAAATAGTATTTTTTTTAATTTCTCCTTTGTTTTTTGGTAAATTATTCCATTATATAAAAAGGGAGATCAAAGACGCGAAAGATATTACGGCTCAAGCAATTAAAAATTTTAATTTTAATGGAATTTTTTTTATTACTTTTTCAATAATATTAAATTTATTAATTATAGTAGTTTATTACAAATATACTAACTCTTTTTTATTTTCAATTTCATATCATTTAAGTTTAGCAACGATATCTCTTTTTTTAGCAAGAATTAGAACTATAGCTGAACATAAAGAATTTAATAAATATCCATCTGACGCAGAATTTGTTATGTCTCATAAAAAAAATTTCATAGAGAATTTTTTTCTTTATGATATGAATTTTAATTATCATTTTGAGCATCATATATCACCTAAAATTCATTTTTCAAAACTTGAACAATTTTCAAAAAAATATCAAAATGAAATTCATGGAAAATATAATTCTTTATTTCCATCAATGACTTTGCGAATACTCAGCCAATTAAAAAATTATAAAATTTAATTTGAAAAATTTAATCAAGACAGAAATAATAAAATTTTGTGAAATATGTAAGAAAGAAAAAATTACACTATTTTGCAAAACAAAAGATTATAGTTATAAAACATGTGATAATAATTTTACATATTTAAAATGTAATAATTGTGATGTTCTTTTTTTAAAAAATAGACCTTTTTATAAGGATTACAAAAAAATTTATACTAATAATTATAGAGCTTTTGGTAATTCAAAATTCAATTTACCTTTTAGTTTAGCTAAGTTATTAGGTAATTACTTAAAAGTAATTAAAATAAAAAAACTTTTTAAAAAAAAACTTAACGTTTTTGAAGTAGGCCCAGGTGATGGCCAACTAATTAGGTTGATCAGTTTTTTTAAAATTGCGAAATCAAAAAATATATATTGTTTAGAGTCAGACTATGAAACTGCACAAAAACTTAAAAAATTTGGTTTTAATTCTAAATATGGAACATTTGAAAAATTCCAAATTAAAAAAAAATTTGATTTAATTATTTTAAATCAAGTATTTGAGCATTTTAAAAATCCAATTAGTATTATTAAAAAATTAGAAAGAAATTTAAATAAAGATGGAATTTTATTAATTGAAACTCCAACTTTTGATTTTTATAAATCTGCAAAAGATAAAAAAAA
>CACGVK010000054.1:0-2715 GCA_902576565.1 uncultured Pelagibacteraceae bacterium | reverse complement strand
AATTAGACAAATCTCTTTTTGGCATCAATCTTTTTTGAACATTCATTGCTAATTTAATTTCTTTTGAAACTCTATTTTTCCATTTGTTTTTTTGTTTTTCAGCCTGCTCAAGTTTATTCATAAGAACATTATATTGTGTTCCAATAATTCCACTATCTGTAAAAGGATCTTGAGGTGCTCTCATGCTGTAATCTTCAGATTTTGCTTGCTCTGTTAAAACTTCTAATAATTCATGTGTATCTGTTGAAGCGTTATGCTCTGATATATTTAAACCTAGTTCCTCTTGTATTTTTCCTACTCTTAAAGGAAAAACATAATTTATTAATTTAAATATTATGTATGATGAAAAGAAACAAAAGCTTCCTATACTTAAAATTCCAATTAGTTGAATAGTTAATTGTTCAATTTTTGTTTTTTCAATACCCATTTGTTCAAAGTTTCCAAATATTGCAACAGCTAATGTTCCCCAAATTCCTGATGCTAAATGAACTGGAATTGCACTTACAACATCATCTATTTGAATTTTCTCTAACAAAATAATAGTTGAGCCTGATACTAATCCTCCAATACTTCCTATAATTATTGCCTCTGATGGATTAACATATGCACATGCTGCTGTAATTGAAACTAATCCCGCAAGTGGTCCAGTAATCATAAATAAAGGTTCAGGTTTTTTCATTACAATTACACCCATTAAACTTGAAAAAATTAAACCAAATGATGCAGATAAAAATGTATTAATTAAAATTAATGGAATTTTTAAATCCATTGCTCCATTAGCTCCACCATTAAATCCAAACCATCCAAACCATAAAATTAATGCTCCCAACGCGGCCATTGGTGTGTTGCTTCCTTGGAAAGTTTTTTTAGAATTTTCTTTTCTATATCTCCCTGTTCTATTTCCTATAATGAGTAATACAGACAATGCTACCCATCCACCTACGGAATGAACAACAGAAGCACCTGCAAAATCTAAATAACCCATTTTACCTAGCCATCCAAATTTTTCTGTTGGATCATCAAAATTAAATGCCCATGCCCAGTGACCAACTATTGGATATAAAATACCAGATGTAACGAAAGTTATTATCACATAAGAAAAAAATCTTAGTCTTTCAGCTACTGCTCCCGAAATAATAGTTGCTGCAGTAGCAACAAACATTGCTTGGAAAACAAAATATGTTTGATATCCAGCAACATGTGTTGTGAAAAAATAAAATCTATTTCCAAACAAACCCATAACACTGGTTCCATACATCAATGCAAAACCAAATGCCCAAAAAGTAACAACTGCTATTCCAAAATCAGTAACATTCTTAAGAGCTACGTTAATACTATTTTTATTTCTTGAAAGACCTGATTCTAAACACATAAAACCTGCTTGCATTAAGAACACAAGAATTGCACAAATAAGTAACCAGAATGTATCTAAATTAGCTTGAAGAATTGCATCTAGTCTAAACTCTAGAGCTTTTAAAGTACTTTTTGTTGGAAGTTGTTCAATCTTTGACTGAAGTTCATTAATTAATAATTGAATTTCATCTCCAGTCATAGATTGAAATAATTTTTAGTCTACAAGTTTTCTAGCTGTACCTGCGTCTTCAATAAATTTATCGCTCTTAACAACCTTTACTACTTCAAAACCTGTACCTACTATTGCATCCTTAAATTCTTGTTCTGATAAATTAGATTTATCTTTAAATGCAGAAATAGCTACACCTTCAGGCCATGATACTTTCACTGTAGCATTTGGACTTACTTCTATTAATTTTTCAGTAACCATTTTTTGACATTTAATACACATCATCCCATTTACTTGACCAACCATAGATTCTGCTGCAAAAGCAGTCGAATAAATTAAACAAAAAATAGTTGAAATAATTGTTTTTTTAATCATTTTTCTCCTTTTATTAATTATCTTACTTAAAATTGTACAATTAAATATTTAAACTGCTCAAATTAAGTTTTTTACATTCGGCTTTTGAGCCAATTTATGATTTTTTCATCTGTAAAGTCTAGCGTTCCAATTACTCTTGCAATCTCCTCTTGGTTTTTATTTAGTATAACTGTAGTAGGTACCCCTCTAAGTTTAAATAATTTCACAAGTTTCATATCATTATCAAAATAAATCGATAAGTTCTTAATTTTTATATCGTCAAAAAATTTCTTCGTTTTTTTTTGATTTTTTGCCTCTAGATTTACAGGGACAACATAAATTCCATCAATTTTATGAATTTTATCTAAATATGGCATTTCTTCCTTACAGGGAGCGCACCAAGTTGCCCAAAAATTAATAATATATATTTTACTATTAATATTATTAAGATTTATAAAATTTCCTTCAAAATCCTCAAAAATTATATCCTCGTATTTTTTTGGATTTTCTAAAATTGAAAAATTTTTAAAATCGTCGGTAATATTTGCATTAGTATTTGTGGATAATATTAAAAATATGAAAAAATATATTAATTTTTTCACCTTAATCTTTTTTTTTCCAAATATGATAAAATAAATATGGTGTTACAGCTGGAACTACTCCAAACCAAAACCATTCATCCCATTTAAAACTTTTGTCTAGTGCTAGACTTTTTATTCCATTCCACCAAGTAAGATATCCAATAAAAATCATCCAACCAAGACTAATGGTTAAAAAAATTTTTTGTCTTTGCGTAAAATTGCTATTATCAAACAATTTACTAAAAAATGTTTTGATTT
>CACGVK010000053.1:0-2755 GCA_902576565.1 uncultured Pelagibacteraceae bacterium | reverse complement strand
CAATTCCTATTTTATTTTTTTTATATTCTGCACCTCTACCAAAATCAATTAATGTTTGCTCCAATTTTATTGATGTTGTAAAAGGATCTACATCTGAAATTGATGCATCGCCTCCTCCTTGATTTGTAAGCTTATTTGTTTCTTCATTGCTCTTTGATCCTGTAATCGTTAATGATGGAAGGTAATCAGCTTTAGATATATTTAAATCTTCTTTGGAAACATTAATATTTTCACGTTCAGCATTTAACTCTGTATTATTTTTAAATGTCTGTTTTATTGCATCAAGTAATGTAACTGCATAAACAGTATTTGAATTAAGCATTAAAATTATAGTAATTAAAAATATTTTTTTCATTATTTTTGATCTAGTGGATGGTTCTCTCCGTCATTTACTGGAACATCTTTTATTGCAAATGGTTTAACGCCTTCAACACATGCTATATTTACACCGTATATTTTTGGATTAATTCTGGGTCTATTGTGAGTGTGTATGCCACATACTTTACAAAAATAATGTTGAGCAGTTTTAGTTTTGAATTGATAAAGTGTTAAAAAATCTTCACCCTTAACTATTTTAAAATCTTCTGATCCAACTACTCCTATTATGTATCCTTTTCTTTTGCAGATTGAGCAATTACAACGCATAACTTTTTTAAAACCCTCTTCAGGAACATGAACTTCTGCTTCAACTTCTCCGCAATGACACGTTAATTTTTTCATATTTAATATTGGCTAAACTATCTCTGGTTTAAGTTATCCACAAGGGTACAAAATGTGGTTTAAGTGTTCTCGTTTTGATTCACTTTTGATTCACTTCTAGACTCAAAATACAACCTGATTGACACTATTGTATAACTCATATATTAATAAGAACAAAATAAGAACATTTATGAAGCTAACAGTACCATACTACTTACACAAAGCCGGAGCGGGATTTCCCTCTCCTGCTACAGATTATATTGAGGAAGACATAGATCTAAATGTTCATTTAATAAAAAATGTTCCAGCAACATTTGTAATCAGAGTCCAGGGCAAATCAATGGTTGATGTTGGTATCAATGATGGGGATGTATTGGTTGTTGATAAAAGCTTAAAACCAAAAAATTTCTCAACAGTTATTGCAAATGTTCATGATGAGCTTGTTGTTAAAACTTTTGTTAAAGAAAATGGTAGGCAATTTTTAACATCAGGTTCAAAAAGAATTGAAGATAAAATTTTAATTAATGAAGAAGAAGATGTTTTTATTTGGGGGGGTTGTAACTTATGTCATTCACTCAGTATACTAAAAAAATAGCATTAGTTGATTGTAATTCTTTCTATGTTTCATGTGAAAGATTATTCAATCCAAAAATAAGAAAAAAACCTGTTGTAGTTTTATCCAATAATGACGGTTGTATTATTTCAAGATCTAATGAAGCAAAAGCTTTGGGTATTAAAATGGGAGAACCTTATTTTAAAGAAAAAGATATAATTGTTAAAAATAATGTTCAAGTTTTTTCATCAAATTATTCTTTATATGGTGACATGTCTAGAAGAGTGATGAGAACACTTAAACGATTTAATTCTGATATAGAAGTTTATTCTATTGATGAAGCGTTTTTAGATTTGTCAAATTTTTCTGATGATGAAGTTGAAAAAGTAGGTAAAGAAATTAGATCAACTGTTTTACAATGGACCGGAATTCCGACTAGTATAGGTATTGCTAAAACAAAAACTTTAAGTAAAGTTGCAAATCATATTGCAAAGAAAAAACAATCAGGTGTTACAAGTTTAATAGGAATAGAAAATTTAGATCCAATACTTGAAAAGTGGAAATTAATGATGTCTGGGGTGTAGGCAAGCAACTTACAAAATTTTATCATAAGCACGGAATTTATAATGCTAAGCAACTTAAAAATAAATCTAATACTTGGATTAAAAAAAGTTCTAATGTTTTAGGTTCCAGAACTGCAATGGAATTAAGGGGTATTTCGTGTATTGATTTAGAAACAACCACAACAAAAAGAAAAAGTTGCGTTGTATCAAGATCATTTGGAAAAAGAATAGAAAGATTTCAAGAACTAAAAGAGGCAGTTGTAAATTATTGTTTAAATGCATCTGAAAAAATAAGATCAGAGTCTTTAGTTGCAAAAGCAATAACTGTATTCGTAAGAACAAGTCCTTTTCAAAGAAACTTTGGATATTATTCAAATTCAAAAACTATTGACTTTCCAATAGCAACAAATAATAGCATCGAAACTTCCAAGACTGCAGTAACTATTTTGGAAAGTATTTTCAAAAATGGATATCGTTACCAAAAAGCAGGAGTAATGCTTACAGGGTTATCAAATTCTGTAGGGAAAAAAAATTTATTTTCAAATGAAAAAGATGAAAAAATAAATAATTTAATGAGATCTATCGACAGTACTAATTATAGATATGGTAGATCAACTCTTAGTCTTGCAAGCGCTGGGGTTCACAAAAAATGGAACATGAGACGTGAGTATTCCTCAAAAATAGATACATCTGATTTTTATTCTATACCAACGATAAAAGCGACTTAATAGAAAACTATTTTTTTTTTGCCAATTGCTGTAACAAATAAATTTCTTTTTCAGTTAACTCATGTTTTTCATCTTGAATTTTTTTAACCAATATTCTTGAAGAAATTAAAGTTATTAAAGCAGATATACCAGTTAAAGCGATGAAATAATAAGAACCAGGTGTAACAATTATTAAAACAATGCAAATACTGGTCCAACCTGTAAAAATGCCT
>CACGVK010000052.1:0-2760 GCA_902576565.1 uncultured Pelagibacteraceae bacterium | reverse complement strand
CAGCACGAGTCGCTGCAGGAGCTGTAGCAAAAAAGGTTTTAGAAAATAAAATTGGCAAAAAATATAAAGTTGTTGGTGCTGTTACACAGCTTGGTATACTTGGTTGTGATACAAAAAATTGGAATGATAAATTTATTTCGAAAAATCCTTTGTTTTGCCCCGATAAGTCAATTTTAACACTTTGGAAAAAATATCTTTTAAGTATTAGAAAAGCTGGTTCATCTTGTGGTGCTGTTATTGAAGTAAGAGCTAAAGGAGTTCCGATTGGTTTAGGAGCGCCAATTTACTCAAAATTAGATATGGATCTTGCTTCAGCAATGATGAGTATAAATGCTGTAAAGGGTGTGAATATTGGATCAGGGATGAGCTCAGCTCAATTAACAGGAGAAGAAAATTCTGATGAAATTTTTAGAAACGGAAAAAGAATAAATTTTAAATCAAATAATGCAGGCGGAATATTAGGTGGTATTTCATCTGGCCAAGATATAATAGTTTCTTTTGCGGTTAAACCAACCTCATCAATTCTTTCAAAACGTCAAACTATTGATAAGTTCGGTAAAAATACTTCAATATCGGTTAGAGGTAGACATGATCCATGTGTTGGTATTAGGGCAGTGCCAATAGGAGAAGCAATGATGCATTGTGTAATTTTAGATCATTACTTAATGAACAATGCTCAATGTGGAAACTAATTAGTTTTTTTTATTACAATTTTTGAATTTAAAGTATCTAAAATTTTAGTTTCGATGCCAGAAGAGTCAAGTCCTGCATATTTATACATTAAATCAGGATTATTATGATCAATAAACCTATCAGGCAATATCATTGATCTAAATTTTAAATTATTATCTAACAAATTTTTTTCACTAAGTAATTGACTAACATGTGAACCAAAACCTCCTATCGATCCTTCTTCTATAGTAATCATAGCTTCATGGTCTACTGCTAATTGCCATATCAATTTTTCATCTAATGGTTTTGCAAATCTTGCATCAATCAAAGTTAAGTTAATTCCTTTTTTCGCAATTTTTTCTTGAGCAATTAAACATTCATTTAATCTTGCACCAAAATTTAGTAATACTATATTTTTACCCTCTTTAATAATTCTAGATTTTCCAATTTCTATTTTTTCATTAATGTTAGGTAAATTTACACCCATTCCATTTCCCCTTGGATATCTAAAAGCAGAAGGTCTATCATTGATATCTACAGAAGTATTAATCATTCTTACCAATTCCGCTTCATCACTTGGCGCCATTACTATAAAATTGGGTAATGTTGATAAATAGGTTATATCAAATGAACCCGCATGTGTTGGTCCATCAGCTCCAACCAAGCCTGCTCTATCTATAGCAAATCTAACTGGCAAGCTTTGAATTGCTACATCATGTACGACTTGATCATATGCTCTTTGAAGAAATGTTGAATAAATTGCTGCATACGGTTTATAACCTTCAGTTGCAAGTCCAGCAGCAAAAGTAACAGCATGCTGCTCTGCAATACCAACATCAAACATTCTTTCTGGAAACTTACTTCCAAAAATATCCATACCAGTTCCAGACGGCATTGCGGCTGTAATTCCTAAAATTTTACTATCTTTTTCTGCATGTTTCAAAAGTGTATTTGCAAATACTTTGGTATAAGCTGGTATATTAGATTTAGATTTTTCTTGAATTCCAGTATTTATATTAAATTTAGAAACTCCATGAAATTTATCAGCTGATTTTTCTGCAAATTCGTATCCTTTTCCTTTTTCAGTTTTTATATGGACCATAATCGGTCCTTCATAATTAATATCCTTAGCATTTTTTAAAACTGATACAAGAGAGTCAATATCATGTCCATCAATTGGTCCTATGTAATAAAATCCCATTGAACTAAACAATGTACCACCTGTAACTGCAGATCTTAGAAAATCCTCGGCTTTACCTGCTTTCTTGCTAAACCTTTTCGAAAATGAAGAAATAATTAATTTTATTGTTTCTCTTAAGCTAAAATAAATTTTTGTAGATAAAATTTTAGCAAGATATGCTCTCATCGCACCTACCGGTTTTGAAATAGACATGTCGTTGTCATTTAAAATAACAATCATCTTAGTTTTACTTGTTCCAGCATTATTCATAGCCTCATAAGCCATTCCTGCGCTCATTGCTCCATCTCCTATCACAGCAATGACATTATCTGATTTATTAGAAAGTTTATTTGCAACAGCTATACCTAAAGCTGAAGATATAGATGTCGAACTATGTGCTGCACCAAATGGATCATACTCACTTTCTGATCTTTTGGTAAATCCAGATAATCCTTCGCCTTTTCTTAATGTTCTAATTTTATCTTTTCTTCCAGTTAAAATTTTGTGAGGATATGACTGATGTCCTACATCCCAAATTAATTTATCATTTGGTGTATTAAAGATATAATGTAAAGCAACAGTAAGTTCTACGACACCTAATCCAGCACCTAGATGACCGCCTGTTTCAGAAACAGCATCTATCATTTCTTGTCTTACTTCTTCAGCCAATTTTTTTAACTTTGATTGTGATAGTTTTTTTATATCACTTGGAAAGTTAATATCATCTAAGTAGACGTATTTTTTTTTCACTTAGTTCTTTCTAAAATAAAATTAATTGTTTCTTTTAAATCTTTTGATTTATCTTCAAACATATTTAACTTTTTAAATATACTCATTTTTAATTTATTTCCAAATTTAATTGTATTTTTATAACCTAACAGTTTTATTAGGGTTGCTTTTCCTTTTTT
>CACGVK010000051.1:0-3052 GCA_902576565.1 uncultured Pelagibacteraceae bacterium | reverse complement strand
CTATCTCTTTAAGGTGCTCTAAAATTTTTTTAGATCTTTTAAGACCTGAATAAGATTTATTGGATAAATCTACTTGGGTAGGATCCCCATTGATAACTATTTTAGAATTTTCACCAATTCTGGTTAAAAACATTTTAATTTGAGTGTCTGTAGCATTTTGAGCTTCATCTAGAATAGCAAAAGAATTTTTAAGTGTTCTTCCTCTCATAAATGCTAGCGGGGCTATTTCTATGTCACCTATTTCAATTTTTTTTTGTATTTTTTCAAAATCTAAAAGATCGTACAAAGAATCATAAAGTGGGCGAAGATATGGATCAACCTTGTCTCTCATATCACCTGGCAAAAAGCCTAATCGTTCCCCAGCTTCCACAGCTGGTCTTGACAATATGATTCTTTCAATTTTTTTTTCCAGTAACATTGTTAGAGCTACTGCTACCGCTAAAAAGGTTTTTCCAGTTCCTGCAGGACCTGATGAAATTATAACTTGCTTTTCTTTTAATGCTTGTACATACTTTTTTTGTTTTTCAGATCTTGGGATTACAGATTTTTTAGGAGTTTTAATTATATATTCAATATTTTTTTCTTTATTATTATTCTTTTCATTAATCATAAATTTATTTACTGATGAAACTATATCTTTTTTTTCTATAGTACCATTTATTATAAACTGATCAGCTAAAAATTTAATAGCATTTTTTACTATTTCATTCTTTTGAGGAGAGCTTTTTACCAAAATAGAATTTCCCCTTGAATAAATGTTTGTTTTAGTAATATTTTCTAATTCTTTAATATTATTATTGAACTCACCTACAACACCAAATAACACCTCGTTATTTTTAAAAATAATACTTAAAGTGTCATTATCCGAATAAACATAATTTAAATCAGTATTAAATTTTTTAATTAAAGTTTTACTCAAATTATGCTGCTTTCATATTATTAATATCAATTTTACCAAATAAGGTATTCTGATTACAATTTTCTATTTTTACTTTAACAATATTTCCTATTTCTTTTTTTTCACCATCAAAAATAACTGAATTTAAATACTTATTTCTACCAAAAAGCTTATTTTGTGTAGTTATTTCATTTTCAACAAGTACATCTATTGAAGTATTTATTAATGATTTATTCATTTCCAATTGATATGAAAATAAATATTTTTGTAACTTCTCAAGTCTATCCTGTGAGATTTCACCATCAATCATCTTTAATTCCGAAGCTTTTGTTCCAGGTCTTGGACTAAAAATAAATGAAAATGAATTTAAAAATTTTATTTTTTTAACTAATGATATTGTATCAGCAAAGTCCTGTTCTGATTCTCCCGGATAACCAACTATAAAGTCGCTTGAAAACTCAATTGATTTATTTATTTTTTTCAATTTATCATAAATCTCTATATACTCTTCAACTGTATGTTTTCTATTCATTAATTTTAAAATATTATTAGACCCACTTTGTATAGGTAAATGTATAAATGGCATCAATTTTTTACATTTATCATAGCAATCAATTAAATCATCACTCATATCTCTTGGATGTGATGTTGTGTACCTTATTCTTTTAAGTTCAGAAAACTTTTCTAACTCAAATATTAAATTAGATAATTTATAATTCTTAGAGCCGCTTTTATCTGAATATGCATTAACATTCTGTCCTAATAGTGTAATTTCTCTCGCACCATTTTTAATTAATTTTTCTGCTTCATTTATTATTTTTATAAATGGTCTAGAGTATTCTGGCCCTCTTGTGTAAGGAACTACACAAAAGTGACAAAACTTATCACACCCTTCTTGGATAGTTAAAAAAGAAGAAATCTTATTATTATGGTTTTCTACTTTATCAAAATATCTAAATTTTTCTATTGTATCAAAATCAGTTTCTTCACTATTAATTTTGTTTATAGAATTATTTTGAATAATTTCCGTAATCTTGTGATAAGATTGAGGACCTACTACAAAATCAATATATGGCTCTCTTTTAAGCATTACTTCATTTTCAGCTTGCGCAACACAGCCAGCAACTATCATTAAAGGTTTTTTTTTATCTCTATATAATTTTTTTATTCTTCCTACTTCATGATAAACTTTTTCTTTCGCTTTATCTCGAATATGACAAGTGTTTAAAAGATAACAGTCTGCATTTTTATTGTCATTTGTTTTACTAAAGCCGATTTTTTTTACAGAGTCAAAAATACGATTTGAATCATATTCATTCATTTGACATCCATAAGTCTTAATAAAGATCTTTTTTGACATTTAACTATTTTTTTTCTTCACACCATAAAGTTCTAACTTGTGATCAACCAAGTCATATCCATACTTTTCAGCAACTTTTTTTTGAAGTTTTTCAATTTCATCATCAACAAATTCTATAATTTCTCCTGTTTTAATATCAATTAAATGATCGTGATGACTCTCTACAATTGCTTCATATCTAGCTTTACCACCTTTAAAATCATGTTTTGTCAATATTCCTGCTTCCTCGAAAAGTTTAACTGTTCTATAAACTGTTGCTATACTTATTTTGGAGTCTAATTTTGATACTCTATTATATAGTTCATCAACATCAGGATGGTCAGACTCACCATAATTTTCTTTAGATTCTGACAAAACTTTTGCAATAACTTTTCTCTGTTCTGTTAACTTAACTCCTTTAGAAATACATTTTTTTTCTATTGTATCTGACATAATATTTTTAATTTGTATATTCTATTTTTACCATATTCTTTATTAAAGCTCCTTTTTCAAATAATTCAATTATTTTATCATAATTTTCATCTATCACATCTCCAGTTTTAAAACCATAAAGATCAAAATTATTTACCAATTTTAAGGCTTTAGCAGAAGCAATTGATATTCTTATTCCTGAAAAATTTCCAGGGCCTTGATTGATAAACACAGTATCAATATCTTGAATTTTTGTATTATTACCTAATAAAAAAGAGCTTAATAATATATTAAATTTATCAAAATTTTCTCTACTGTTCAAATAATCGCTAGTGTATGATTCTTTTTTATTTATGATTTTAAAAAAAATTTTATCTTTAGCT
>CACGVK010000050.1:0-3096 GCA_902576565.1 uncultured Pelagibacteraceae bacterium | reverse complement strand
AAGTAGCAATATCTGCAATTGAATAATTTTCACCTGCTAAATATTTAGATTGGGACAACCTTTCATCTAAATCTTTATAAATAGATTTTGAAATTTTAAAATATCTCTCTTCTCCGAATTTGCTTTTTCCAGGATTATAATGATGAAATTGATGATGCTGACCTATTATGGGTCCTACATATCCCATTTGAGCCATTAACCACTGATTAATTTTATTTCTATTTCTTTTATCATAAAATTTATTGCTTCTTTCACCCAGATACATAAGAATTGCTCCTGATTCAAAAATAGTCTCATCGTTGTTTTCATGATCAATTATAACGGGGATTTTGCTAAATGGACTTATCTTTCTAAACTTCTTTTCAAATTGTTCACCTTTTCCTAAGTCAACATTGGTAACTCTATATTCAAATCCAATTTCCTCTAACATAATGCCGATTTTTTTTCCATTTGGGGTGTCAGCAGAAAATAATTCGATCACTCTTTTACACCTAGTCTACTTTTTAAATTTGATGATGTTGTAGTAAATTCAAATCTGTATTTTTCGTTAGGTCTAGCTAATTTAAAACATGCTCTTGCTGCAAGAGCACCTTCGTGAAATCCTGATAATATTAATTTCAATTTTCCAGGATAACTACATATATCGCCAATTGCGTAAATTCCTTTTTGATTTGTTTCAAATTTCTCTGTATCTACTTCAATTGTTTTTTTATTTAAATTAAGTCCCCAACTGGCTATTGGACCTAGCTGCATTATTAAACCGAAAAAACCTAGTACAAAATCAGACTTTAGATTTATTATATTTTTATCATCATGCATTATGTCTATGCTTTCTAGTTTTTCTGATCCGTGGACATTTTTAAGTTGATATTTTGTTAATAATTTAATTTTACCCTCATTTGCAAGCTCTTTTACCTTATCCACACTAGCTTGAGCACCTCTGAACTCATCTCTTCTATGAATGAGATTTACACTCGAGGTATTAGATAATTCTATTGCCCAATCTAAAGCACTATCTCCACCTCCGAAAATTGATACTTTTTTACCCTTAAAAATACTTTTATCTTTGACAGAATAAAATATAGATTTATTTTCAAAGTTTTCACATTCTTTTGGAGGAAACTTTCTAGGTTCAAAAGAACCGACTCCTCCAGCAATTAAAATATTCGGAGTAATAAACTTTGTTCCTTTGTTTGTTTTTACTTTCCATTTATCATTTACTTTTTTAACTTCATCAACTCTCTCGTTTAAATGAAATTTAATATCAAAAGGTTTTAACTGGTTAATTAAATTTTTAGTTAATTCTTCACCAGTACATTCTGGAACTGCTGGTATATCGTAAATAGGTTTATCTGGGTACAGCTCTATACATTGACCTCCTATTTTATCAAGATTATCAACTATTTCGCATTTTAATCCAATGAGATTGATTTGATGAGCAGCAAATAAACCTGTGGGTCCAGCACCAATTATTAATACATCTGTGTTAATCATTATATTTGTTTTTCTGGGAGAAATACTTCTAGCCCATCTAAATTATCTGAAACTTGTATCTGGCAACTAAGTCTACTATTTTTATTTGGTTCAAAGGCTTGATCTATCATGTCATCCTCACCTTCATTTTTTGAAGGAAGTTTATTAAACCAATCATCTTTGACATAAACATGGCAGGTTGCACAGGCCATACTCCCTCCACAATCGGCATCGATTCCAGGGATATCATTTTGTACCGCTCCCTCCATCACTGTTAACCCATTTGATACATCCACTGTATGGAGTTTTCCGTTATGTTCTATGTAAGTTATTTTTGCCATTCACTTTATATAATCACAAAAAAAAATAGGGCAAGTAACTAAACTCGCCCTATTTTTAAATTATCTTAGATATTATCTAGATCTTGATGCACCTTGCATCGCAGCAGCCCAAATAACTAGACCGAATGCGATCTTGTTAATAAAGTCTGCTAAGTTGTAAATCACGTTTAGTGAATTAGCATCTATTCCACCTGTTAGGTAACCAAAAATGTAACCTAGTGGATAAATTGCCCAACCAATTGTTACGATCATTCTCATTGCACTGAAAGCTGTAACTAATGCTTTGTTACCACTTTTAGCAGCTGCTTTACCAGCTTCTCCTGAGAATATTTCATATAAGATGTAAATCCATCCAGCGATACCAATTATAAATCCAAGCGTAGCATTTATATAGCCAGCTTCACCTAGGTATCCACCAATTAGCATTACTAAAGATCCGATTAAAAGTCTCCAGAATATTCCTCCATCAACTTTTCTTACAGCTGCAAGAATTAAGTAGAATTCTATCATCTGTAATGGAACTGTAATTAACCAATCAATGTATCTGTATACTGTTGGAGAATCACCAGTTTGAACCCAAACACCTCTCATGTACATGTAGTGAATGAATGCAATACCAGTTACAAGTCCCGCCACAGTTACTGATGTTTTCCAGCCTGCGGCTACTGAACCTCTTTCTAAAAAGAAAAAAGCTGTAGCAGCTAACATACCCATTGAAATTACCCAAAAGGAAATTCCAACAAAGTCGTCAGACGCTAATAGGACAGTTTCTGCATTTGCTGCACCTGAAAAACCCATTAGGGCTACAGCTGCAAGAGCAAACAATTTTAGTTTTTTCATAAAAAACTCCCTCTTTTAGTTCGTTTTTTTTTAGTTTAAATTTAAACTAAGGTTCTATTCTGCAATAGAACCACAGTTAGGTGCTTAGATACCAAATTATCTAAGTTAATTGAAGACTTTTTAACAGTTTATTTGTATTGATTTTATTGACTTTTTAAAATTAAATACAATTCATTAGTTAAAATCATTAAAAAAACGGTTTTAAAACAAATCAATATGGAAAATAAATATAAAAGTATTTATGAACAATCGATAAAAAATCCTGAATTGTTTTGGGAAAGTGTTTCTAAAGATATTTTCTGGTTTAAAAATCCAACTAAAATATTAAATAAATCCAACCCACCATTTTATAAATGGTTTGAAGATGGAAAGACCAATACTTGCTATAATGCGTTAGACTTCCATATTGATCAAGGAAAAGGTGATAAAACTGCTTTAATTT
>CACGVK010000049.1:0-3239 GCA_902576565.1 uncultured Pelagibacteraceae bacterium | reverse complement strand
AATGTATTAGAGTATCGAAATTTACCAATTGACTCAGTTGGAATATATGTTCCTGGTAATTTACCTTCCACTTTATTAATGAATTCAATTCCAGCTAAACTTGCAAAAGTTAAAAGGATAGTTCTTGCAACCCCAAATATTGATGGCAAATTAAATCCAGCAGTTCTTTATGCTGCAAAAAAAGTAGGAATAAAAGAGATTTATTCTTTTGGAGGTGCTCAAGCCATAGGAAGTTTAGCGTATATTCAAAAAGTTAATAAAATAGTTGGACCAGGGAATAAGTTTGTTTCAGAAGCTAAAAGACAATTGTCTGGAAAAGTAATAGGTACAGAGTCAATGTTTGCTGGACCATCTGAAATTTGTGTACTAGCCGATAAGTATTCAAATATAAATCAAATAGCAACTTCACTTGTTTCCCAAGCTGAGCATGATTATGATAGTCAGTGTATACTTATTACAAAATATGAAAGTATAATTAAAAAAGTAATAACTAAAATTAAAATAATTTTAAAAAATTTGCCTAGAAAAAAAATAGCAACATCATCTTTAAAAAAAAACGGTCTTATTTTATTAGTTAATAACGATAAACAAATTATCGATTCAATTAATACAATAAGCACTGAACATTTAGAATTATTGGTTAAGAATTATAACAAATATTCAAATAAAATTTATAATGCTGGAAGTATTTGTAATGGAGAATATTCTCCAATGTGCTTAAGTGATTTTACCGTAGGGATAAACCACGTATTGCCCACAGCAGGGTCTGCAAGATTCAGTTCAGGCTTAAATATTAATGAGTTTATTAAAAAAATCTCTGTTGTAACACTTAGTAAATTAGGGGTAGAAAAAATTTCTAATCCAGCTATAACTCTTTCCGAGTTTGAACAATTATATGGTCACACTCTAAGTATTAAATCTAGAATAAGGAAAGGTTAAATTTGGCAAAACAGGATACACTTGAGTTTAAAGGTAAAGTCATTGATCTTTTACCAAATGCGATGTTTAGGGTCCAATTGGAAAATAATCACATTGTTACAGCTCACACAGCAGGTAAGCTTAGAAAAAATAGAATTCGAGTTTTGCAAGGAGATAATGTTACTGTAGAAGTTACTCCTTATGATCTTACCAAAGGAAGAATTATATTCAGATTTTAAAGGCCTTGTAGCTCAGTAGTAGAGCAGTACCCTGAAAAGGTATGTGTCGTAAGTGCGATTCTTACCAAGGCCACCACTATATTAAGGCAATTTACTTCACTATAAAGCTTGCAATAATTTTTAAAATAAATTAACAAGGGCCAAGCTAAATTTTAGCTTAAGTAAACTAAACAAAGAAAGAGTAATAATGAGTCTAAAAGGTAAAGTAAAATGGTTCAATGGTAAAAAAGGTTATGGTTTCATTGAACGTGAAGATAAAGAAAAAGATGTTTTCGTACATGCTTCAGCTGTAAGAGAAGCAGGTTTAAGATATTTAAACGAAGGTGACGAACTTACATTTGAAGTTGAAGACGGAGAAAAAGGTCCTGCCGCAGTAAAACTGCAAAAAACCTCTTAATTCTAATTCAATCAGTTTGTATAGGGATATTTAAAGTTTTTTTAATTAAGCTTTATTTATTCCTATGCAATTCTCTCTTGCATTTAAAAAAATAGATGTTATTTACAACGCAATGATTAAAAACGTTATAACAACAAAAAACACTCACAGACACCATTTTCATGCTGGCTGCAAGCTAGCTATTTAATCATTTTAAATTTAATTTTATCCACATTTAGTATAAAACAATAAGAGGAGCACGAGTAGCTCAGCTGGTTAGAGCAGCGGTTTGTGGAACCGAAGGTCGGCAGTTCGAATCTGCCCTCGTGTACCAAAAAATGCAAAAAGAAAAAAAATTAAAACCTTCTAAAGAATTGCCATCAGGTTTTATAGATAGACAAGAAAAAGAACTATTAATAAGAGACTTTGTAATATCTAATATTAAAGAGGTAATGATCAAATATGGATTTCAATATCTCGAAACACCAAGTTTCGAGTATACGGATAGTATTGGCAAATTTTTACCTGATAAGGAAAGACCAGGTGAAGGAGTGTTTTCTTTTGAAGATGAAAATAAATGGATTTCACTAAGATATGATCTTACTGCACCTTTAGCGAGATATGTTGCAAAAAATTATAACGAAATTCCAAAACCTTTTAAACGCTATCAGTTAGGAACTGTTTGGAGAAATGAAAAACCTGGACCTGGAAGATATAGAGAATTTCTTCAGTTTGATGCAGATTATGTTGGAACAAATAATCTACAGGCTGATGCAGAACTTTGTGTATTAATTTCTGAAATATTAGAAAGGTGTGGGTTAGATAAATCTGACTATATAGTAAAAATTTCTTCTAGAAAATTTACAGATAATCTATTCAAAAAATTAAATATTATTTCTGATGAACAAAAAACAACTACTCTACGTGCTCTTGATAAAATTGATAGACTTGGATGGAATGAAGTACAGAAATTATTAGGTAAAGGTAGAAAAGATAAGTCAGGAGATTATACAAAAGGTGCAAACTTAGAAAAAGATCAGATTCAAATAATAGAAAAAACTTTAAAAAATAATGAACCAGATACCGAAGATGTATTAGAAATTATAAATATATTTAATGCATATAACTTTAAAAATTATAAGTTTGATCCATCAATTATAAGAGGATTAGAGTATTATACAGGTCCTATTTTTGAGGTTAATTTAAATTTTGAGGTAAAAAATTTAAAAGGACAAAATATTCAATTTGGCTCTATAGGTGGTGGAGGTAGATACGACAATCTTGTAAGCAACTTTGGGAATCTTGACTATCCAGCGACCGGAATATCAGTAGGTTTAGACAGACTCGTTTTTGCTTTAATGCAAAAAAAAGATTTCAATTTAAAATCTACAAGACCAATCATGATTTGTGTATTTGATAAAAATAACACTAAGCAATACGTAGAAATACTGAATAAACTTAGAAAGGCAAATATCAGCTCAGAAATTTATCCAGGCGATGGAAAATTAAAAAAACAAATGGAGTACGCAAACAAAATAAAATGTTTTGGAGTGATATTTTATGGCGAAGATGAAATTAAAAAAGGTGAAGTAAAATTTAGAAATCTTAAAACAGGTGAAGAAACATCTATAAGAGTTGAAAATTTAACAAATGAAATCAAAAAACTTATCTGAAAAAATCCTTAGATTAATAAAGTCTAAAGGATT
>CACGVK010000048.1:0-3258 GCA_902576565.1 uncultured Pelagibacteraceae bacterium | reverse complement strand
TCAAAGAAGTAAGAGATAATTATTAAAATAACAAAACCTATAAAACCCATAAAAGCATTAGTAAATTTTACATCAAGATCTTTAAGATATCTTGAGAATACTTGAGACAAACCATAAAAAAATGCCATGGCGAAAATTAACAATGTAGCTAAAATTTCTTCTGAAATTTTTGGATCAAAAGCTATTAAGATAATTCCAAAAAATGATGTAAATATTAAAATCCATTTTTTTAAGCTTATGCTTTCATAAAGAAATAATGAACTTAATATAATTGCAAAAGGAATTGATAATTGAGCACCAATAGTGATAGGTGCTAATATTGAAGCTGCATCAATAGATAAATATAAAAACATATTTACACCTGCACCCATGCATACAGAAAATCCAAATAGAGGTAAGAAATATTTTTTTGGAGGTATCTTTAGCTGACAAAATGGTAGTAAACACAAAAAAACAATCCCCATTCTTAATGCCCCAAATAAAATTGGATTAGATGAAGCGTTAAGTCCAAATTTACCCATTGGATATGCACTTCCTAATAAAAACATTACCAAAATAATTAATGATGTATGTTTAAATGACAATTTTATCTCATTGAAAAAGGATCAAGTGATGGTTCATCTGAAGTATAAAACCAAGTTGTTTTCACCCTTGTGTAGTCTTTAATTGAATCAATTCCAGCTTCTTTTCCATATCCACTATCTTTGATTCCTCCAAAAGGAGCAGATGGAGATATTAGCCTGTAAGTATTTACAAATGTTATTCCTGCACGTATTGCCTTTGAAACTCTTAAACCTCTAGCTAAATCTTTAGTATATACACCAGAAGATAAACCATATTTATTATCATTCATTTTCTTTATAACCTCTTCTTCATCATTAAATTTCATAACTGATAAAACTGGACCAAATAATTCATTTTCTGCAGTAGGTAAGTTGTGGTTATCGCATTCAATAATTGTTGGTGGAAAATAATAACCTTTATTTGAAAAAGAATCTCTTTTTCCTCCACATCTAATTTTTCCACCTTGTTCTAAGGTTAGTTTAATATTCTTTTCGATCGTTTCAAGTTGCTTGAAATTGCTTATAGGTCCCATTTCGGTATCAGGTTCCATTGGATGCCCTATTTTAATTTTATTTGCTTTATTAATTAATTTTTCTAATAATTCGTCATAAATTTTATTTTGTATATATAATCTAGAGCCAGCTATACAGCTTTGGCCTGTTGCTCCAAAGATTCCCGCTGTAATTCCATTAATAGCATTTTCTTGATGAGCATCATTAAAAACAGCAACAGGACTTTTTCCTCCTAACTCGAGGCTAACTTCAGAGAGATTTTCTGCTGAATTTCTAATTATATGTCTGGCTGTTTCAGGTCCACCTGTAAATGCAACTTTTTCTACTAGGTCATGAGAAGTTAATGCTTTGCCACAAGGATCACCAAATCCACTAATTACATTTACAACACCTTTTGGAATTCCAGTTTTTTCTATAAGTTTTGCAAACTCAAACATTGTTGCAGGTGCAAGCTCTGAGCATTTTATTACAACAGTATTTCCCATTGCTAGTGCTGGAGCAAGTTTGGTTGCAGTTAAAAACATTTGTGAGTTCCAAGGAACTATAGCAGCTACCACACCTATAGGTATTCTAGTTGTAATAGCTTGAATATTCGGTTTATCAATTGGTAAAACTGTTCCTTCAACTTTATCAGCTAATCCTGCGTAGTAATCATAATATTCTGCAATGTAATTTGCCTGTTTATTTGTTTCTCTAAAAAGTTTTCCTGTATCTTTTGTTTCTATTTTTCCTAATAGTTCTGCATTTTCTCTTAATTGATTTCCGATAGCTCGTAAAAACTTTCCTCTTTCTCTTGGAATTAAATTTGGCCATTCACCCTCAAATGCTTTGTGGGCTGCCCTTACAGCATTGTCCACGTCTTTGGCGTTAGCTTCAGGAACTTTCGCCCAAGGTTCATTATTTTCTGGATTTAAGGTATCAAAAGTTTTTTTACTTTCTGACTCTACCCAAGAGCCATTTATAAACATTTTATATTCTTTAAGCTTCGTCATAATTTTGGTCGACAAATAATTCTATAGCTTTATTAAATTCATCTGCGCATTCAATATTACAAAGATGTTTGCCATTGCTAATTTCTATATATTTTGATTTTTTAATGTTTTCTGCTAAATTTTTCGCCATACTAGTTGTTGATCCTACGTCATATTGTCCAGTAGTTACAAGAGTATTTGTTTTAATATTTTCAAGCATTTGATCATTATCCTCATAATTTACAAATAATTTATATGCTTTAAGCAAATTATTGTAGTCATTTGAATCTAAAATATTAAAAATTTTTTCATACATTTCTTTATTGTTTTTTATATACGTATCTGAGAACCATCGTCTAATAGCTCTATCTTTTGATGCCGGCCTATCATTTTTCATTAGCTCAAATCTGTTTTTAGCTACTATTTTCTGCTCATCCGATCTTTTATATATAGATGCATGAAGAGTTAATGAACTAAGTTTATTCTCATAAATTGCAGCAAAATGTCTTGCTATAAGAGAACCTAGCGAAAAACCAACAAGGTGAATTTTATTAAGATTTAATTCATCAACTAAATTTTTTAATTGTCTAATAAAATCTTCAAAATTAAGTTGTTTTTTTTGAAGGGGTGTTTTTCCATGACCTAAATTCATTTTTCAGGTAATTTAAGTAATTGAGTAGGTTAATGCAATTACAATTAAAAGTTATTAATTTTGGAAAATTCGATGGATAGCCCTAAAAAACCGGGAGCTAAAGATGGCTAGATAGGACTATCTAAAGAGTAATATATCACACCTCGTAAGAATTGCATTAATCATTTTTTTAAGATTTATTAAAAATTGATGAAAAAAAGTCACAGGCCCACAACCAGAGTCAAAAATCCTGAGCCAAAATCAAGTAGTCCAGATTGGGTCATCTGGGCAGCATGGGCAGATCGGATAACTTTCGAAGATATAAAAAATAAAACTGGAAAATCAGAGTCAGATGTAATCAAGATAATGAGAAAATCTTTAAAACCTTCCTCTTTCAGATTATGGAGAAAAAGAGCAAAAAACAAAAGTATCAAACATAGAAAAAAATTCGAATTATCAAGAAAAGAAATAAGGAGAAAAATAAATAAAAATGATTATATATAAGTTATGAAAACAATAACTATGTACACAGGGCCAATGTGCAATTTTTGCGATGCAGCAAAAAGACTTTTTTCCAGAA
>CACGVK010000047.1:0-3316 GCA_902576565.1 uncultured Pelagibacteraceae bacterium | reverse complement strand
TTATTGGGAGATGAATAATCATTATAGAAACTTAGATTACCAATATTCTTATTTATAATTTGGTTTAAATCTGAAAATTTCCAATTTTCAAGTTTTTTATTTGGAAAACCACTGCTAATAAATTTATTTAAATTATCTTTCTTAAATCTAATATCTTTTTCAGAAAAATTTGAATTTTTAATTATTTTATCAAAATCTATTTTAAGTTGTTCTTCCATTTAATTAAAATTTTCATAACCTTTCTTTTCTAAATCTAAAGCTAATTCAGGTCCTCCTGATTTAATTATTTTTCCATTCATAAGAACATGAACATAATCAGGTTTAATGTATTCCAATAGTCTCTGATAATGGGTTATTATCAAAAAAGAATTATTTTTTTTTCTTAAAGAATTAACACCGTCTGCTACTATCCTAAGAGCATCTATATCCAATCCTGAGTCAGTTTCATCTAAAATTGAAAGTTTGGGATTTAAAATTGACATTTGTAAAATTTCATTTTTTTTCTTTTCACCTCCAGAAAAACCAACATTTAATTGTCTATTCAGTTTGTCTTCGTCAAATTTAAGTTCCTTTGCTTTTTTTTTTACTAAATTCAAAAATTCTATAGCATCAAGTTCTTTTTCTCCTCTTGCTTTTTTAATTGCATTAAGTGAAGTTTTTAAAAATATATTTGTATTTACTCCCGGTATCTCAAGAGGATATTGAAATGCTAAAAATATACCTTTATGAGCCCTTTCTTCTGTTTCTAACGCAAATAGGTCCTTATTTTCAAAAAGAATTTCTCCAGATAATTCATAACCTTTTTTACCAGACAAAATATTTGACAAGGTGCTTTTTCCCGATCCATTTGGTCCCATTATTGCATGAACTTCACCAGGATTTATTTCAAGTGTAAAATTTTTTAAAATTGATTTTTCTTGAATACTTGCGCTTAATTTATTTATTTTTAACATTTAACCTACACTTCCTTCTAAACTAATTCCCACTAATTTTTGAGCTTCTACTGCAAATTCCATGGGTAATTGCTGAAGTACTTCTTTACAAAAACCATTTACTATTAAACCTACAGCTTCTTCAGGATTTAACCCTCTTTGTTGACAATAATGAAGTTGTTCCTCACTTATTTTAGATGTTGTTGCTTCATGAGCTACATTAGATGTCAAATTTTTATTTTTAATATACGGCACAGTATGTGCTCCACATTTGTTACCCATTAATAAAGAGTCACACTGAGTATAATTTCTTGCGTTATTCGCTTTCGTTGAGATATCTACTAATCCTCTATAAGTCATATCTGACAAACCAGCACTTATTCCTTTTGAGATAATTTTACTTTTAGTATTCTTTCCTAAGTGAATCATTTTGGTTCCCGTATCAGCTTTTTGATGATTGTTTGTAATAGCTATAGAATAAAACTCACCTATGGAATTGTCTCCTTTTAATATACAACTCGGGTATTTCCATGTTATTGCTGATCCAGTTTCAACTTGCGTCCAAGAAATTTTAGAATTATTTCCTTTGCATAAACCTCTTTTAGTAACAAAATTATAAATTCCCCCTTTTCCATTTTCGTCACCTGGGTACCAATTTTGTACAGTCGAATATTTTATTTCAGCATCATCTAAAGCAATCAATTCTACATTAGCTGCATGAAGTTGATTTTCATCCCTCATAGGTGCTGTACAACCTTCTAAATAACTTACATAACTTCCTTTATCCGCGATTATAAGAGTTCTTTCAAATTGACCTGTTTGGGAAGCATTTATTCTAAAATAAGTAGATAATTCCATAGGACATCTAACTCCTTGAGGTATATAAACAAATGAACCATCTGTAAAAACTGCTGAGTTCAAAGTCGCAAAATAATGGTCAGTAGTTGGAATTACTGATCCTAAATATTTTTTTACTAAATCAGGATGTTTTTGTATTGCTTCAGAAATTGAACAGAAAATTACACCTACTTCATTTAATTTTTCTTTAAATGTGGTCGCAACAGAAACTGAGTCAAAAACTGCATCAACAGCAATCCCATTTAGTCTTTTTTGTTCTTCAAGAGGTATACCTAATTTTTTATAGGTCTCTAAAATTTTTGGATCTAAATCTTTAAGATTCTTTGTTTTGGTAGAAGCATTTTTTGGTGCAGAATAATAATAAAGATCTTGATAATCAATTTTTGGATATTTTGGCTTTTGCCAATTAGGTTCTTTTAAATTTTTTAATCTTTCAAAAGCCTTAAGTCTCCATTCTAACATCCACTTAGGTTCTTTTTTTATTTTTGATATAAACTTAATAGTATCTTCATTCAGACCTTTTGGTGCTCTAATATTTTCAACATCGGTCGTAAAACCATATTTATATTCTTTTAAATTTTCTACTTCTTTTTTCATTATTTATTATTATTTACTAAATCCCTTAAACTTCTTTTTTCAAAAAAAGTATTTATATGTATCTCTAATTCATCCCAAAGATTATGAGTTATGCATTTATTTGATTTTCCATTACATCCTTTTTTAGAGTTTTTATTACAGCTTACTGTTTTTACTTTTTCATCTACTGCTTTAAAAATATCTGACAATTTCAAATTTTCAGGATTTTTAATTAGAGTATAGCCTCCATTTATTCCCCTTATACTATTTACAATATTGTGCTTTTTTAATTTTAAAAAAATTTGTTCTAAATAAAGTATGGATATACCTTGTCTAAGAGATATATCTCTTAATGAAACTGGCCCAATTGCATCAAATTTTGCAATATCAGCAAGAGCCATTACAGCGTATCTTCCTTTAGATGTTAGCTTCATAATCCCACATTTTATTGGGTTATATATATACCCGACTAAATTAGTCAAGTATTCAAAATATAAAACTTGCTTTTTAATACTCAACTTTGATAGAAAAACTTAAATTTTTTTGAGATTGATTATCAATAACAATATATGGACAGTAAAATTTTAGAAATTTTCATCCCTGGGCCAGCAGGAAGAATAGAAGCAAAATATTATAAAAGTAAAAAAAATACTTCACCAATTGCTTTAATGTTACATCCTCATCCGCAGTACGGTGGAACAATGAATAACAAAGTAGTTGTAGAAACTTTTAATACTTTTATGGAAAATGATTTTTCAGTTTGCAGATTCAATTTTAGAGGTGTTGGCAAAAGTGACGGAGACTTTGATAACGGGCAAGGTGAACTGGCTGATGCTGCTGCAGCTTTAGATTGGCTAGAAAGAGAAAACTTTGATAATTCACAATGTTGGATAGCTGGTTTTTCATTTGGCTCTTTAATTGCAATGCAACTATTAATGAGAAGACCAGAA
>CACGVK010000046.1:0-3387 GCA_902576565.1 uncultured Pelagibacteraceae bacterium | reverse complement strand
ACATTCTATTCTGTCACCCATTACAGTATAGCTGATACTTTTTAAAGATTTTACACCAATAATTTCAACTGTTCTTTTCCCAATCCATTTAATTTTTGCTCCTGCTTTAATTAGAAAATTGCAAAGATCTTTTATCTCGGGCTCTATGGCGCAGTTTTTTAATTGTTGTTTTTCCTTTTGCCAAGCATGAAGCAATTATTAGGTTTTCTGTAGCTCCTACAGAAATTTTGGGTAATCTAATTAAATTTCCAACTAATGTTTTGTCTACTTTTGCATGAATATATCCTTTTTTAATAAAGTATTTCATTCCCATTTTTTTTAATGAATTTAAGTGATGATTAACTGGCCTAGCTCCAATTGAGCATCCTCCAGGCAATGAAGTAATAGCATTTTTATATTTTGCTATTAATGGTCCCAATACCAAAATTCCTGCTCTCATTGTTTTTACTAAGTTATAAGAAGCTAAAGTTTTAATTTTTTTTTTTTTATAAATTTTTATTATATTTTTCTTTTTATCTATCTTTATTATTGAACCAAAAGACTCAAGTAAAGATAGCATTGTATCTATGTCTTTAACGTTTGGTAAGTTTTTTAATTCAACTACTTCATCGAAAAGTAACGTTGCAGCTAAAATTGGCAAAGATGCGTTTTTACTTCCAGAGATCTCTACTGATCCTTTTAATCTACAAGGACCTTGAACTATAAATTTTTCCATCTTTATACTTTGGGTAAAGTTACTCCCTTTTGACCCATATACTTACCTTTCCTATCAGCATAAGATACTTCGGGAAGTTCATTTCCTTTAAGAAAAATAAATTGAGCCACACCTTCATTTGCATAAATTTTAGCAGGTAGTGGTGTTGTATTTGAGAATTCTAATGTAACATGACCTTCCCACCCTGGTTCCAATGGAGTTACATTTACTATAATTCCACACCTTGCATATGTGGACTTGCCTAAACAGATTACCAAAACATCTCTTGGTATTTTAAAATATTCAACAGTGCTTGCTAAAACAAACGAATTTGGAGGAATAATACATTCTGTAGATTTCTTAGTTACAAAACTTGTTGGTTTAAAGTTTTTTGGATCTACTATTTCAGAATTAACATTAGTAAAAACCTTAAATTCATCAGATACTCTTGCATCGTACCCATATGATGAAACTCCAAATGAAATTTTATCTTGTCTAATCTGTTTATCCTCAAATGGTTCGATCATCGAATGATCTTTAGCCATCTTTTTAATCCATTTGTCTGATTGAACTGTCATTTTCTTTTTTTTTTTTAAATTTTTTAATAAATAATTTTCTTTTTTTTAAATTTTTTCTTAGAGCAATTTCTAATTTGCTTAACTTTTCTTTTTTTTGCATTATTTTTTATCAGGATTTGTAAGGTGATCTAGTGTTATTACTTGATCTAAAGGAATAGTTTTATCTTCTTTTTTAATTGTCGAACCTATCTTTGCTTGCTTCTTTGCTCTTCTTTCAGCAAGTTTTTTTTCACGTTTAGCCTGCTTCTCCATGGCTTTAGCGCCCCTTGTGGATTTATAATCGTAGTGAATTCCCATAACAACATTTCCTGTGATAGATATAGCTTATTTTTATAAAAAATTAAGGCAATAATTTGAAAAATTTTACTTTATACACTAATCTTAGTTTTTTGCCCCTATAGTTAAATGGTATAACACATCCATGGTAAGGATGAATTTCCAGTTCAATTCTGGGTGGGGGCACCACTTAATTTGAGTAAAAAAATTTTTTTAATGCTAAAGCTAAAAGTAGAATTACAAATAAAGCTAAAATTGGAATATAAATTTCTTTTGACATCAAGAGTTGCATAAATGTTGGTGGTTCTAAATTTTGATCAATTATTTTTTCAATTCCACTTCCAAGTGAGACCCAAACTAAAATTTGAGGATACATTCCTATTACTGAGCCAAAAAAGTAATTTTTAATTTTTACATTAAATAAAACTGGTAAAATGTTTGAAATAGCAAAAGGAATTCCGCCTACAAATCTATAAACTAAAAAAAAATTAAATTCATTTTTTTTGAATTTCTCATTTAGATAATTAAATTTTTTTGAAAATTTTTCCTTTACTAAATCTTTTAAATAAAAATTAGAAAATATGTAAACAAATGTTGCTCCAGTAGATAGGGCAAATACTGCAAGCAAAGAACCTAACCACTTTCCAAATATAAATCCTGCTAGTAAAAGGATAGGAGAACCAAAACCTAACATGAGAACCCAGAATACTGTAAAAATAAAGAAAAGAATGCTAGAGAGCATAATATTAGACTCTTTTACATCTGCTAAATAATCCCTGTGATTTTTAAAAAAATCATAACTTGTTAGTTCTTTAATAGTAAAATAACTAAAAAAGTACCACAAAAACACAATAATAATTATAAGGTAGAAGCTGCCCAATAATATTTTTATTTTACTACTTTTGGTCATGTAAATAGCTTATTAAAATTTTCTGTACTTATATATATATATTTTCTATAACTACCCAAATTTTAACATTAAATAGATTATCTTATGAAAAGAACATATCAGCCTAGTAAATTAGTAAGAAAAAGAAGACATGGTTTTAGATCAAAAATGAAAACCAAAGGTGGAAAAAAACTGCTCAAAAGAAGAAGGAAGAAAGGAAGAAAAAAACTAACGGTATAATGAGAAGTAAAATCTCTAGCCTTTCTAAAAATGATGATTTTAAATATATTTTAAATGGAAAAAAAATTTCAAATAAATATTCAACTATTTTTTTTAGAAAACTGCCTTACAAAAATAATAATAAATTAAATATTGGTTTTGTAATGCTGTTATAAGAAATAAAATAAAAAGGAGACTAAGAAATATAATGAATGATAGCGTTAAAAAAATTAAATTAGATCTCAATTACTCGTATTTATTCATTGCAAAAAAAAATATATTTGATGATCCCTATGAAAAAATTAAAGAAGTGCTTTTTGTTGACTTAAAAAAAATAAGATAATGAAAATTGTAAAAAAAACTTTGATCAACATAATTAAACTTTATAAGTTGGTTATATCACCATATTTAGGAAATAATTGTAGATTCTTACCTACATGTTCTGAATACTTCATAGACTCGTTAAACGAGCATGGTCTTCTCAAAGGATTTTTAATGGGGGTTAAAAGATTACTTAGATGTCATCCAATAAAATTTTTAGGCGGTAGAGAAGGATTTGATCCAGTGAAAAAAAAGGGAAATTAAATGGATGCAAAAAATGTTATCGCAGCAATATCTTTAAGTGCCGCAGTAATAATTTTATATGGTCTATTTTTTGCACCAGATCCACAAACAATAAATCAACAAAAATTATTAGAAGAAGAAAATTCAAAAATTCAAACAACAGATGC
>CACGVK010000045.1:0-3624 GCA_902576565.1 uncultured Pelagibacteraceae bacterium | reverse complement strand
TCAGAATTTTTGGTTATAAATAAAGCATCCGGCATATCTGTTCAAGGTGGTACAAAATCTAGAAAAAATCTTATTGATATATTCAGTAAAAGTAAATTTTTTAAGGAATCTAAGCCCTACACAGTTCATAGACTAGATAAAGATACTTCGGGTATTTTAATAATTGCAAAAAATAGAAATACGGCACAATTTTTTACATCGTTATTTAGACTAAGAAAAATTCATAAAACATATTTAGCCATATGTAATGGCGATGTAAAAAAAACTAGTGGTGATTTAATTCACGATTTAGTAAAATATGATAATGAAAAAAAAATTGTAGAAAAAGCAATAACTCATTATAAGGTACTAGACAAAAACTTAAATTTTACTCTTTTAGAACTTAAACCTATAACTGGAAGAAAACACCAAATTAGAAAGCAGCTTCTTAATATCGGACATCCCATTGTAGGTGACAAAAAATATAGCTTAGACTTATTCAAAAAATCTAATAATAAAAATCTTATGCTTCACGCATATAAAATTAAATTTATGGTCAATGGAGATAAAATTAATTATAAAGCGCCAATTCCAGCTTACTTTAAAAAATTTTTAGTGTCTAAAAAAATTAAACTTTTAAATAACTAAGAATATTTTTTTCTAATAATTTTGTAATATTTTTATAATTTTGTTTTTTTAAATTTGATAACTTGTTAATTTTGTAATTATCTAAACCACAAGGGATTATTTTTTTATAATTATTTAGATCATTTGTAATGTTCAGTGAAAAGCCATGGTAAGCCACCCATCTTCTAACTCTTATTCCTATGGCACCAATTTTAACTTTTTTATTATTAAGTTTAGACCATATACCGATATTTTTTCTATCTGAAAAAGTAATTATTTTATATTCTTTAAGTGTATTTATAATAGAAAGTTCTAATAAATTTATAAACCTTCTTATATCTTTGTCCCTTTTTTTTAGATCTATAACTACATAACAAATTAATTGACCTGGTCCATGCCATGTTATTTTTCCACCTCTTTTAGTTCTTATTAACTTTATTCTACTATCCAAAATTTCACTTTTTTTATAACTTGATCCAGCAGTATAAATTGACGGATGTTCTAAAAACCATATCAATTCTTTCCCCTTGTGATTGTTAATCAATTTTTCAACTCTTTTTTCAAGTGTATTAATTGCAAATGAATAATTTACTGGTTTTATTGATTTTTTTATCTCAATTGTCATTAATAAATTGTATTATAAAAATTTTGCATTAAAAGTGCCTTATTAAATAAAGGTTTTGTATGACTTTAGTGAGGAAAATTAAAGATAAAAAAGTAAATTTTGAGTTTAACAAAGAGTATATAAAGGTTGTTACAGAAAAAATTGCTAATAATGATGCCGTATTTATTTCAAATTCATTTAAAGAAATTCATCCTGCTGATGCTGCTGATATTATTGAACATTTAAATGAAGATGATAGAGAAAAATTAATTAAACTAAACAATTTTAAAATAGACCCTGAAGTATTTGTTGAGCTAAATGAATCAATTCAAACAGAAATAGTCAAATATTTATCAACTGAATCAATAGTCTATATTTTAAAAAACTTAGAATCTGATGACGCAACTAAAACTATTGAAAATCTTGATGAAAAAACTAAAAATAATATTTTAAGTTCACTTCCACCAAAAGATAGATTTATACTATTAGAAAGTTTAAGTTATCCTGAGGACTCAGCAGCAAGGATTATGCAAAGAGAATTTACAGCAATTCCGAGTAACTGGTCTGTTGGTCAAACTATAGACTATCTAAGGGAAAATAAAGATTTACCTGAGGAATTTTTAGAAATTTTTATTGTAGATAATGAATTTAAACCTATAGGAACCGTACCATCATCTAAGGTATTAAGAACATCTAGAGAGAATAAAATGATATCGATAATGAATGAGTCTCAACTTTCAATTCCTGTAGATATGGACAGAGAAGAAGTGGGTCACTTATTTGAGAATTATAATTTAAACTCTGCTTGTGTAGTTGACAAAAATAATAAACTTGTTGGAATGATTACCAGTGATGATGTTCTTACAGTATTGAAGGAAGAAGCCGAGGAAGATGCTTTAAGATTAGCTGGAGTAGGTGATGAGGAAATAACGGATGGTATTTTTAAAAAAACTAAAAGAAGATTTAATTGGCTTCTGTTAAATTTGGTTACTGCTATAATAGCATCAATTGTAATTGGTTTTTTTCAGGAAGATATAGAAAAAGTAGTAGCTTTAGCAGTTCTTATGCCAATTGTAGCTTCAATGGGAGGAAACGCAGGAATGCAAACATTGGCGGTTACTATTAGAACTATTGCAACGAATGAATTAACAAAAAATAATTTTACGCAAAATGTAATTAAAGAATTCTCAATTGGTATTTTAAATGGATTTATTTTTGCTGTAATAAGTGCTGCAGTAGTTCAATTTTGGTTTAATGATTATACTTTGTCATTAATAATATCAATTTCTATGATTCTAAATATGATCGTCGCTGGTCTTTTCGGAATTTTAGTACCAATTTCACTTAAAAAGTTTAATATTGATCCAGCTATAGCATCAAGTGTTTTTGTCACAACAATTACAGATGTAATAGGTTTCCTTTCATTTCTTGGTATTGGTGCTTACTTTTTTTATAATTAATTAAAAGTTATCTATTAATCGAACATTTTTTAAATAATAAGCTATAAATATTTTAAAGTTATACTTATTAAATTTTTTTGTCAAATTAGTTTTGTTTCTAATTTCAAGATAATCCAATTTAATTTTATATTTTAAAATTTCATTTTTTAAAGTTGATAAATTTTTACTAATAGTAATATTATTATTAATTGAAAGGCGAAATTTCATTAATTTTTTAGCAATACTGCAGGCTATCTCAATCTGTTTTTTATTTAACAATTTATTTCGTGACGAGTATGCTAATGATTTTTTAAATCTAATTGTTTTTCCTAAAATTATTTTTGTTTTATATCTATTTTTAATAAAATTTTTTATTAAATATACTTGTTGGTAATCTTTTTCTCCTAAAAACAAGTATTTTGCTTTTATCAATTTAAGAAGTTGATCCATAACTCCTAAAACACCCTCAAAATGGCCCTTTCTAAATTTTGCACATAATATCTTATCTTTTGATGATATTTGAATTTTCATATCCTTTTTATTTTTGTATATCTCTTTAGTTTTAGGAATAAAAAGATAGTTAACTTTTAATTTTTTTAAAATTTTAATGTCATTAGATATATTTTTTGGATAATTTTTATAGTCTTTCATGCTATTGAATTGCGAAGGATTTACAAAAATACTAACTAATACAATATCACATTTTTTTTTTGCAGATTCGATAAGGGAAACATGTCCTTTATGAAGACTACCCATTGTAGGCACAAAACCAATATTTGCCTTAAAATTTACATCATTGTGTAATTTATTTATGCTTTTAATAATTTTCATTTATGGTACTTCATCAATTAACTAATTTTTAATGATCAGACAAGCTATAATACCATTAGCAGGACAAGGAACAAGACTTTTACCTCTAACATCAGTCTTTCCGAAAGAACTATTGCCAATTAATGGGAGACCTGGAATTGAATA
>CACGVK010000044.1:0-3793 GCA_902576565.1 uncultured Pelagibacteraceae bacterium | reverse complement strand
GGCCCATTCCTTTTAATTTATTATGTCTTGGAAAGTTTAATAAAATTGCAAAGCTAGCAAATAATTGTAGACCTTCTGTAAAGGCACTAAATACTGCTACAGTTTTTGCTATATCTTCTTTTGAATTAACATTGAAACCTTGCATATAATCATATTTATCTTTCATTTCCTTATACTTCATAAAAGCAGAATATTCAGACTCTGGCATACCTATTGTATCTAATAAATGTGAATAAGCTGCTACGTGCACTGTTTCCATTGCCGCAAAGGCTGTCATCATCATTAAAACTTCTGTAGGTTTAAATACAGTTGTATAATGTCTTAAATAACAATTATTAACTTCAACATCTGCTTGTGTGAAAAATCTAAATATTTGAGTTACTAAATTTTTTTCTGGTTGAGATAAATTTTTTTGCCAATCTCTGACGTCATCACCGAGAGGAACTTCCTCAGGCAACCAATGAATTCTTTGTTGTGTAAGCCACGCATCGTAGCACCAAGGGTATCTGAATGGTTTGTATACTGGGTTTTCTACTAATAGACCCATTTTTTTTGGTTGAACTAATTCATCTTTTTTCTTCACTTTTTCTATTACTGACATGATAAACACTCCTCGTATTCTGGTTGATCGTTTTTATTTTCTTTTGATTTATAAACATTAGCTGTGATATCTGTTGAATTTGCATCATTAACGTTCTCTGCTCTTTGAATTGATTTAGATCTACAATAATAGAGGCTTTTCAGTCCCTTTTTCCAAGCTTGGAAATGTATTTGATGTAACTCTTTTTTATGAACATCAGCAGGTAAAAATATATTAATTGATTGAGCTTGTGAAATATGAGGAGTTCTATCAGCGCCTAGTTCAACAATCCATTTTTGATCTAATTCAAAAGCTGTTTTAAATACATCTTTTTCTTCTTTTGTTAAAAAATCTAGATGAGAAACAGAACCTTGATTAGTTGTAATACTAGACCAAATCTCATCATTATCTTTGTCATGTTTAGCTAACAGCTTTTTCAAATATTTATTTCTTACATTAAATGAGCCTGAAAGTGTCTTGTGTGTATAGCTATTGGCTGCAATGGGCTCAACTCCGGGAGATGTACCTCCGCAAATAATAGAAATCGAGGCTGTTGGAGCTATTGCAGTTTTATTAGAAAATCTTTCGTTTAATCCGTAGTCAGCAGCATCTGGACAAGCTCCTCTTTCTTCGGCAAGTTCTTTTGATGATTGATCTACTTTTTTTTGAATGTTTTCAAATATTTTTTTATTCCACACTTTGCTCATTACCGACTCTAAAGGTATCATTTTCTTTTGAAAATATGAGTGAAGTCCCATAACTCCTAATCCAACACTTCTTTCTCTTAAAGCTGAATATGTGGCATCACTAAATTCCTCTGGCGCATTTTCGATAAAGTCTGTTAGAACGTTGTCTAAAAATCTCATAACATCACCAACAAAATTATCATCATCTTTCCATTCATCATATTTTTCTATATTTAAAGATGAAAGACAACAAACTGCTGTTCTGTCTCTTCCTTCTTTATCAAGTCCAGTAGGCAAAGTTATTTCACTACATAAATTTGATGTTTTAACAGTTAGTCCTGCTAGTTTGTGATGTTGAGGTATTTGCCTATTAACTGTATCAATAAAAATAATATAAGGTTCACCAGTTTCAATTCTTGCCGTTAATAATCTTATCCATAAATTTCTTGCTGAAACAGTTGATTGAACTACGCCGTTCTTTGGACTTTTTAATGCCCATTGTTCATCCATTTCAACTGCTCTCATGAATGAGTCAGTAACTAAAACTCCATGATGGAGATTTAAAGCTTTTCTGTTTGGGTCTCCACCTGTTGGTCTTCTCATTTCAATAAACTCTTCAATTTCAGGATGGTCAATTGGTAAATAACATGCAGCAGATCCTCTTCTTAAAGAACCTTGACTTATAGCCATAGTTAATGAATCCATAACTTTTATAAAAGGTATAATTCCTGAAGTTTTTCCAACTCTTCCGATTTTCTCACCTATTGATCTTAGATTTCCCCAATAACTTCCAATTCCACCTCCTCTAGCAGCAAGCCATACGTTTTCGCTCCAAAGATCTAAAATTCCATTTAAACTGTCTCCTGCTTCATTTAAGAAACATGAAATAGGTAAACCCCTATTCGTTCCTCCATTAGATAAAACCGGAGTTGCTGGCATGAACCATAAGTTGCTTATATAGTTATAAAGTCGTTGCGCGTGTAAATTATCGTCAGCATAATGGCTGGCTACTCTTGCGAATAAATCTTGGAAGGACTCATTTTCTCCAACATATCTGTCACTCAATGTAGCTTTTCCGAAATCTGTTAGATTAACGTCTCTACTTCTATCTATTTTAATAGTTATTCCTTTTGAATTTTGGAATAGTTCAGTTGAGTCATTTAAAGAGAATAAATCTGGTCTTTTTTCTATAGCTTTGCTAGCACTTTCATTTGCAATCGGTTGTGAAAATTCAGAGACAGCTTTCTTAATGGCCTGAGACAAAACTTTGTTCATTTAACTCCCTTTTTACTACTTTTTTTGTAAAACAACTATATGTTGTATGTAGATCTCCTTAATATACTATATAAATTAGAAATCAATAGAACATATATAGAACATATAAAAAATATATCAATAAAAAAATTAAAAAAATGTACATATATCAACATGGATAATTCAATAAAAATTGATCCTCTAGGTTTTAGAGAATATGACGCAAGATGGTTGTATCCAACAAACATTAATCCGGAAGGAATCAAAAAAGTTGGAAAAGGCTTCGGAACACAAATTAGTAAAAAAATTAAAAATCCAAGAGTGACTGTTGGTCATGATTATAGATCTTATAGTGAGGAAGTAAAAAAAAAATTTATAGAAGGGTTAATATCTACTGGATGTAATGTTGAAGATATAGGTTTGTGTTTATCTCCGACAATATATTTTTCACAATTTAAATTAAAGTCTGATGCAGTGGCTATGATAACAGCTAGTCACAATGAAAATGGTTGGACAGGAATTAAAATGGGAATTGAAAAAGGTATAACTCATTGTAAAGAAGAAATATCTGAACTTAAAACAATAGTACTAAATAACAAATTTATAAGTGGCGAAGGATCTTATAAAAAAATAACTGATTTCGATAAAATTTATATTGAAGAATTATCAAAAAATAAAATTAAAAAAAAAATTAAAGTAGTGGCAGCTTGTGGTAATGGAACAGCTGGAATATTTGCGCCAGTGATTTTAAGAAATATTGGGTGTGAGGTAATAGAATTGGACTGTAATTTGGATTTTAATTTTCCAAAATACAATCCAAACCCTGAAGATATGAAAATGTTACACGAAATTGCTAAATGTGTTAAAGAAAATAATGCAGATGTTGGTTTTGGTTTTGATGGAGATGGAGATCGTGTTGGTGTGATAGATAATTATGGAACAGAAATATTTGCTGACAAAATTGGATTATTAATTGCAAGAAATATTTCAAACGCACATCCAAAGTCAAAATTTGTTGTGGATGTTAAATCAACAGGTTTATTTGAAAATGATGAAATATTAAAAAAAAATAATTGTCAAACTATTTATTGGAAAACCGGTCATTCGTATATAAAGAGAAAAGTAAAAGAAGATGAAGCAATAGCAGGTTTTGAAAAAAGTGGACATTTCTTTTTTAATAAACCTTTGGGATATGGTTTCGATGATGGAGTTAATTCAGCAATTCAAATATGTCATTTGATAAATAATCATGAAAAAAAGTTAAGTGATATTA
>CACGVK010000043.1:0-4033 GCA_902576565.1 uncultured Pelagibacteraceae bacterium | reverse complement strand
GTTTTATATCACTGTTATTAAAGATAAAAAAAGTAAAAAAAGCTTCATAAAGTAGGGTCTCAGACAGATGAAAACAGATTTAAATTATTTCCTATTTTAACAGTAAAAAAAGTAGTGGAAAATATTGTTAAAGATCCAGATTATAAAAAAATTTATATTAAACAATTTTCTAAAATTAGACCTTTTGACGAATATGATGAAATAAAGACTTTCCAAAAATCATTAGCAAATGAAATACACTTACCAAAATATAATGAAAAATTTTATAATAAACGTGGATTCAATTTCCCATTAGATACCTGGAAAGCATTTAAAATTATTCGTTAAAATTATTAAAAATTTATTCCTTAAATGTTAGAGAATAAATTATTCCTTTTTATTGAAGGAACAATTATCAGTTTTAATTAAAAAAAAAAATAATATAGAACGCCCCCATTACCTTTGGCTGGTATCAAACTTAGAAAGGAGGAAACAATCGATGCCAGCTTAGGTATGTGTTTAAAATAAAACTTATGAAAGAAGAAAATAAACCAAGTATGACAAACTCAGTCCAGGTGCTTGTTGCCCCTTGGGAACGTGGATTTACATGTGGAGTTATTGTGTCGTCATCTACAAAAATGACAACGGAACAATACGAAATGTGCAGTACGGTAGCCCGTGGGATGATAAAACTTGCAACTGAAGAACCTCATAAAGTCTTTACACAAGGTATTAAAGGTTTTGCTGAAGATAGAAAAAGCAAAAACATACCGAAAGATGTTGCGTGTATTGCAGAAAGTACGCATGATGGAAAAGAAGAAGCTGAAATCATCGACTTTTTAGAGGTCTCAAAAGAAAAAAGAAATGAGCCACTTTCCTAAAATAATTATTATTTTAGTATTGTTTATTTCTAAAATAGAAGCGGCAGAACATTCTAATAATTTTGTTTTAGAATGTTTTGCCTTGGATGATAGAAAATATGATTTTAGATATTATAGTGTTGTAGATTACAATTTATATTACATAAACGAAAAAAAATCATAACTAAAATTCCTTATAGCAATTTAAAAGTAAAAGGAAAAAAAATGTTTGCTTTAAGACCTGACAATAACTACGCATTAGATTTTTCACTAGAAGGTCATATTTTAACATTAAAAAGAGTTTCAAAAGAAGGTGAAACTGTAAATTATGGATGTGGAGTTTTAAATGGAAGAAAACTTGAAGATTTTACAAATTAATGAAAAATAAAAAAAAAGAAAAATATCCAACTGGAGATATTATAAAAGATTTACCTTCTTACCCCGATAATTACAAAGATCATAGAAGATTTATATATACAATAGGAAAATCAAAAGAAAGAAAAGCAAGTTCCAATATATGGAAAGAGGTTTGGTCAGTTGTTCAATGGCGTAATGTTGTTCCGCCTCGTGTAGTTCATCTCTGGAGTTTCCCTACAAAAGAAGAAGCAGAAAAATTTATGAAAAAAAATGATTTTATTGTTCTTTCAAAACAAAATTAAAATATAAATGTGGTGTACATTGTGGGGTACGATTTAATCAAATTTGTGCCACTATTAATTATTATATTAATAATTGTTAAAGTTCGATTCTAGAATTTTTAACAATTCCAAAATATGCAACAAGAACTATTTGATTATAGAAAAGATTGTCTTTTCGAGTCTAAAAATCAGATTGCCTGGTATTTTGATATCTTAAAAGAAACACATGATAGCATTTCGTATGCAGAACACATCGTTCCTCACAAAGGTAAAGCAATATGTGGTATGGAATATGAAGAATATATAGATGTAAAAAAAGATCAATTGAGAGGATTAACTTACGACCAAATACTAAAATACTTGAAAAATACAAAAAAGGAAGAAAGAATTGAAAAATACAAAGCTCTCTTAAAATTTAGAAATATACCTTTTGAAGCAGATCTTTTTACATGGCATAATGAAGATCTGTATGGATAAATTAATTGACTATATTTCTGGGAAAAAAGTTTTAGCAAAACCTGAAGAGATTGAAGCTGTTCAGCCTTTCTCAAAGATATTAGTTGAAGACTATGGTTACCCCAAAAATTTAATAAAAACACACCCTCAATATAGAGTAAGTGTTCGCCCTTCAGGTGGTAATAGTTTTCCAGTAGATATTGCAATTTTTTCTACAAAAGAAAAAAAAAATGATCAAGTTGAAATTATTGTCGAATGTAAGCAGAAAACTAGAAAAGATGGATTAAAACAATTACAAAAATATTTAACTTTTTCTGATGCGAGTTTAGGTGTTTGGTTCAATGGCAATGATAGACTTTTTATTCAAAAATATGAAACAAGTGGCAAAGTATATTTCAGAGAAATTCCAAATATTCCTTTATATGGCCAAAGAATTGAGGATATTGGTTTATTTAAAAGAAAGGATTTAAAAAAGACACATAATCTAATTCAGGTTTTTAAATCTATAAGAAATTATCTTGCTGGAAATGCAACGGGAACAACTAGAGATGAACAGTTTGCAAAAGAATTAATTAATATAATTTTAACAAAACTATACGATGAGAAATATACAAAACCTGATGATGTTGTTAGTTTTCGTGCTGGAATAAATGAAAAACCAGAAGAAATTTCTAATAGAATAAAAAAGAGATTTAATGAAACTAAAAATATTTATAAAGATGTTCTAGATAATCAAGATAAAATTAAACTGGATCCCAAATCAATTGCTTATATTGTTGGCGAACTTCAAATATATTCATTACTTGAGTGTTCTAGGGACGTTGTGGGAGACGCATTTGAAGTATTCATACACAGAGCATTAAAAGGTGGTCAGGGACAATTTTTTACCCCAAGGAATGTCGTACAAACTGCTATTAAAATTTTAGATCCTTCTCCTGATGATAAAATTATAGATCCTGCATGTGGATCAGGTGGATTTTTAGTTGAGGCTTTAAGACACGTACATTCAAAAATTGAAAAAAAAGGTAAAAATTTAGGTTGGCCTATTGAAATGATAAACGCAGAGAAAATTTCAAAAGTTAATACAAATTTTAGAGGTATAGAAAAAGATGATTTTTTGGGGAAACTTGCGAAAGCATATATGGTTTTGCTTGGAGATGGAAAGAGTGGGGTTTTCCCTGGAGAAGACTCGTTAAACAAAACATCTGACTGGGATTTAGATACAAGAAATGGAATTCAATTAGAAAGCTTTGACATAGTTGTAACAAATCCTCCTTTTGGTGCAAAAATTAAAGTTGAAGGCACAGATAAGCTCAGCCAATTTCAATTGGGATATAAATGGAAACTTGATGAAGAAAATAACGAATGGATTAAAACTGATAAAATAAAAGAGGATGAATCTCCTCAAGTTCTTTTTATAGAGCGTTGCATGCAATTATTAAAAGATGGTGGTCGTATGGCAATAGTACTTCCGGATGGCATATTGAGTAATCCATCTGACCGTTACATTGTAGAATACTTGTTAAAAAATAGTCAAATAATTGGATCAATAGATATGCCAATGTCTACTTTTCTACCCAAGACACCAACCAAAACTCATTTATTGTTTGTTAAAAAAACATCAAAACCAAAATTAAATTACAATTTTTTCATGAGCTATGCATATACTTGTGGTCATGATAAAAGAGGTAGGGAAATAAATAAAGATGAAATATCTTTAATTCCTGACTTCATAAAAAAAATTAAACCGAATACGAAAAATCATCTAGGATTTATGATGAACGCAAAAGATATAAAAGATTATGTTCTGTTACCAAAATTTTACAATCCTGAATTAGATCTTGAACTAAATAAATATAAGAATTCAGGAAAGTTCTTAATTAAATCTATAGAAGATCTTAAGAATGAAAAAATTATTGAATTAAAAAGAGGAAACGAAGTTGGTAGTGAAAATTATGGAAGTGGATCAATTCCGTTTGTAAGAACTTCTGAAGTTACAAACTGGGAAATTGCAGCTGATTCTACACATTGTTTATCTGAAGAAATTTATAACGAGTATAAAGATAAACAAGATGTAAAAAATGAGGATATTCTGGTTGT
>CACGVK010000042.1:0-4107 GCA_902576565.1 uncultured Pelagibacteraceae bacterium | reverse complement strand
TAATGTTTTTGCTGGTGGTGCAGTTTCAAGAATGGCAATTTTTGCATTAGGCATAATGCCTTACATTTCATCTTCTATTATTGTTCAATTATTAACTGGAGTAACAGATTATTTTAAAAACTTAAAAAATCAGGGTGAAATTGGAAGACAAAAAATTACACAAATAACTAGATACGGCACAGTTCTATTAGCAACATTGCAAGGTTATGGTTTAGCTGTTGGTTTAGAGTCATCTGCAAATTTAGTTATAAATCCTGGAATATTTTTCAAAATTTCTACGGTTACCTCAATTGTAGCTGGTACAATATTTTTAATGTGGTTAGGTGAACAAATTACTCAAAGAGGTATTGGAAATGGGATTTCTTTAATAATTTTCTCTGGAATCGTAGCTGAAATTCCAAGAGCACTAGTAACTACATTTGAACTTGGTAGAACAGGCGCTATTTCAGGATTAATGATAACTGCAATCTTTATATTATTAATTTTAACTATTATGTTTATAGTATTCATGGAAAGAGCATTAAGAAAAATCCTAATTAACTATCCCAAAAGACAAATGGGTAATAAAATGTATGGTGGAGACTCTTCTTATTTACCATTAAAAATAAATATGGCTGGAGTTATCCCTGCAATATTTGCCTCAGCTTTATTATTATTGCCAGTTACTTTTTCAAATTTTGATGTTTCTCAAAATGAAACATTTCTAGACTTTTCTTCATATTTTTCTCAGGGACAACCATTGTACATGCTGTTATATGCGTCGGGAATTATATTTTTTACTTTTTTTTATACTTCAATAACTTTTAATCCAAATGAAACTGCTGAAAATTTAAGAAAATATGGTGGATTTATTCCTGGAATTAGACCAGGTGAAAGTACAGCTATATATATTGATAATATTTTAACAAAGTTAACTACAATTGGATCTTTATATTTAGCTTTTGTATGTCTAATGCCAGAATTTTTAATTGCAAATTATCCAATTCCTTTTTATCTGGGAGGTACTTCAATACTAATTGTAGTCGTAGTGGCTATAGATACTGTCACACAAATTCAAACAAGATTGATGAGTTCTCAGTATGAGCAACTTGTAAAAAAAACAAAATTTGGTAGATAGTTAGTGAACATAATAATATTTGGACCTCCTGGTGCAGGCAAAGGTACTCAAGCCAAATTTCTTGAGAAAAAATTAAATAATTTTCAAGTATCCACAGGTGACATGTTACGAAATGAAATTAAAAAAGATACTCAAATAGGAAAAAAAATTATAAATAATATGAATGATGGAAAATTTGTTGATGATGATGTTGTAAATCAACTTCTTGAAAAAATAATTTTTGACTCAAATAAAATGAATAAACTAATTTTTGATGGTTATCCAAGAACTTTAAATCAAGCTAAAAATTTAGATATTTTGTTAAAAAAATCAAATCAAAAAATAGATTATATTTTTTTCTTAATGTTCACAAAGATGCAATAATTAAAAGAATTCAAAAGAGAAAAATTTTAGAAAAAAGATCTGATGATGATGCTGAAACAATATTAAAAAGATATGATACCTATATGCAAATTACTAAACCTGTACTTGAGCATTATTCGAAAAACGATAATTTTTATGAAGTCGATGGATCTATGGAAATAAACCAAATATCTCAAAAAATTGAGCAAATTCTTACTTTATAATACGTTGACTTTAAAAGATCTTCTTATATAAAAGGCTAAATTTTATCCAATAATTATGGCTCGTATAGCAGGTGTTAATATTCCACAAAATAAATTAGTTCAAATTGGACTTACATATATTTTTGGTATTGGAGATAGATTTTCTCAACAAATTTGTAAAGCATTAGAAATTCCAAAATCAAAAAGAGTTAATCAACTAACAGATGAACAAATTTTACAAATAAGAGAATATATAGATAAAAATTTTACAGTAGAAGGTGATCTGCGTAGAGAAAAATCTTTAAGTATAAAAAGACTTATTGATCTTGCAACATATAGAGGATCTAGACATAGAAAAAAACTTCCAGCTAGAGGTCAAAGAACCAGATGTAATGCTAGAACAAGAAAAGGTAAAGCAATTGCAATAGCAGGTAAAAAATTAACTCCATTAAAAAAATAAAAATGAGCAAAACCAAAGAAGAAAATACAACTCTAGTCGAAGATAAAAAGAAAAGTACAAAAAAAAAGTACTTATTCTAAAAAGAAAAAAACTAAAAAAAAAATACTTAGTGGAATTGCTTATGTCCAATCAACTTTTAATAACACAATTGTTTCTATCGCTGATACAGAAGGAAACGTTATATCTTGGGCATCTGCTGGCCAAAAAGGTTTTAAAGGTTCGAGAAAATCAACTCCATACGCTGCTCAAGTAGCTGCAGATTCAGCAGCCTCAAAAGCTTTGGAATATGGAATGGAAACCTTATCAGTTGAAGTTAAAGGACCAGGATCTGGTAGAGAAACTGCATTAAGAGCTTTACAGGCAAGAGGATTTAAAATTTTGTCAATTAAAGACACGACACCAATGCCGCATAATGGTGCACGACCACCAAAAAAAAGGAGAGTATAATGGAAAACACAGATGTAAATGTTAAAAATTGGAAATCACTTATTAAACCAGGAAAGTTAGATGTACAATTAAGTGAAGATAAGGCCTATGCAAAAATAATAGCTGAACCGCTAGAAAAAGGTTATGGATTAACTTTAGGTAACTCTTTAAGAAGAATATTGCTTTCTTCAATTAGAGGGACTGCTGTTACAGCTATACAAATTGATGGAGTTTTACATGAATTTACATCAATAAAAGGTGTTAGAGAAGATGTTACTGATATTGTTTTAAATGTTAAATCTTTAGCACTTAAATGTTCTAGCGAAGGATCAAAAAAATTAATATTAGATGCAAAAGGACCTGGAGAAATAAAAGCATCAGATATAACTCCAGTTGCTGATATAAAAATATTAAATCCTGAACTTGTTATTTGTCACTTAGATGAAAATACAAATTTTCATATGGAAATGGTAGTTGGTAATGGAAAAGGATATGTATCTGCAGATATGAATAAACCAGAAGAGCCACCATTAGGATTAATACCAATTGATTCTTTGTTTAGTCCTGTAAAAAAAGTATCTTATTCAATAAGTACAGCAAGAGAAGGAAAAGCTTTGGACTACGATAAATTAATAATGGAGGTAGAAACAAATGGTTCTATATCAGCCGAAGATGCTTTAGCGTACTCAGCAAGAATATTTCAAGATCAGCTTGGAATGTTTGTTAATTTTGATGAACCACAAGAAACAATTGTACGTGAAAAATCTACTGAACCAGAGTTTAATAGAAATCTTCTTAGAAAAGTAGATGAACTTGAGTTGTCGGTACGTTCAATGAACTGTCTAAAAAATGATAATATTATATATATTGGTGATTTAGTTCAAAAATCAGAAGGAGAAATGTTAAGAACGCCAAATTTTGGAAGAAAATCACTAAACGAAATTAAAGAGGTATTAAATGGAATGTCTTTATATTTGGGCATGGAAATACCTAATTGGCCACCTGATAACATAGCTGAATTGTCAAAAAAACTTGAAGAGTCTATATAATGAGACACAAATTTGGATATAAAAAATTAAATCGTACTTCAGAACATAGAAAAGCTTTGATCAAGAATATGCTTAACTCTCTTATAAAATATGAACAAATAACTACAACATTACCCAAGGCTAAAGTTTTAAGACCACAAGCGGACAAAATTATAACATTAGGAAAATTAGATACCTTGCATAATACTAAAGCATTAATTTCTAAGCTTCAGGATACAAAATCAGCAAACAAAGTAAAAAAAACTTTAGCAAAAAGATATCTTAATAGAAAAGGTGGTTACACAAGAATTATAAAAGCTGGATTTAGATATGGAGACAATGCCCCCATGGCTGTAATAGAATTTGTTGATAGAGATATCGAGGCCAAAAAAGTTGATAGGAAAAAGAAAGACCCAACTAAAGAAATAAAAGATAAAGAGAAACAAGCAACCGCTTAATCATAAAATGTTAAAGTCGTACACAATAGACAAATTGTCTATTAACTCAAGAATTGATAGGTGGATTAGAAAC
>CACGVK010000041.1:0-4126 GCA_902576565.1 uncultured Pelagibacteraceae bacterium | reverse complement strand
TTGATGAAATATTTAAACAATTAATACCTATATCAATTGTAGGTATTCCACTTTTTCTTGGGTTATTTTATGGGTTAGCTACATATGTTGCATCATTGTTAAAAATAAAAAAAAATTTTTCATCCGTACTTATTTTTTCATTAATTTTTGCAATAATAGAATTTATAAGAGGACATGTTTTGGGGGGATTTCCCTGGAACCTTATAGTTTATAGCTTAACAAACTATATATATTCTATACAAATTTTATCAATAATAGGGACTTATGCTTTAAATTTATTTGCAATAACGTTATTTACTTTACCTGTTTTACTATTTTTTAATAATACTACAAAATCAAAGATAATTGGAATTTTTTTAATAATATTTATTATTTTATTAAATATTTTATTTGGCTATTGGAATATTAATAATTCTAATAAAGCTATTAAACAAAAAGTAAATTATGAAATAAAAATTATTAATCCAAAAATTACAATAGACAGATTTTTTAATACCGATGACTCGGAACCCTTGATTAGTGAAGTAATTAACTTAAGCAAAACTAATAATAACAAAAAAAACCTTTATATCTTTCCCGAAGGTGTATTTTCACACATTTATTTTAAAGATTTACAATATTATAAAAAACTATTTCAAGAAAACTTTTCAGATCAAGATATTATCATTCTTGGTATGAGTACACAAAAAATTGAAAATGGTGGATATCAAATTTATAATTCTCTTATTGTAACAGATAACAATCTAAATCTTTTATCAAAATATGATAAAATAAAACTGGTTCCTTTTGGAGAGTTTTTACCTTTTGAAAATATTTTATCTAAATTTGGACTAAAAAAAATTACCGAAGGCTATCAATCTTTTAGTTCAAGTAAATACAAAAGAAAAGTAATTGATTTAAATTTTAATAATTTTAGTTTTATACCATTGATATGTTATGAAGTAATTTATTCTGGAAAAATAAATAGTCATAGCCAAAAAAATAATTTTATTATTAATATATCCGAAGATGGATGGTTTGGAAAATCAATAGGACTTGATCAACATTTTTCACATTCAATATTTAGATCCATAGAAGAGGGTAAAAATTTTATCAGATCATCTAATAATGGAATTTCAGCATACATTAACCCTTTGGGAGTAGTTAATGAAAAATTAGAATCAACTAAAAGGGGAATGATAGTTATAGATTATTTTTATAAACCAATAAAAACAATTTTTGTATTGTATGGTAACAAGATATTTATTTACATTAATGTTATTTATATTATTTTGATTTTTTTAATAAAAATTTTTGAACGAAGGAGAGGTCATGAAAAAAGATTATTTATTTACAAGTGAGTCGGTTTCAGAAGGTCATCCAGATAAAGTATGTGATAGAATTTCAGACATGGTTGTCGATACTTATTTATCACTCGAACCTCAAGCAAGAGTTGCTTGTGAAACATTAACAACAACTAATAAAGTAGTTTTGGCAGGAGAGACTAGAGGTCCTGAGTTAAATAAAGATGAATTAATATTAAAAGTAAGAGATTGTATTAAAGACATTGGCTATGATCAAGATGGATTTAGTTGGAAAGATACAACCAAGATTGAAACTCACTTACACTCACAGTCAGCAGATATAGCTATGGGGGTAGATTCATCAGGCAATAAAGATGAAGGCGCAGGAGATCAGGGTATTATGTTTGGATATGCATGTAATGAAACTGATGTTCTAATGCCAGCCCCAATTCATTACTCACATAGAATTTTAAGATTAATGGCTGAAGATAGAAAATCTGGAAAGTTAAAAGGAATTGAACCAGATTCAAAAAGTCAAATTACAATTGAGTACAAAGAAGGTGTACCTAATGCTGTAAAATCAGTGGTCATTTCTACACAACATTCTAAAGATGTTGACTTAGCAAAAGTAAAAGAGCTTTGTACTCCGTATATTGAAAAATCTATTCCAAAAAATTTATTAGGAAATCTTGATGAAAAAGAAATTTATATAAATCCCACAGGGAATTTTGTTATAGGTGGTCCTGATGGAGATAGTGGATTAACAGGCAGAAAGATAATTGTAGATACTTATGGTGGTGCAGCACCTCATGGTGGTGGCGCTTTTTCAGGAAAAGATCCAACAAAAGTAGATAGATCAGCAGCATACGCATCAAGATATCTTGCAAAAAATGTTGTGGCGTCTGGTATTGCAGATAAGTGCTTAATTCAATTAGCATATGCAATAGGTGTTTCTAAACCTTTATCAATATATGTGGATCTATTTGATAATGATGAAGAAAAAAATGCACATGTTGAAAAATTAATTAACGAAAATTTTGATTTAAGTCCAAGGGGCATAAGAGAAATGTTAGGTTTAAATAAACCTATTTATCAAAAAACAGCAGCCTATGGACATTTTGGAAGAGAGCCGGAGTCTGATGGTTCATTTTCATGGGAAAAAACAGATAAATCAAAGATTTTTAAATAATTAAATAAAGTTGAAAAATTATTAAAAATACATATATTTCAGGTACATTGTTGAAATTTCAAAATGGGCCTCGGCCCATTTTTTTTTGGAGCAATTAAATATGTTAAATCGTAGAGCAGATAAACTTGAATTATTAAGAATTGCTGAGGCTGTAGCTTTAGAAAAATCTATAGATAAAGAATTAATTATAGATTCCATGGAAAATGGAATTGCTAAAGCAGCTAAATCAAAATTTGGTTCTGACAATGAAATAAAAGTAGTAATAAATAGAGATAGTGGAGATATTGGAATTTACAGAAAATTAATAATTGTTGAAAATCCAGAAAATTCAAATTTAGAAATTAGTCTAGAAAAAGCTTTAGAATTAAGTGAGGAAAATAACGGTAAAAAAATTGGAGATGAAGTTCTTCAACCATTACCATCTTTTGATTTTGGAAGGATAGCAGCTCAAACTGCAAAACAGGTAATTAGTTTTAATGTTAGAGAGGCAGAAAGAGAAAGACAGTTTAATGATTTTAAAGATAAAAAAGATACAATATTAAGTGGAATTGTAAAAAGAATTGAATTTGGAAATATAATAGTTGATCTTGGAAGAACAGAAGCAATAATTCAAAAAAACGAAATCATTCCCAGGGAAAATATAAAAGCTGGAGATAGAGTAAAGGCATATTGTTTAGATGTTAGAAGAGAACCAAGAGGTCAACAAATTTTTTTATCAAGAGCTCATCCAAAGTTTATGGAAAAACTTTTTATTCAGGAAGTTCCAGAAATATATGATGGATTAATTGAAATAAAATCTTCCTCAAGGGACCCTGGGAGTAGAGCAAAAATATGTGTAAAAGCAATTGACTCATCTCTAGATCCAGTGGGAGCTTGTGTTGGAATGAGAGGAAGTAGAGTTCAAGCAGTAGTAAATGAATTGCAGGGTGAGAAGATAGATATTGTTAATTGGTCAGAAGATCCCGCAATAGTAGTTTCTAATGCCTTATCTCCAGCTGAAGTATTAAGAGTCAATGTAGATAATGATTTAAAAAAATTAGATGTGATATTGACAGAGGATAATTTGAGTAAAGCAATCGGAAGAAGAGGGCAAAATGTAAGATTAGCAACAAAACTTTTAAATTACGAAATAAATATAATGACTGACCAGGAAGATTCTGAAAAGAGACAAATTGAATTTAAGGAAAAAACAGATAATTTTGTAAAAAACTTAGAACTGGATGAAACATTAGGGCAGTTATTGGTTGCAGAAGGATTTTCAACTATAGATGATATAAAAGATAGTAGGGTTGAAGATTTGACAAAAATAGAAGGTATAGAGGAAGATACTTCAAAAGAACTTATTGAAAGAGCAAAAGAATTTTATAAAAAAGATCAAGAGGAAATAACGAAAAGAATTAAAGACCTTGGTTTAGATAGTAAATTAATAAATCATAAAGGCTTAACTCCAGGAATGCTAATGACTCTTGGAGAGCAAAAAATATTAACTTTAACAGATTTTGCTGACCTTTCATCAGACGAGTTAACAGGAACATATGATATTGTTAAAGGTGAAAGAATTAAAATTAGAGGCTATTTAGAAGATTTTGCATTATCAAGAAAAGAGGCAGATGATTTGATAATGTCTGCAAGAGAAATAGCCTACAAAGATTAA
>CACGVK010000040.1:0-4267 GCA_902576565.1 uncultured Pelagibacteraceae bacterium | reverse complement strand
TTTCAATCATTGCTGAAATTAAAAAGGCTAGCCCATCTGCAGGAATTATAATTAATAATTATGATCCAGTAAATATTGCTAATATTTATAAAAAAAATAACGCTACATGTTTGTCAGTATTAACTGAAGAGGATTTTTTTTTAGGCAATTTATTACATATTTCTAAAATAAAACAAAAAAATAATCTTCCAATTCTTTGTAAAGATTTTTTTGTTGATAAGTTTCAGGTTCATCTTGCAAGAAGTTATGGTGCAGATGCAATACTAATTATTCTTGCTGGAGTATCTGACAAAGTTGCAAAATCTTTATACGAAGAAGCTGAGACCCTTAACATGTCTGTTATAGTTGAAGTTCATACAGTTGAAGAAGCAAAAAAAGCATTACAATTTAAAAATGCTATGATTGGTATTAATAATAGAAATCTTAAAACCTTAAAGACCGATATAAAAACAACCTATGATATTTGTAATATACTTCAAGATCATCCAGGTCCTTTAATTTCTGAGAGTGGTATTAAATCAAAAGAAGATCTCTTGGAAATATCTGCAAAATCAAAAATAAAAACTTTTCTAATTGGTGAATCACTTTTAAAAGATTTAGAGAATAATTCTATTTTTTCAGTTCTTTAGTAAATTTACCCCTTATTATCCCTTATTTTATTGATTTTTTAATCTATTGCTATTTAGTAGAACTTTTGTAGAACATAAATGTACTTAATTTGTTCTATGCTTACAAAAAAACAAAAAAACCTGCTTTTATTTATCAACAAGAAGTTGAGATCTTCTGGTGTTTCACCCTCATATGAAGAAATGAAAGATTCATTAAATCTTAAATCTAAATCAGGAATTCATAGGTTAATTAGCGCTCTAGAAGAAAGAGGTTTTATCAGAAAACTTCCTCATAAAGCTAGAGCTTTAGAAGTAGTAAAATTACCAGAAACTGCTTCGGCTAATGACATTTACAACAGTTTTTCTCCAAGTGTAATAAAAGGAGGATTAGATGATGCGGACTCTAAGGATGGAAATTCTGAAATTCCAGTTTTAGGAAGTATAGCAGCTGGAACACCTATAGAAGCTATTCAAAATGAAGTTAAAAGAATTCCTTTGCCTGCAAATATTGAAAAAAATGGCGAATACTTTGGCTTACAAGTTAAAGGGGATTCGATGATAGAGGCGGGAATAAATGAAGGTGATACAGTTATTGTAAAAAAATCTGATACAGCTGAAAATGGAAAAATAGTAGTCGCTTTAATAGATGATCACGAAGCAATGCTAAAAAGAATTAGACGAAAAGGTAAAACAATAGCCCTAGAAAGTGCGAACAAGAACTACGAAACTAAAATATTTGGACCAGATAGAGTAAAAGTACAGGGGATTTTAGTATCTTTATATAGAAACTTCTAAAAAAATAGTCTAAACAATTCCAATGTCAAAAGTAGCAACAAGATTTGCTCCATCTCCAACAGGACCATTGCATATTGGTGGGGTAAGAACAGCTTTGTTCAATTGGTTATATTCTAAAAATAATAAAGGAACTTTTCATTTAAGAATAGAAGATACTGACAAAGAAAGATCAAAAGATGAATATAAAGAGCAAATTATTAAATCTTTAAATTGGATAGGTATAAAATATGATGGTGAGGAATATGTGCAGTCAAAAAAAATTAAGGATCATGTTAATATTGTAAATGAGTTACTTAAAAATGGATATGCATATAAGTGTTATTGCACCAATGAAGAAATAGAAGAACAAAAAAAAAGAGCGAAACAAAAAAAAATTCCTTATATATATGATAGAAAATGGAGAGATAAAAATGAAGCTAATGCACCAAATGATATCAAGCCAGTTATAAGATTTAAAAGTAAAATAGATGGATCTAGTAAATTAAAAGATTTAGTACAAGGAGATGTTCAAATTGAAAATAATACTATTGAGGATTTTATTATTTTAAGAAAAGATGGAACACCAACATATAACTTGTCAGCAGCAGTAGATGACCATGAAATGAAAATAACTCATATCATTAGAGGCGATGATCATAAAATAAATACATTCAAACAAATGCAAATTTATCTAGCGATGAAATGGCCACTTCCTTCATACGCACATATTCCATTAATTCATACAACAGAAGGTAAAAAACTTTCAAAAAGAGATAAAGCTTCTACATTAGATGATTATTCTAAAATTGGTATAATTCCAGATGCTTTAAGAAATTATCTTTTAAGATTAGGATGGTCATTTAAGGATAAAGAGATATTTAATTTAGATGAGAGTATAAAACATTTTAATTTAGACGGTATAGGAAAATCACCATCGAAACTTGATATAAGTCGTATTTTATCAATGAACGAATATTACATTAAGAATATTGAAGAGACAAATCTTTATGTTCAGCTAAGCGAATACTGTGCTCTTTATAAAGATAAGATAAATAATAATAAAGAGGAAAAGATTAAAAATTCACTATCATTTTTAAAAAATAAAGCAAAAACATTAGAAGATATATATACAAACGCAAAATATATAATTAATGATGAAGTAGTCTTTAACGAAGAAGATTTAAAATTAATTGATAAATTATCGAAAAAAATCATTTCTGAGTTCTTAAATAAAATTTTAAATGTTAAAGATTTAAAAAAAGAAAATTTGGAACCTATTATTAATGATCTTATTAAATCTAATGAAACAAATTTTAAAGGTGTTGGTCAACCATTGAGAATAGCATTAACAGGATCAAAATTTGGACCAGGTATATATGATATAATTATATCATTAGGCAAAGAAGAAGTTATCAAAAGATTAGGAAATAAGATATTTGCTTAGAATATTTGCAGCTTCTTCACTAGATGAACTTTTAGATCTTATTTGATCCAATGTTTTGGTGAATTGATCTACTTGTTTTTTAGCAAAGTCTGGATTTTTTAAAAAATAAACTACTGATTTATAAATTTCTGTTGCATTGCATTCATTTTGCAACAGTTCAGGTATAACTTCTCTGTCATTTATAATATTAATAATATTTGCAAAATTTACCTTTACTAACGATTTCATAATTAAAAAATTAATAAAATTTATTTTATAAATTATTATTGATGGGACTTTTGCATTACAGATTTCTAAAGAAACTGTACCGGATTTTGATACAGCAAATATTGAATTCAATAGTATCTCTTTTTTAATTTTTTTATCAGATATTACTTCTACATTATCTATATTAGTTTTATTTAATTTGTTAATAATTATATTTTTATTTTCATCCGTTGCATGAAAAACAAAAAGAAACTCATAAAATTTTTTATTCATCAATTTTACAAAATCAATTAAAATAGGTAACAGAACATTTATTTCAGAAGATCTACTACCAGGAAATATAGATATGATTTTTTTACCTTTTGAAATATTTGAAATATCAATCTTAATACTATTTTTTTCTAATAATGGATGTCCTACAAAGGTATTTTTAATATTTTCTTTATCAAAGTACTTTTTTTCGAAATTAAATAGTAATAAGAAATGATCTACAAAATTCTTAAATTTTTTAACTCTTCCCTCTCTCCAAATCCAAACTTGTGGAGCTACATAATGTATTACTTTAATATTAGATTTTAATTTTTTAACTTTTTCTGCAACTCTTAATGTAAAATCTGGACTATCAACACTAAATAATATATCTGGATTAAATTTGATAATTTCTTTCACCGTATGTTCAATTTTATTTCTAATCTTCAAAATATTAAATAAAACACTTGTAAAACCCATATAAGTTATGTCTTTAAGATCAAAGATTGAATTTATGCCAAGATCAGCGAGGTTAGATCCACCTACTGATAAGTATTCGATTTCTTGGTTTTTTTTTTTAAGTTTTGAAATTACTGTTGATGCTAACTTATCTCCTGACGCTTCACCTGTTAAAATAAATATTTTTTTCATTTTGATAGAATAAATATCCTATTTTTGTTTGCAAAATTAATACATTTTTCTCTTTCTAAGAAAATGTTTTGTTTGCTTTTAACAACCACACCTCTAAGACCTGCTCTTTTACAATCTTTAAAAGTATCAAGTCCAATAGTTGGGAGGTCAGCTCTAAGATCTTGTTTCTTTTTTGGAAATTTTATAAGAATGCCGTTTTTATTTTTTGTTTTTTTTATAGATTGAATTAATTTTTTGGTACCTCTGGTAGTTTCTTTATAAACATTATTATTTTTGACTATTATCGCTTGAATATGATTGTAGGAATTTAAATTTTTGAGAATTTTAAGACCAT
>CACGVK010000039.1:0-4836 GCA_902576565.1 uncultured Pelagibacteraceae bacterium | reverse complement strand
TTCAAATTCTATTAAGAAAAGACTTAATAAAATTTTCAAAAAAATAAGCGGAAAAAGAAATTCAAATTATAAAATTGAATATAGAGTTTCTGGGGAAGCTTTTTTAACTAAGCCAAATAATACAACTTTTATGATACAAAATATTATAAAAAAAATTACAAAAATAAAACCAAAACTATCTACGACTGGCGGTACTTCAGATTTAAGATTCATACGAAAGTTATCGCCAGGGCTAGAATTTGGACTTGTAGGAAAAACCATGCACAAAGTTGATGAAGCAGTATCTTTAAACGATTTAAAAAAACTAACAAAGATTTATTCTAAAATTTTAGATAATTATTTTTTGTGAAAACCGCTATCATATCTTCGGAAACATCAACAAATCATTTGACAGGTGATGGCCATCCAGAACAACCAAAAAGAGTAATAGCTATTAAGGAAAAATTAAAAAAAAATAAGAATTTGATATGGGACAAACCAAGCAATTTTGATCATAATATTTTGAAAAAAGCACATAATGAAAATTATGTTGATATGGTTCAAAAAAGTTTTCCAAATGAAGGAATTAAGTTTTTAGATGGAGACACAATTGTTTCACCTGGAAGTAGGGATGCTACAATAGATGCAGTAGGTTCTGTGATAAAAGCTATTGATGGTGTAGAACAAAAGAAATTTAAAAATGCTTTTTGTCCTGTTCGACCTCCTGGACATCATAGTGAAAAGGATAAAGCTATGGGTTTTTGTATCTACAATAATTGTGCAGTAGGCGCTCATTATCTAATTGAAAAATTCAAGTACAAAAGAATTGCTATTTGGGATCCAGATGTCCACCAAGGAAATGGTCATCAAAATATTTTTTGGGACAACAAAAATGTTCTTTACTTATCAACACATCAATATCCTTTCTATCCAGGTACTGGTAGCGAAAATGAAAAAGGTAATCATAATAATATTTTTAATATTCCTCTTCCTGCGGGGACAACATCAGAGGAATATCTTAACGCACATAATAGAGTTTTAGATAGATTAATTGAATTTAAGCCAGAATTTTTACTTATTAGTATGGGTTTTGATATGCATGAAGATGATCCTTTGGCACAATTTAAATTAAAGTCTAAAGATTTTTATGAAATCACAAAAAGAACTTTAGAAGCTACAAAAAATTTTACAAATGGAAAAGTAGTATCGGTCTTAGAGGGTGGATATGATTTAAATGCTCTTGCTGATAGTGCAAATGAACATGTAAAAGCTCTTTTAGAATATAGCAATTAATGATAATTTAAATTATGGGAATAATAACTGATATTTTTTTACCATTGGCTTTGGCTTTTATAATGTTTTCTTTGGGCCTTGGACTTACGGGAACAGATTTTACTAGAGTTATAAAACAGCCAAAGGATTTTTTTGTAGGACTAAGCTGCCAAATTATTTTACTACCTGTTATAGCTCTCATATTAGCTAAACTATTGCCAATTACACCTGAACTAGCTGTAGGATTAATGATAATTGCAGCTGCACCAGGAGGAGTTACCTCTAATATTTTGACTTCATTTGCAAGAGGAGATGTAGCTCTTTCAATTTCACTAACAGCAATTATAAGTTTATTAAGCGTGATAACAGTTAGCAGTCTTACCTTTAAGTAGATGAGATTTGTCATACCAGCTACTATAAGGTCCACTTAAATTTTCCATTGGATAAATCCTAAAACTTAACATAATTGCCTTCTTAATATGCTGGTGAGTTATCCATTTGCCCTCTATTTTTTCAGCCACTCTTACTTTGCCGCTATCTAAATCGCTTATAACTTGATCAATTGTATCTTTTAAGCCTTGATCTGAATTGGGACTAATTTGATCTTTTTTTTCCCACGCTTCATTTATAGTTTTTTCTAAAGACATAATTTATTTACTTTTTAATAACCTTATTTCTTTTAGAAATAAAGACAGATTTTCAATTTTATGCGAAATATAATCTTTATCAGAGTCTATCTTACCAAAATGTTCGTCATTAATTAACCAAACAGTTGTACACCCTCTTTCATAACCAATACTTAGGTTTTTAGCAATATCCTCAATATAGATTGTTTCATTTGGGCTAATGTCAAATTTTTTAACCATTAAATCAAAAGTTTTTGCTGCTGGTTTGGGTATATATGAGGCGTCTTGAATATCAAAAATTTTATCTCTTCCAAATAAATCATATATTCCAAGATGTGTTAAAATGTTTTTAGCATGCTCAGCACTTCCATTGGTAAAAATAAATTTTTCCATATCTAATTGTTCAAGCTCATTTCTCATTATTTTATCTTCTTTCATAAAAGAAATATCAATATCATGAACATATTTTAGAAAATCTTCTCCAACTACATTATGGTGCAACATAAGACCATTTAAACTTGTATTATATTTATAAAAATAATCAGTTTGGAGTTGTTTTGCTTTTTTTTCATCTAAATTAAGTTTTTCTTGTATAAATTTTGTCATACGTTTAGACACCATTCCAAAAACTTTTTCTAAAGGATATCCGTTATGTGATCCGTAACAAACTCCATCAAGATCAAGCAAAAGATATTTTTTTTCTTTTAAATTCATTTTCTGATTAAAGTACCTGCGCCCTTATCAGAAAATAGTTCAAATAAAATTGAATGTGGCCTTCTACCATCAACAATTGCCACTCCTGTTACACCATTATTTACTGCATCAAGACATGTATTTATTTTAGGTATCATGCCTCCAGTAATAGTCTCATTTTGAACCATATCTAAAATTTCTGATGAAGAAATTTCTTGTATCAATTTATTTTCTTTATTTAACACACCCTCAACATTTGTCATTAAAAGCAATCTTCTAGATTTTAAAGACTTTGCAATAGCACCAGCAGCTATATCTCCATTAATATTATACGTTTGATTATTTTTACCCAAGCCCAAAGGTGAGATAATAGGAACTATTTTTTTTTTTATTATATCTTTAATTGTCTTAACGTTTATTTGATTTGGTATTCCAACAAAACCTAGCTCTTTTGCCTCTGGAATCACTTCAATTACATTATTTTTTTTAGTATTAATTGAAATAGCTTCAGAACCTTTTTTTTTTAAAGAATTAACAATATCATTATTAAAATCAATTAGTACATCCTCAACAATACTTATAATTTTTTTATCTGTTACCCTTAAACCTCTTATAAATTTTGATTGAATATTTGATTTATCTAATTCCCTTTTAATTCGTGGCCCACCCCCATGAACTACTAAAATTGAAAGTCCTAGTTTATTTAATATACTTATATCTCCTATAAAACTATTAAATATATTTCTATCAATAAAAACATTTCCGCCATACTTTATAACTATTAAATCATTTTTGTATTTTTCTATATATTTTTTAACTTCATTGATGGAAGGTCCATCTTTTGGTATTACTTCTTCAATTTTCATTTTATTTCTGAACAGTCTTAACAGTTGTTCTTTTCATTATTATGACTTGCTGTGCCATCGTCAAAATATTATTAAAAGTCCAATAAATAACTAGTCCTGAAGGGAATGGAGCTAAAATTACAGTTAAAAAATAATGGAAAGAACATAAAAATTTTAGCCTGAACTGGATCTGGTGGAGCAGGGTTTAATTTTTGTTGAACATACATTGATAACCCCATTAGACAAGGCCAGATTCCGATTATTAAAAAAGATGGAGGATCCCATGGTATCAATCCAAAAGCATTGAATATTGATGTTGGATCACGTTCTGATAGATCAACTATCCACCCAAAGAAAGGTTGGTGTCTTGACTCAATTGTAACAAACAAAACTTTATAAATCGCAAAGAAGAAAGGAATTTGAATCAAAATTGGTAAACATCCTGAAATTGGGTTTACTTTCTCTTTTTTATAAAGAGCCATCATTTCTTGCTGTAATTTCATTTTATCATCTTTGTGCAGCTCCTTTAATCTAGCCATTTCAGGCTGAAGAACTTTCATTTTTGCCATAGATTTAAATGAATAATTTGCAAGTGGGAAAAAAACTAGTCTTATACAAATTGTAACTAGAATTATAGCTACACCATAGTTTCCAGTTAGTTCAAAAAAGTAATGTATGACATAGAAAAAATTTTTTGTTAGGAAATAAAACCAACCCCAATCAATTACTAGGTCAAATTTACTAATATTTTCAGTTTTCGCGTAATTGTCTATAAGATCAACTTCTTTTGCTGCAACAATTACTCTTATATTATTAGATTTTGTTTCATTTGCACCAATTTCAGTAGACTTTGTTTCAATAAAATTAACTTTAAATTTATTTTTATATTCGAATTCATTTCTAAACTCTTTATTTTCCTCCGGAATCATTACTGTAGTCCAAAATTTATCAGTTATTCCGGTCCATCCTTTTGATGCATTTTTTGTATACTTTTTTTCCTCTATATCGTCGTAGTCTTTTTCTACTAACTGATCATCAAATACCCCAATGAGACCTTCATGGAGAATGTAAAAATTAGTAACTTCAGGTGCAGTATTCCTTATTATTTGACCGTAAGGATAAAAATTATACTTTTTATTTGTAGTATTTTTAATCTTTTGATCAATATTGAACAAAAAATTATTATCAATGCTTATATGTTTTTCAAATCTTATTCCTTGATCATTTTGCCAAACTAGTTTTATCGGTTTTTCTGGTGTTAATTTTTTATTTTCTTGTATATTCCAGACAGTTTTTGAATTAGGTGTTTCGATATTTTCGTTGTTTGTAACCCACCCAGTTTCTATAAAATATCCATCATCGGTATTTCTTGGATTAAGTAAGACTATATTATCAGTACCATTTAAAGTTTTAGTATACTT
>CACGVK010000038.1:0-5129 GCA_902576565.1 uncultured Pelagibacteraceae bacterium | reverse complement strand
TAACAGTTCTTCCAAAATATAGTTCATAAAGGGCAGTATCTTCATATACATATTTAATCAAGGCGTCTTGAATTGAAAAGATTGCCATACCAGCAAGAATTAATAAAATCCCTTTAGGATTATTATTTGGAGTACTCATTTCCGCTGTATATCAAAAAAAAATTAATTTTTAAATTTATAAAATTTGTGTCATATTCAACTTATGATTTCAGAAGAAGATAAAATAATGATGGAAACTTTATATTGGTGGGGTATTCCAACTTTATTTAGATGCAAAAATGATCCTGATCCAAAAAACTGCGATATAGCTTTAGTAGGAGTTCCTCATAGTACTGGAAACGGTACAACAGAGAGAGACCAACACCTAGGTCCCAGAGCAGTTAGAAACATTTCAGCAATGTTAAGAAGATCACATTTTGATTTTAAAATCGATCCATGGAAAGAAAATAAAATTCACGATCTTGGAGATGTTCCTTTTCCTGAAGCAAATAATAATGAAAAATGTATAGAAAGAATTTCTGAATTTTATGATTATATTGAAAAAGCAGAAAAACCTGTAGTTTCAATTGGAGGCGATCATTCAATTACCGGAGGAATTGTTCAGAGTTTAGCAAAAAAAAATTCAAAATTAACTAAAGGAAAAAAAATAACATTAGTACATTTTGATGCGCATACAGATTGTTATGAAAAATTAGATCATTTTTTAGGAGCAAAAAAATCAGCTGCACATTGGGCATCATATTTAGTTAAACAAGGCAATGTTGATCCGAGCACTAGTACACAAATAGGAATTCGCGGAAATCCAAGAACTTTAGATTGGTTACAAGCAAGTTACGACATAGGATATCAAGTAATTACAATGGATGAATATAAAGAATTAGGTCACGATAAATGTTCAAAGATGATTTTAGATAGACTAGGCGATAATCCTATTTATGTTACATTCGATTTAGATTGTTTAGATGCAACAGTTGCACCTGGTACTGCGAATTTAGAGCCTGCTTTTAGAGGTTTTAATATGGACGAAGCAAGGAGATTAATTCAAAGTCTTAAGGGGAAAAATGTAATAGGAGGAGATGTTGCTTGTTTAATGCCAACAAAAGATAGTCCTAATAATATTACTTCAATGGTTGCTGCTTCGATCATGTTTGAAATTATATGTTTAATAAGTATTAATTTAAAAAGATAATTTAGTATCGAAAAATAACATATCAGCAATTCATAAATTACATCAATTATTCTGCATACCAGCATTTCTTAAAAAACATTTTAAATACAAAAGTGAATCAAGTATTTTTTTTTCATGAAAAATTTAAAATTTATTACGGCATTATTGTTTTTTATGAACATTTCAGTGCCTAGCTTTGCTGAAACTACTGTTTCTGCAGAGGTTGGATTTATATTTAACACATTTCTTTTTTTAGTATGTGGATTTCTAGTAATGTTTATGGCTGCTGGTTTTGCAATGTTAGAATCTGGAATGGTAACTTCAAAAAGTGTATCAGTTATTTGTGCAAAAAACATTGGTCTTTTTTCAATCGCAGGAATAATGTTTTGGCTTTTTGGTTATAACGTTGCATACGGTATACCTGAGGGAGGGTATATAGGAAAATTTATTCCTTGGTCAGATTCTAGTAAGTTAGAAACTGGTTATGCAGATGGTTCTGACTGGTATTTCCAAATGGTATTTTGCGCAACCACAGTATCAATTGTCTCTGGAACATTAGCCGAAAGAATTAAATTGTGGCCATTCTTTTTGTTTGCAGCAATTTTAACTGGATTTTTATATCCATTTGTAATGGGATGGCAATGGGGCGGCGGCTGGTTAGCGGCTAGAGGTTTTTCAGATTTTGCAGGATCTACTTTGGTCCATTCTACTGGTGGAGCTGCGGCTCTAGCAGGTGCATTACTACTAGGTCCAAGACTTGGAAGATTTTCTAAATCAGGAGTGCCAGCGCCAATAAAACCTTTTGCAGCATCCTCAATACCTTTAGTAACAATAGGTGTTTTTATATTGTGGTTAGGTTGGTTTGGTTTTAATGGTGGATCCCAACTTGCAATGGGTACTGGAGACGATGCAATTGCTGTATCTAAAATATTTATTAATACAAATTTAGCTGCCTGTGGTGGAGTTATGGCTGCAGCGATAGTTACAAGATTAAATTTTGGTAAAACTGATGTAATTCAAATGCTTAATGGAGCAATTGGAGGACTAGTAGCTATTACTGCAGAACCACTAATGCCTACACCTTTAGCTGCAATTTTAATTGGAGCTGTAGGTGGAATTATAGTTGTGTATGGAACTAAATTTTTATTTTCAGTTAAAATAGATGATGTGGTTGGAGCAATTCCTGCACATTTATTTGCTGGTATTTGGGGTACTTTAGCAGTTCCAATTACAAACTCAGGTGCAAAATTTGGAACACAGCTTATTGGAGTTATAGCAATAAACGGAACAGTTTTTGTTATTTCTTTAATTATATGGGCAATAATGAAAAATACATTTGGTATTAGATTAAGTAAGCAAGCTGAGATCAAAGGTACCGATGTAACAGAAACAGGAGTTATTGCATACGCAATTAGAGACTAAGACTTTACTTGCGAGGTTTTTAGGGGTCCTTCATTGTTCCCACGAATTATGTCAAAGGGCCCCTAAAAATTAGTAAATCTCAATATTTTTGTTATATAAACTTCAAACTAATGAAAAAAAAAACAAAAAAAATTAAAACAAAAATTAAAGTTCAATTTAGAAAAAATAAAAAAATTTTTAACAAAAAAATTAATGATTTTTTTGATTGGGTAAAAGGTGCTGAACTTGTTAGTTTAAAAGAATGTGACACAACTGAGGATCCAGTAAGACCTGAGCTTGATAATGATTTTAGAACCTCTTATGGAAGAAAAATTTATGGGGTAAAATATAAAAACGAAATTCATGCGATAATGTGTTTCGCATTTACAAATTACATTCCTAAAACTGTTAAGGATCTTGATAATTTTAGTAAAGATGCTTTTTTACAAAGTGCTCTTAGAGATCAAAAAGTAGGTCAAATTGCAATAGCGTATACGGTTTGGTCAAAGAAAAAAGGAGGAGGAAAATTAATTGTAAAAGAGGTATTTAAAATGATCAAAAAATCAAATCATTTGAATAGATTAGTTACTTTGTCTCCATTAACAGAGATGGCAACTAACTTTCATTTAAGAAATAAAGCTAAACTCATAAGTGTGAATGAAACAACTCAAAATTTTGAATATATTAAATAAATTTAATTTAAAATTAAATCTGCTGCTTTTTCTGCAATCATAAGAGTAGGAGCATTTAAGTTAGCACTTGGAATTTCGGGCATAACTGAAGCATCAACAACTCTTAAATTTTTAATATCTTTAACTTTTAAACTTTCATCTACTACAGCCATTTCATCTATACCCATTTTACAAGTGCCACATGGATGATAGGCAGTTTCGGCATTAGATCTAATATATTCATCTAATTCATCGTCTGTTTGTTTATCAGTTCCAGGGCCTATTTCTTTACCTGCATGTTTTGCTAAAGACGGTTGAGATAATATTTTTCTTGCCACATGTATACATTCTCTAGTTTGTTTTAAATCATCTTCGTCTTCTAAATAATTGAATAATATTTTTGGATAGTCATATGGATTTGATGAATTCAATGTAATTAAACCCCTGCTTTTTGGATGATTTGGACTTGCATGCAATTGGTAACCATGTGAGCTTGGATTTACAAGACCATGATTAATTACGAAAGACGGGAAAAAGTGAAATTGAATATTTGCGATTTCTCTTTCTGGGGAAGATTTTGCAAACCCACCAGCTTCTAAAAAAGATTTTGAACAAGGGCCAGATTTAGATAGAAACCATTGAATTCCTGCGAGAACTTTAGGAATTAATTTTGTGTAAGTATAAAGAGTATTAGGAGTTTTGCATTCTTGCATAATATATGTTTCCAAATGATCCTGTAAATTTCGTCCAACTCCTTTTAATTCATGAATTGTTTTAATTCCTTTTTCTTTCAAGTGATTTGAGTCGCCAATCCCAGAAAGCATTAGTAATTGGGGAGAATTAATTGAACCACCACTTAATATTATTTCTTTTTTAGCAAATATTTTTTGTATTTTGTTTTTGATTTTTACTTCTATACCTATAGCTTTTTTTCCATCAAAAATAATTTTTTCTACGAACGAATTAGTAAACACATTTAAATTCTTTCTTTTTTTTGCTGGATTTAGATAATATCTAGCAACACTTGCTCTCTCCCCATTATGAATTGTTGTATCAAACATTCCAAATCCTTCTTGATTTTCACCATTCATATCCTCGTTAATTGTATGACCTGCTTCTAAAGCTGCACCTAAAAAATCTTTAAATAAAGGATTATCATTTTTTGATTTATCTACGGGTAATAATCCTAGAGATCCTCTATACTGATCTTTCCCTTCAGACCAAGTTTCAATTTTTTTAAAATAAGGAAGTATTTTTTCATAAGACCAAGATTTTAGTCCAAAATTTTCCCAACGTTCATAATCATTTCTGTTACCCCTAACAAAAACCATTCCATTGTGAGCTGAACAACCACCTATCATTTTTCCTCTTGGACAAAATAATCTTCTATTATTTAAATGAGGTTCTGGTTCTGAATAATATTTCCAATTATATTTTGGATCATGCATCGTATATAGCAAAGCCAATGGCATTTTTACTTTCCAAATATCACTCGAATCTCCAGCTTCAAATATTCCAACTTTATTATTTTCATTTTCTGAAAGTCTATTTGAAAGAACACATCCAGCTGATCCAGCACCAACAATAATATAATCAAAATTCATAAAATTAAGATGGACTATCTCCTTCTATTGCAATTCTGTCCATAACTCTCTCATAACCAAGACCTCTACCAGGATAAAAATCTGCAATTGCAAAATGAATGACACTTCTATTATCCCATATACAAACTGTATTCTCTGACCAAGTAAATCTACAGGTTAATTCAAGTCTAGCTTGGTGATCAAAAATTTTTTTAAGAATTTCATCACTTTCTTTTTTTTCCAAACCTATGATTTGTTTTGTATATGTCCAATTTACAAATAGTATTTTGTTACCAGTTTCTGGAT
>CACGVK010000037.1:0-5361 GCA_902576565.1 uncultured Pelagibacteraceae bacterium | reverse complement strand
TTTCCAATTTGCTTATAAAAAAACTTATTAATTTGAAAATCTGGAGGATCTACAAGATGTACTTCGCTATTATTTTTTGGTTTTTCAACTTTAGATAATTCTTTTAGTGATTTTATTTCTAAAAAATTTCTCTCTATTTCTTCTTTAGTCACTCTACCATTTTTCCAATCTTTTCACCTCCAAATAAATGAAAATGTAAATGAGGAACTTCTTGTCCACCATTTTCACCTATATTAGCTAGAGCTCTATAACCGTTACCTTTATCTATTGAAATTCCTAGTTTATTAGCAACCTTAGATACTCCTCGAAAAAATCCTGCTATTTCTTCTGAAGAAGCGTTATTATTAAAATCGTCTAAATTCGTGTATTTACCTTTTGGAATAACTAAAGCATGAATTTTTTTTTTGTGGATTAATATCGTAAAAAGATAAGACAAATTCATCTTCAAATATTTTTTTACAAGGTATTTCTCCTCTTAGGATTTTAGCAAATATATTATTATCATCATAACTCATAAATTTTTAACGACTGTAAACATTGTATATTTTTTCATCTATTTCAGCATTAAAAGAAATTGATCTTCTTTCTTCATCAGTATCTTTAAATGGCCAAACATGGTGCATTAAATAATTTGGAAAAATATAAAAATCACCTACTTCTGGAATTGCATGATAAACAGATTTATTTAAAAACATTCTTGATCCGTGTAAAAATTCAAGATGACCACCTCTGTAAGTATTAGAGGGTTTATTTTGGCTAAATTTTCCAAGACTTTTAGGTACTTTTAAAAATCCTGCTCCAGAAATGTGGCCATAGTGCCAATGGGTAGGATTAAATTGATCTTTGAATTGTCTTACTACCCAGGTATTTTTCATTTTAAATTGAGTCATTTTATCACCAGTCTCTTGAAATACCCACTTAGATACTTTCTCTGCCAAAAAATTTAGCCATCCTATTTTATCCATAAATTCTTTTTCTAACCTGAATTCTTGAGTAACATCAGCAACTAAATTATCTCCATGATCTAATTTTTTTAATTTTTCTTTATTTTCTGACATTTCGTCTACATATGTATTTATTTCCTCTACCATTTTTGCAGGTATTTTTGTTTTTATAATTGATGGTCCAAAATGTTTTATAATTTCAAAATTATCATCACTCATAAATATTTTATTTTAAAACCTCTAATTTTTTGACAATGCTTACTATTTTTTTTCCTGTTAAAACAGCATCAACTTTTGCACATTCAAAGTAAGCATTTGAATTTTCTTCTGCTTTTTTTTTTCAAATTAAGACAAATTTTTTTATTATCAGTATAGTAATGTTCAACTAAAGTACGAGGCTGGCCTAAAAACATTAGTAATGCAATAACTTCGCCTTCGCTCTCTATTCCGGCAGCTTCTTCAATTTTAGCAACTTGATTTGATGCTCCAATTTCAAAATTTTTGAAAGCTACAAATCCTTTGTATCCTAAGTATACAAAGACTAATACTGCAAATACTTTAAAAATTTTCACTTTTTCCTTTTGTTAAGCTCTTCCATTACATCTTCAATTTTAATATCATTTGCTTCTAAATACATTATCAAATGATAAAAAACATCAGCAGCTTCGTGAATTATATTATTGTTTTCCTCTACGGATTGAACCAATTCATTTACTTCCTCTAACACTTTTTCTTTACTTAAAGATTTGTCATTCAAAAGTTTATTTGTGTAAGAGTCTTCGACAGGATTATTTTTTCTATCTCTTGCAAGTTTAAATAGGCTTTCTAAAGTGTTTAACATTCTAAATCCTAACTGGTATTCCTTTTGAGTTCAAATATTCTTTGGCCTCTTTTATAGAATGTTTTCCATAGTGAAATATAGATGCAGCTAAAACTGCATTAGCATTTCCAAGTTTAATACCATCAACTAAGTGATCTAGATTACCAACTCCACCAGATGCAATAACTGGGATATTTACTTTAGAAGATATTTTAGATGTTAATTCAATATCAAATCCAATTTGTGTTCCGTCCCTGTCCATTGAGGTAACCAAAAGTTCTCCTGCTCCACTGTCTTCCATTTTTTTTGCAAATTCAATAGCATTTATTCCAGTATTATTTCTTCCTCCATGTGTAAATACTTCCCATATATCTCCATTTTTTTTTGCATCTATTGCAACAACAATGCATTGAGATCCGAATTTTTTTGAACTTTCAACAACAACTTCTGCATTTTCAACCGCTGCAGTATTTATTGAAACTTTATCAGCTCCACAATTTAATAATTTACTTATATCATTAACACTTCTGACACCTCCTCCAACAGTTAATGGTACAAAGCATTTTTTAGAAGTTTTTTCTACAACATCATAAATAATATCTCTATTTTCGTTCGAAGCTGTAATATCTAAGAAACAAATTTCATCTGCCCCACCTTCGCTATAAATTGTGGCTTGTTCTACGGGGTCACCAGCATCTTTTAAATCAACAAAGTTTATACCTTTTACAACACGACCATTTTTTACATCTAAACAGGGAATTATTCTGTTTTTAAGCATCTTCTTTTACCAAGTCTTCTAATTTGATATCACCATCATAAATAGCTTTCCCAACTATTATACCTTCAATATTTTTAAAACTTTTAGCTTTTTTAATATCATCTATTGATGAAACACCTCCAGATATAATTACAGGACAATTTGATAAATTGGCAACTTTTGATGTTTCTTCAAAATTTGGGCTTTGTTTCATTCCATCTCGATTTATATCTGTGTAAATTAATCTGGTTGCACCATAATCATTAACGTCTTTTAAATAATCCAAAGCTAACAAATTAGAATTTTCTTTCCATCCAGAAATTGATAAATAACCATCTTTAGCGTCTAAACCTAAAGCAATTTTATTAGGGAATTTTTCGCACGCTTCCTTTAAAAAATTTTTATCTTTTATAGCAACACTTCCTAAAATTACTTTTTCAACACCAACGTCTGTATATTGTTTAATACTTTCAAATTTTCTAACACCACCACCTACCTCAACTTTAAAATCAAATTTACTGACAATTTTTTTAATTATATCTATATTGCTCGTTTCACCAGTTAAAGCTCCATCTAAATCAACAATGTGTAAATTTTTAAAACCATGATCTTTATATTTGCTTGCTTGATCAATTGGGGAAATTTGATATTCAGTTTTATTATCAAAATCTCCTTTGATTAACCTCACACATTTTTTATCTTTAATATCTATCGCTGGAAATATTTTCATTTATAAATTTATAAAATTATCAATTATTTTAAGCCCCATCTTATCACTCTTTTCTGGGTGAAATTGAGTTCCAAAAATATTCTCTTTTTCAACAGAACAGACAATATTCGAGGAGTAGTCTGTTGTTGCAGAAATTACATTTTTGTCATTCGGTAAAAATTCATAGCTATGAACAAAATACATGTGAGATTTATTTTCTATATCTTTGAAAATTTTACTATCCTTTACAATATTAATTTGGTTCCAGCCAATATGTGGAAGTTTATATTTTCCATTTTGATTATCTATTTTTAAAACTTTACCTGAAATCCAACCTAATCCTTTTGTTTCAGTTTCTTCATAGCCAATATCAGCAAACATTTGTAAACCAACACAAATTCCTAGAATAGGTTTTTTATGGGTTATTCCAAATTCATTTAAGGTGTCTGTAAGACCATTAATTTTATTTAAAGCATCTACACAGCTTTTAAATGAGCCCTGCCCTGGTAAAACTACTTTATCGCTAGATTTAATATTATTTAAATCTGAGGTTACTTCAATATTTACTTTATCCTTAGCAACTTCTTTAAAAGAGTTTATTACTGAGCTAATATTGCCCGAATTATAATCAACAATTGTAACATTCATTAAACTTATAAAGAACCTTTTGTAGAAGGAATTGTTTTTTTATTCCTTGGGTCCATTTCCAATGCTGTTCTTAAAGATCTTGCTAGTCCTTTAAAGCAAGATTCAATTATATGGTGACTGTTATCACCATAAATATTTTCTACATGTAATGTAATTCCTGCAGATTGTGAAAACGCTTGAAACCATTCTTTAAATAGTTCTGTGTCCATTTCTCCAAGTTTTTCTACTTTAAGTTTTACCTTCCAAATTAGGTAAGGTCTATTTGAAACATCAATTGCAACACGTGTTAATGTTTCATCCATTGGTATCATTGCATGAGCGTATCTTTTAATGCCAATAAATTTTTTTGATGCTTTTTTAATACATTCTCCAATAGCAATACCTGTATCTTCTGTAGTGTGATGCAAATCGATATGTGTGTCACCTTTTGCTTTAATATTCATATCTATTGAAGAATGTTTTGATAATTGCTCTAGCATGTGATTTAAAAATCCTATTCCAGTATCAACTTTATATTTACCTTTACCATCAATATTTAAATCAACATTGATACTAGTTTCTTTGGTCTTTCTGGTTATTTTTGCTTTACGCTTCATAATTTAAAAAGGTATATATCTATTATGCAATTATGGCAATAATTGTGGGCTTGGTCTTGAACTATTGAATTTAATATCCATTTATAAGGTATGACAACAATAGTATTAGTAAGAAAAAATAATGAAGTAATAGTTGCCGGAGATGGACAAGTCAGCATGGGCAACACTGTTATTAAGAGTACTGCAAAAAAAGTTCGAAAGATAGAGAAAAGAAATGTGATTGCTGGCTTTGCAGGGTCAACCGCAGATGCTTTAACATTATTTGAGAGACTAGAGTCTAAATTAGAAAAACATGCTGGAAATTTATCTAGAGCTGCTGTTGAGTTAGCAAAAGATTGGCGAACTGATAAATACCTTCGAAGGTTGGAAGCACTAATGGCAATTGCCGATAAAGACAATAGTTTTATTATTTCTGGAACTGGAGATGTTCTTGAGCCAGAAGGTGATGTAATTGGAATCGGTTCTGGAGGAAATTACGCTTTAGCAGCTGCAAAAGTTTTAATGGATAGTGAATTGTCAGCTGAAGAAGTAGCAAAAAAAGCGATACAAGTTGCGTCTGAAATTTGTGTTTTTACAAATAATAATTTGCAGATAGAAAAAATATAATGGAAAAAACAAACGTTACAAATTTTAAGCCAAAAGAAAAAAAGGAAGAACAATCGAACCTGGCTACCTCCTTATCACCTAGAGAAATTGTTTCAGAATTAGATCGTTATGTAGTTGGACAAAATAAAGCTAAAAAAGCAGTTGCAATCGCTCTAAGAAATAGATGGAGAAGACAAGCATTAAAAGGAGAGATGAAAGATGAAGTTCTTCCAAAAAATATATTAATGATAGGACCTACAGGTGTAGGTAAAACTGAAATATCAAGAAGATTATCAAAATTA
>CACGVK010000036.1:0-5973 GCA_902576565.1 uncultured Pelagibacteraceae bacterium | reverse complement strand
AATTACAAAAAATATAGGTATTAACCCAAACTTAGTTATCGATAAAAAAAGATTACTAATTAATTTACAGCTTATATACCCAAATAAAGATTATAAAAAAATAAAAAAAAAAATAAATGGAAAAAAATTTTTCTATTTTCAAAAAAAAATTTCACAAAAAAAATATGATGAACTAATTCTTTTAGGAGATAAATCAATAATTACAGAACAAACAATATCAAGAATTTATCCTCATAAAAATTTATTTAGTCATTTAATTGGACAGATAGATGATGATAATAATGGAATTTCAGGAATAGAAAAAAGTTTTGACTATGAACTTAAAACAATGGACGAGCCATTAAAACTGACTCTTGATACAGAGTTACAATATTTAATTAGACAAGAACTTATATATTTTACTGATATATTTAATAATATTGGCAGTACATCAATACTAATGAATGTAAATAATGGAGAGATTCTTTCAATGGTATCTCTTCCAGACTTTAACCTAAATAAACGTGAAAAAATACAAGATGTAAATTACATTAACAGAGCTTCAAAAGGTGTATATGAACTTGGTTCAGTTTTTAAAACATTTACAATTGCTTCCGCTTTGAATGAAGAAGTGATAGAACCATTTACAGAATTTAAAGATTTGCCAAAAAGCACCACTTGCGCTGGAAGACCTATTAGAGAATATGACATGGAAATTCCATCTGATTTAACTGCCGAGCAAATTTTAATTAGATCAGGAAATATTGGATCTTTGAGAATTGCTCAAAAAGTTGGAATTGAAAAATTTAAATCATTTTTAGAAAGTATTGGAGTTTTAAATAAAATTAATTTTGATATTGAAGAAGTAGGTCAACCTATTTCTTTTAAATGGGGCAAATGTAAACTTGCAACATCTTCATTTGGACATGGAATAACAACTACCCCTTTGCAACTAGCAAAAGGTTATTCAATTCTATCCAATGGAGGCTATAACATAAATCCCACAGTAATAAAAAAAAATTTAAAAAAAAAAGAGGAACAGAATAAAATATTGAATGAAGGTGTATCAGAAAAAATTAATTTAATTTTAAGAAAAATTGTATCCACAAAAGAAGGGACAGCTAATTTTGCAAATATTGATGGTTATGAAGTAGGTGGAAAAACTGGAACTGCTCAAAAATCTATTAACGGAGTTTATACAAAAAATAAAATAAATACATTCGTAGCAATATTCCCTACATCAAAACCAAAATATGTTTTAGTAGTTTTGTTAGATGAGCCAAAAATAAATAACGATTATGTTTATCATTATAAGGATGGAAGTGGATGGAAACAAAAAGGCACCCCCTATAATACAGCAGGGTGGACATCAGTTGAAATTGCAGGGAAGATTATAGAAAAAATTGGGCCAATTTTAGCCACAAAATACTAAGAGTTTAAATTTTAACTATGAGAATTGGAAATATTTTTAGCAAAATAGATAGAAAATATAAATCTCATAAATTTTCTAATTTAAATTTTGATAGCAGAAAATGCAAAAAAGGAGACATTTTTTTTGCAATTAAGGGTTCAAAAATAAATGGAAATCAGTTTATTAAAAATGCAATAAAGAATGGTGCTAATACAGTAGTATCTGAAAAAAAATATCAAGGATTTAAGAAAAATATTTTATTCTTAACAAGTAAAAATCCAAGAAAAATACTTTCCGAGTCAGCTGCAAAGTTTTTTAAAAAAAAGCCAAATAATTTAGTTGCAGTAACTGGAACTAATGGCAAATCTTCTGTTGCAAATTTTTATTATCAAATTTTAAAACTAAATAATATTAAAGCTGCCTTTATAGGAACACTAGGAATTTATTATAATAATAAATTTATAAAAACTCAAAACACAACTACAGATCCAATTACACTAAATCAAACTTTACAAAAAATTAAAAAAAGTGGTGTTAATAATGTGATAATGGAGGCCTCAAGTCACGGATTAAAACAAAATCGTTTAGATGGAATAAGATTTAAAACTGGTGTTTTTACAAATTTAAGCAGAGATCATTTAGATTATCATAGCTCTTATAAAGATTACTTTAATTCAAAAATGCTATTATTTAAAAATTTAATGCACAAAAAGTCATGTATTATTTATGATAAAGAAATCAACGTTTCAAATTCAATAAATAAAACTATAAAAAACAAAAATCTTAAAACTTTGTGCCTAGGAAAAGATTTTACAGATTTTAAACTTATAAAACATAATTATATAGGTGATAAACAGTTTATAGAATTTATTGTAAAAAATAAAAAATATTCTTTTAGCACAAGCCTTTTAGGAAAAGTTCAGATTAAAAATTTGATGATGGCAATTATGGCAGCTCATAATTCAAATATTAAATTAGAAAAAATAATTAAATCAATTGATAAGATAAAAAGTGTAAACGGGAGGTTAGAAGAAGTTGTCAAATTTAAAAATAATTCTAGAGTAATATTGGACTATGCACATACTCCTGATGCACTAAAAGCATGCTTACAAAGTTTAACAGAGCAATTTAAATTTAATAAAATTTCTATTGTTTTTGGTTGTGGCGGCGATAGAGATAAGCCAAAAAGAAAAATAATGGGACAAATAGCAAATGAATATTGTCACAAAATTTATCTTACAGATGACAATCCAAGAACTGAAAATCCAGATAAAATAAGATCTCAAATTAAACAAAACATTAATAAAAATAAATTAAAAGAAATTCCATCGAGAAAAATTGCAATATCAGAAGCAATTAAAGATTTAGGTGTTGGAGAAATTTTATTAGTAGCTGGAAAAGGTCATGAAAATTATCAAGAATATAAATTAAGAAAATCATTTTCAGATAAAAAACATATTTTGAAAAATAAAAATTTAAAAAATGAGACCTTATCCAACGACTGGAAATTAAATATTTTAGATGAAAAGTTGAAAAATAAAAAATTAAATAAAAATATAAATATTAACTATGCTTCTATCAATTCAAGAGAAATAAATAAAAATGATATTTTTTTTTCAATTAGAGGAAAAAAATTTGATGGAAACAAATTTGCAAATGAAGCAATTCAAAAAGGGGCTTCCTTGTCTATAATTGACAAAAATTTTGATATTAAAAGTAAGAAAAAAATAAAAGTGAAAAATAGTTTTAAATTTTTAAATGAATGCGCGAAATCTATAAGGAATATTTCACTAATAAAAGCTATATCTATTACAGGCAGCTCAGGTAAAACTTCATTAAAAGAATTAATAGGATATTCTTTAAATCAAATCTCTTCCACTTCATTTTCCAAAAAATCATATAATAATAAATATGGTGTCCCATTAAGTTTATTTAATATCCAAGCCAAAAATAAATTTGGAGTGTTTGAAGTTGGAATGGATAAAAAAGGAGAAATTGACACTTTAACAAAAATAATTAATCCAAATGTAGGTATAATTACAAATGTTTCTTATGCCCATATTAAAAATTTTAAAAATTTAAAAGGAATTGCAAATGCAAAATCAGAAATTATTAATAATATTGTAAAACATGGATATATAATATTAAACAAAGATGATTCTTATTATAATTTTTTTCGAAAAAAATCACTTTTAAAAAAATTAAAGGTTATTTCATTTAGTATTAAAAAAAATTCAGACATAAAATTAATAAATATAAAAAAACATAAAAATTATTATTTTTTTTATATAAAAATAAATAATCAATTAAAAAGGTTTAAAATTAATAAAGATTTAAAAAATTACTCTTCAAATATATTGGCAACATGTGCTTTATTATCAATTTATTATCCGATTGAAAAAATTAAACAAAATATTTTCTCTAAATATAAAATACCTGAAGGAAGAGGAGATATATTAAATATTAAATTTAAAAACAAAAAAATAAATTTAATTGATGAAAGCTATAACTCTAATCCATTATCCTTAGAGTTTGCAATTAGAAATTTTGAAAATATAAAAGTTAATCCAAAGTATAAAAATTTATTATTAGGTGATATGTTAGAACTAGGAAAATTTTCAAAAAAACTTCACATAGAATCGGCTAAATTCATAAATAGGTTAAAATTTAACAAACTATACATAATAGGAAAATACGCAAAATATATTTTCAACAAAATTAAAACACAAAAAAGAGGAAAAATATTGAAAAATGATAAAGAAATTTTTGACTTATTTAAAAATGTTTTAAAAAATAAAGATTATATTATGGTAAAAGGATCAAACGCTAGTGGTTTAAATAAAATTATTTCTGATATAAAGAAGGAAAATTTTAATGCTTTATAGTCTTTTTTTACATCTTTCAGACACTTATTCTATACTTAATATATTTAAATTCCTTACCGTTAGAACTGGACTTGCAATGTTTACTTCAATGATTGTAGTTTTTATAATTGGATCCCCTTTTATTAATTATTTTTCTTCACATCATATTCATGATCCTATTAGAGAAGATGGACCAGAAGATCATATAATTAAAAAAATAGGCACACCAACTATGGGAGGTGTACTTATATTAATAGGTTTATTTTCAGGTATTTTGCTTTGGGGAGACTTATCCAACCCTTATATTTGGTTTTTGATTTTTATAGTTGGAGCCTTTGGGTTATTAGGAGCTTACGATGATTATAAAAAAATTAAAAAAAAAAATTCTTCTGGAATTTCATCTAAATTCAAATTTTTGTGGCAAATTATTTTAGCTATTATTGGAGTCCTAATTTTAATATATTTTGTTGATTCACCAAATTTAAAAAATTTATATTTTCCATTTTTTAAGAATTTAATAATTAACTTGGGTTGGTTTTTTATACCTTTTTATATATTTGTAATTGTAGGATCATCTAATGCTGTCAATCTTACAGATGGTCTTGATGGTTTAGCAACAGTTCCTGTTATTTTAGTGGCAGGTGTTTTTGCATTTATTAGCTATGTAACTGGAAATATAGTTTTTTCTGAATATTTATTAATACCATATATAAAAGGTGTTGGGGAAGTTAGTGTATTTTGTGGATCAATGATTGGAGCATGTATAGGTTTTTTGTGGTTCAACGCTCCACCTGCAAAAATTTTCATGGGAGATACAGGCTCTCTTGCTCTTGGAGGTTCATTAGGAGGAATAGGTATAATTACAAAGCACGAGATTGTTTTAGCAATTACTGGAGGACTATTTGTTTTAGAAGCAGTATCTGTAATTGTTCAAGTTATTTCGTATAAATTGACTGGTAAAAGGATTTTTAAGATGGCACCAATACATCATCATTTTGAAAAAAAAGGATGGCCAGAGTCAACCGTGGTTATAAGATTTTGGATAATATCAATTATTCTTGCAATGATAGGTTTGGCAACTCTCAAACTTAGATAATGAATAAACAAGAATTTAAATTTAAAAATAAAAAAATTCTTATTTATGGTTTTGGGATTAGTGGGAAAGCTTCATTTAACTATTTAAAAAATAAAAATTATGTATATCTATACGACGATAATTCAAGACTAATATCTCAAAAATATAAAAAAAAATTTTTAAGCCAAAAAAAAATAAATCAATATAGCTTTGATTATATTGTTATTAGTCCAGGAATCGATTTGAAGAAATGCATATTAAAAAATTATCTAAAAAAAAATAAAAAAAAAATTATTACAGAATTAGATATATTTTACCTAGAAAACAAAAAAAATTTCAAAATTACAATTACTGGAACAAATGGTAAATCGACAACCTCAAAGTTGCTATATGAAATAATTAAAAATCACAAGAAAGATGTTCGACTAGTTGGAAATATAGGAAACCCAATTTTGTTAGAAAAAAAAATAGGTCCAAAAACTATTTTTGTAATTGAGGCATCTTCCTACCAAATTGAGTATAGTAGATATTTCAAGACTGATATCGCTGCAATTTTAAACATAAGTCCAGATCATCTAGAACGCCATGGAACATTAACAAAATACATAAAATCAAAATTCAAATTAATCAAAAATCAAACTAGA
>CACGVK010000035.1:0-6271 GCA_902576565.1 uncultured Pelagibacteraceae bacterium | reverse complement strand
GTTCTTAACAAAGAAAAAGGTTATACCTTTTGTATGATTGAGCATGATATGGATTTCATTAGTAGAATGTGTGATCCAGTAATTGTTATGGCAGAAGGTTCAGTTTTATTTGAAGGCACTTCTGATGAAGTTAAAAAAAATGAAAGCGTTATTGAAAGTTACTTAGGCAGAGCTAACAAAGATATTGGAGAAAATAACTAATGGCATTTTTTGAAGGGAGCAACATGACAGCAGGTTATGGTGATGGACCAGATATTATAAATTCGTGCTCCATAAATGTTAATAGGGGAGAGATTGTTGCAATACTTGGACCAAATGGGGCTGGCAAGTCAACAGCCATGAAAGCAATGTTAGGTTTGCTTAAACTTAAATCAGGATCAGTAACAATAGATGGACAAGACATATCAAAAATGTCTCCTCAAGATAGAGTTAAAAGTGGAATTTCATTTGTTCCTCAAACTAAAAATGTTTTTGCAGAATTAACAGTAAAAGAAAATTTAGAAGTTGGAGCTTTTTTAAGAAAAGATGACGTTAAAGAAGTTGTAGAAAAAATTTTCCAACTATTTCCTATTTTAAAAGAAAAAAGTTCTCAAGTTGTTGGTCAATTATCTGGAGGGCAAAGACAACAAGTAGCTTTGGGAAGAGCTCTTATGATAAATCCATCTGTTCTAATGCTAGATGAGCCAACAGCAGGTGTTTCTCCTATTGTTATGGATGAACTCTTTGAACACATTATCAAAGTAAAAAATACAAATGTTGGAATAATAATGGTTGAACAGAATGCTAAGCAGGCACTTAGTATTTCTGACCGAGGCTATGTATTGGTTACGGGAGAAAATAAGTTTGAAGGTTCTGGGATTGAATTATTAAACGATCCAGAAGTAAGAAGATCGTTTTTAGGAGCTTGAAATGGAAATTTTAAACGCAATAATATTATTATTAAACTATACTGTTATTCCAGCTTTAACTTATGGTTCTCAATTAGCTCTTGGTGCAATTTTTGTAACATTAATTTATGGAGTACTTAGATTTGCTAATTTTGCAACAGGAGACATGATGTCTTTCGGTACAATGTTTGCAGTGTTGTTAACTTATTATTTTCAATCATTAGGTATAAGTTTTGGAGTTTTGCCAACAGCTTTACTAACAATTCCTTTCGCAATATTTATGATGATTTTATACATGTTTACAATTGATAAATTCGTTTTTAGTTATTACAGAATTAAAAAAAGCCCACCTGTACAATTAGCAATGGTAAGCGTAGGTGTTATGTTTGTAACACAAGCAATCATAAGAATAATAATTGGTCCATTTGATAGACGATTTTTAGATGGGGAAAAATTTATTTTAAAAGCTAGCGAATTTAAGGAGATGACAGGCTTAAGCGAAGGGCTAACAATTAAATCTACACAAGTAATAACAATTTTTATAACAGTAATTGTTGTAATGATAATGTTCTGGTTTTTGAATAAAACTAAAACAGGCACAAGTATGCGTGCTTATTCAGATAATGAAGATTTAGCTTTATTGTCAGGTATAGACCCAAAAAAGGTTGTAATGATTACTTGGATAATTGCAGGTGTTCTAGCAACAATTGGAGGAATTCTTTATGGTTTAGATAAAAGTTATAGACCATTTGTATACTTTAATAACATGTTACCGATATTTGCGGCAGCTATTGTTGGTGGAATAGGAAATCCATATGGAGCATTTTTAGGAGGCTATGTAATTGCATTTGCAGAAATATTCTTAACTTACGCTTATAAAAAGTTTTTTGTTTATATTCTTCCTGAGTCTCTAGAACCAAACTCTATGGTACAACTATTATCAACTGATTATAAGTTTGCTATATCATTCTCTATTTTAGTTATTGTGTTGTTGTTTAGACCTTCGGGAATATTTGAAGGAAAAAAAATATGAAGCAGTATTTAAATGTAATAACTGCATATTCAATAATGATAGTACTCATCATTTTGGTTGGTATATTTCAGTCTTGGTCTATAGCATTGACAATACTTAATTTTTGTTTGATTTCTGCAGTGATGACCATGGGTGCAAATATCCAATGGGGTTATGCTGGGTTAATTAATTTTGGAATAATGGGTTATGCAGCACTTGGAGGATTAGCTGTTGTATTGGTTTCAGTTGAACCAGTAGGTGAAGCATGGAAAGCTGGAGGAATTGGAATTATTTTTTGTATTTTAATAATTGCAGCGATGATATTTTCAATTCGTTATTTATTAAAAACACAAAAAAAATCAAAAAAAAGAAATTACTATATTGCAGGAATTATAATAATTGGTTTGTTATTAATTAGATATATATCAGCACCAGCCATTGAAAGTATTGAATCTGTCGAACCTGCTAAGACTGGATATTTAGGTGGACTTGGTATGCCAGTTTTATTTTCATGGATTGTAGGTGGTTTATTTGCAGCAGGCTTAGCTTTCATTATTGGAAAGATAGCTTTAGGACTTAGAGCTGATTATTTAGCTATAGCAACTTTGTTAATTGCAGAGATTGTTGTTCATATAATAAAACACGAAGAATGGTTAGCAAGAGGAGTAAAGAATGTTATTGGATTAAAAAGACCAGCACCTTACGAAATCGATCTTCAAACTTCTCCTTGGTTCATTAATTTTGTTGAAAATTTCCATTCTGCAAAATTACAGTTAATAAGCACGGTCTCGGAAAGACAAGATGTTTTAAAGCAATTAGTGATTGATGCGTCTTCAATTTATGTAAAACTTTGTTTTACAGGTTTATTTTTAATTGTAGTTATAATTTTATTAATATTAACTCAAAAAGCTCTTTATTCACCATGGGGAAGAAAAATGAGAGCTATACGTGACAATGAGGAAGCAGCGAGCGCGATGGGAAAAAATGTAGTTAAAGAACATTTGCTTATTTTTATATTAGGCTCTGCAGTAGTGGGCATAGCTGGCGCAATGATGGTGACCAACGATGGACTTTTTACACCAGGTAGCTACAGGCCAATGAGATATACTTTTGTAATATGGGTAATGGTAATAGTTGGAGGAACAGGCAATAATTTTGGTGCAATACTTGGAGGGTTTGCAGTGTGGTTTTTGTGGGTACAAGCAGCGCCAATAGCATTGTTTATTATTAATTTACTTACTTCACATCTGCCAGAAACTAATGAAATAAAGATTCATCTAATAAATAGTGCGCCATATTTTCGATTTTTAATGATAGGAATAGGGTTATTAATAATAATGCGTTATAGACCAAGAGGTATATTACCTGAAAAAATAATTAAACAGTAGTCATGCTAAAAAAATTATTAATTTTATTATTCATTTCTTTTTCATTTAATTTATATGCAGCTGAGAAACAAAGCACTTTTACAATGAAAAAATTTAATGATGCTCAGAAAATCGGAAAAGTAATAGTTATTCATTCATGGGATAAAAATTGTCTGACATGTGCTAAACAAGTAAAGATATTAAATGAAGCTCAAAAAGATTTTCCTAATGTTGTGTTTTTAAGTTATGAACAAATCAAAGATAAAAAAATTGCGAAACTTTTAGATGTAAAATACTGGACTACAATTATTGTTTATAAAGGTAAAAATGAGAAAGCAAAAGAAATTGGAATTGTAAATAAAGAAGATATATATAATCTAATTAGAAAAGAAATTTAAATATGTATTATATTTTACTCGGAGCTGCTTTTGGATTTTTTTTATATTTAGCTGATAAGTATATTTTTTAATGAATAAAAATCTTTTTATTTTGACTTTATGTCAAATCTTCAGCTTTACCGCTGCTCCAGTAACAGTTTTTTTAAGTGGAATTATTGGTTCTCAAATTAGTCCAATAAAATCTCTAGCAACTTTACCAATGTCTATCTCGGTGGTTGGCATTGCAGTTGGAGCTGTAATAGCTGCTAAAGTAATGAGTTTAATTGGTAGAAAATATGGATTTATATTATCGTCAATTAATAACTTCTTAATTTCAATTTTAGCAGCTTATTCAATAATGGATCAAAATTTTATTTTATTTTGTTTCTCTAACTTCTTTATTGGTGTTGGAATGGCATTTACACATCAGTACCGTTTCGCAGCTGCTGAAAGTGTAGAAAAAAGTATGTCTTCCAAAGCTATTTCAATTATTTTATTTGGTGGAATTATTTCTGCCTTTTTAGGCCCAAGTCTTGCAAATTACTCAAAAGATTTAGTCAGTGAAAATTTATATGTAGGATCTTATTTGGCATTGGCGATACTGACTTTTGTTCCAGCAATTCTTTTCTTATTTTATAGTAGCAATACTAAAGTAGATACAAGCCTAGAATATTCTGGTCGAAGTTATCTAGAACTTTTTTTGCAACCAAGATTTCTTCAAGCAATAACCGCATCTGCTTTTGGATATGCAATAATGACATTTCTAATGACAGCAACACCTATAAGCATGCATGTTATGGAAAATATGAGTTTAAGTAAAACAAGTGTTGTTATACAATTTCATGTAGCAGCAATGTTTTTACCTTCACTATTGACTGGTTACTTAATAAAAAAATTTGGTCATAGTAATATAATATATGTTGGAATTCTTCTTTATAGTATCACTTTATTAGCAAGTATATTTGAACAAAGTTTTTACAATTATATGTTTGCATTAATATTTTTAGGATTAGGTTGGAATTTTTTGTTTATATCAGGGACGAGTTTACTCGTATTAACTTATGAAGAACAAGAAAAATTCAAAGCACAAGGATTAAATGATTTTGTTGTGTACTCCGTTCATGCTATTGGAAGTTTATCAGCTGGTATATTTATAACATTAACTAATTGGAAGATAATGAATTTAATTTGTATTCCATTTATGATCTTAATTATTTTAGCAACAATAAGAGCTGAAATTTTAGATAAAAAAAAACCCTAGCATCATAAGACGCTAGGGTTTTAAAAATTATATTTTATCTTTGTTTTTTAGTTTTAAATTTTCCACCTTTGATTTCTTTTTCTAAGAAAGAACCAAAAGCTTCTCCAACTTCTGTAAATTCAACTGCAGTTGCACCTTCGTAGTTAACAGCTTTACCTTTAGCTAGTAAATCTAAAGCTTTTTTTAACTCACCTGGATAAATTTTCTTACCAGGTGCATTTGCAACAGACATAACATTTGCTTGGATTGTTGCTCTATCTGCTTTTCCTCCAGCTTGCATTGCAAGTGTAATTAAAGCAGCAGCATCATAAGATTCTCCTGTATATGGACCAGAAGAATCGATTCCTGCAGCTTTTGCTACTTTTGCAAAAACTCCAGCACCTTTTCCTGTTGATCCTGGAAGAGAACCAAAAGATTTATTTAAATCTTTTCCAAATCTATCTGTTAAAGAATCACCAATCATTCCATCAGATAATACAAATCTATCGAAAGATCCTGCATCTAATGAACCAGCTATAATACTACCACCAGCTTGATCAAGGTAACCTAATACAGCAAGAGCATCACCACCTGCTGAAGCTAAAGTTGCAACCTCAGCTCCGTAATCACCTTTACCTTCTTCGTGTGCAGTAACAGCAGTAACTTTAATACCATGTGCTTTAACAGCAGCAACGTAAACGTCAGCTAATCCTTTTCCGTAGTCATTGTTAGTATGAGTTACAGCAATGCTTTTAACTTTTCTATCTTTTGTAATGTCAGCTAAAATCTGTCCTCCTCTAGCATCTGATGGAGCAGTTCTAAAGAAATATCCATTATCCTTTAGAGTTGTTAATCCAGGAGATGTAGCAGAAGGTGAAATCATTACTACTCCGTTAGGAACAGCAACGTTTGTTGCTATAGCTCCAGTTACACCAGAACAGTCAGCACCCATAATAGCTACAACACCTCCAGATACTAAACCTTCTGCAGCTGAAGTTGCAGCAGCAGAGTCTACACATGTGGAGTCAGCTCTTTCAACTGAAATTGTTTTACCCCCTAGCAACGATCCTGAATCCGAAGCTTCTTTAAAAGCAAGCTCAGCAGATGCAGCCATAGCAGGAGTAAGAGACTCAATAGGACCTGTAAAACCTAGAATGATACCCATTCTAATTGCATGTCCGTCTGCATAAGAATTTGACATCATTGAAGATGCAAATAAAAATACAGCTAAAATTAATTTTCTCATAATTTTCCTTTTAATTGTTAACAATTTATAAAAAGTTATTAGATTATGATTAAATTAATTTTTCAATGATAAATTATCTAATTTTTTGAAGCATAAACACTGATAGTACAACAATAATTCCACCAGTGACCATTATGAGCGT
>CACGVK010000034.1:0-6499 GCA_902576565.1 uncultured Pelagibacteraceae bacterium | reverse complement strand
ATCTATAAAAAGTTATAGTTATAATTGGAGAGATGGTGGAAAATATTCAATTAGAAAAACTGATAAATTTAAGTAATCATGATTAACATTATTTATATTGTAATAGCTTTAATTTTATTTTTTGTTATTTTTATAGCTATAAGAGCAATAAATCTTGGTATGAAAGCAAAAAACAAAAATTATATTGATAAAGTTGATATACAGAGTGAAAAAAATTATGACTTAACTGAAAAATTAGAAAATTTAAGCAAATTATATAAATCAGGATCTATTACCGAAGAGGAATATAAAATTGCTAAAAAAAAAATTTTAGATTTTTAGTATTATGCTGATTTAATTTTCTTTTCTATAAACTTAGGAACATCATCGTCTTTGTCAGTAAGATCTTCTTTCTTACCTTTTGGCTGAAATATAATCATCAAATGTAGAGGGCAATATGAATATTTATCCACAGTTTTCCTTCCACAAAAAGAGGAAGATGGCTCATCGGGGTGGCCTTCCATATATTTACATGTTTTGTCAGTTAATTCTTCTAGACTTAAATTTTTTGCGGGTTCAAAATTATTATCTAATAATAAAGATTTAAATCTACTTTTTCTAATTTTCTTCTGTGATGGAATTTTTTCTCCACCCTCATTGTTTCCATATTTTTGAATAGAATTTCGTGTTTTAATCTTAGCCGAAAGATTAAGTCTGTGAGCTTTACCTATAACTGCGTTTCTACTAATTCCTCCTATAATTTCTGCAATTTGGCTAGCTGTTTTATCTTTTCCCCAAAGATCTCTTAATTTTTGAACTTTTTCATCTGTCCAACTCATAATACTATATATAGTATGTTTATTTTTACCATAAACTATATAAATACATAACAAACTAAAATGACAAGCAATATTTATTAATTATTAACATTTTTTTATTAATATTTATATGAGTATAAGTATCGATGGTTGAATTTAAAAAATATAAAATTGGAGATAGACGCTTTGGACTTATCAATTGGGTGGGTGCCTGTTCTCTTTATAAAAAAGAGGTTTTTAGATTTTTAATTGTATCAGGCCAAACCTTGATTGGGCCAATTATTACATCGATACTATTTTTAATAGTTATTTCTTTAGCAATTGGAGACTCCAAAAGAGAAGTAATGGGAGTAGCTTTCATCATTTTTTTGGCTCCCGGTTTAATTGCAATGCAAGTAATCCAGCAATCTTTTGCTCATTCTTCTTCATCTTTAATAATGTCAAAAATGATGGGAACAATACAGGATATTATTGGTAGCCCACTTTCATCTGCAGAGGTTACTACATCAATAATACTTGCATCAGTTACTAGAGGGCTTTTAATATCAATAATTTCAAGTCTAATATTTTATTTTTTTTTAGATTTAAAAATCAATAACTTTTTAATTTTTTTTATATATTTGTTTTTAGGCTGTTTTATATTGGGATCATTAGGGTTTATTGCAGGTTTAATTGCAAACAAGTTTGACGAAATGGCTACAATTACAAATTTTTTAATTGTTCCTCTATCTTTTTTGTCGGGCACATTTTATTCTATTCAGCGATTGCCAGATCTTCTTCAAACTATTAGTTACTATAATCCTTTTTTTCATATGATAGATGGATTTAGATATTCATATATTAATCAAATGGATGGTTCTTTAAAATTTGGCATAATATATTTATCTTTTTTGAGTATAACTTTTTGGATAATAGCATACTATTTGTTTAAAAAAGGTTATAATATAAAATCTTAAATGAGTAGTTTAGCTAAAAATTATAATAGAAGAAAAATTTCTTTTAAAAGTGGCAAGGGAAGCTATTTGTTTGCAACAAATGGTAAAAAATACCTTGATTTTGTTCAAGGAATAGCAGTTAATTCTTTAGGGCATTCTAATCCAGGTTTAATAAAAGCAATTTTCACTCAATCAAAAAAAGTTTGGCATGTTTCAAACTCTTTTATTATACCAGAAGGAGAAAAACTTGCTAAGAGGTTAACAAAAAAAACTTTTGCAGATTATGTTATTTTCCAAAACAGTGGAACCGAAGCTACAGAAGCTGCTATCAAAGTTGCAAGAAGATATTTTTACTCAATAGGAAAGCCAAAAAAAAATAGAATACTTTGTATTAAAAATTCATTTCATGGAAGAACTATTGCGGCAATTTATGCAAGTGGTTCAAAAAAGATGACAGAGGGTTTTGGACCAAAAGTACCAGGATTCGATCATATTGAATTTAGAAATTTTAAGCCAAGGTTTCCAAATCTTAGAGGTAAGATCAAAAGGGATACAGCTGCAATTATGGTAGAGACTGTTATGGGCGAGGGAGGCATAAAGTCTATTCCAGACAAATGTCTCAAATATTTGAGAAAAATTTGTAATGAAAAAAAAATATTGTTAATTTTGGATGAGGTTCAATGCGGCATTGGCAGATCAGGATATTTTTTTGCTTTTGAAAAATCAAAAGTAAAACCAGATATTGTTCCTATAGCAAAGGGAATTGGGGGAGGTTTTCCTATTGGAGCAGTTTTAATGACCAAGAAAGTTGCAAAAGGCATGACTCCTGGATCACATGGGTCAACTTTTGGTGGAAATCCATTAGCCATGAGCGTTGGAAATGCAGTGCTTGATCAAATATTTAAGAAAGGTTTTTTGTCAAATGTTAAAAAATTGTCATATTATTTTCATTCTGAATTAAATGAAATTCAAAAAGAGTTTCCTAAAATTATAAAAGAGGTGAGAGGAACTGGCTATTTAATTGGTTTACAGCTTTTCTTTGATCAGACTAAATTTATTCAAAAACTAATGGATAATAAATTGCTTACAATTCGTGCTGCTGAAAATGTAATAAGAATATTACCCCCGCTTAATGTAAAAAAAAAAGAAATAGATCAAGCTATTAAAATAATAAAAAAAGTTTGTAAAGAATTTAAAAAAAACTAATGAATCATTTTATTAATATCAGAGACATTTCTTCATCTATTTTAAGAAAAATAATTAAAGATGCAAAAAAAAGAAAAATAAAAAGAAAAAAAGCAAGTACTTTAGACCTAGATACAGACAAACCCTTAAAAGGAAAGCTTTTGATACAAATGTTTGAAAAGTCGAGTTTAAGAACAAGGCTAAGTTTTTCCATTGCAATTAAACAACTTAGTGGGGATGAAGTTACATTAAGGCCTGACGAACTGCATTTAAGCAAAGGCACTGAAAGTTTATCTGATACTGCTAAAATTATATCAACATTTGGTAATGCATTTATGCTTAGAACAGATAGTGATAAAAAGATTAAAGAATTCAAAAAACATATGAGTATTCCAATTATAAACGGACTTTCACCGTCTTCACATCCAACTCAAGTATTAAGTGATATTTACACAATTGAAGAAATTAAAAAAAAACCGATTTCAAAACTCAGTATTTGCTGGATTGGGGATGCAAATAATAATGTTATTAACAGCCTGATAGAAGCTTCAGTTAAATTTTCATTTCAACTCAACATAGCTTGTCCAAAAAAATACGAACCTAATAAAGAATTATTAAAATGGGTAAAAAAAAATAAAGGAGTTATCAAAATATTTAATACTATAAAAGAGGCTGCTTATAAATGTGATGTAATTTTTACTGATAAAGTAATTTCGATGAATGATAAAGTAAATAAAAATAAAAAACTAAAAGATTTTAAAAATTTTAAGGTGAATTCGAAAGTTATGAATTTTGCAAAAAAAGATGCAATATTTCTTCATTGTTTACCAAGAGGATCTGAAGTTTCGGACAAAGTTTTTTTAGGCAAACAGTCAAAAGTTTGGCAACAGGCTCTAAATAGAATTTATGTTCAAAAAAGTATCTTATTATATTGTTTTGATAAATTAAGGTAGTGTTTTAGGATTATCACTATTTTGATTAAGATACAAAATTACAGACGCTCTTTCCTTTTCATCTTTTATTCCAGCAAAACCCATTTTATTGCCTTTGATCCATTTTGCGGGTTTTATTAAAAAACCATTCATTTCTTCCCAGCTCCAATCTTTTTTATAGTTTGATAAAGCTTTTGAGTATTTATAATCTGTTATAGATCCAACAGGTCTAAACATAACATTCCAAAGTTTAGGACCTATATTGTTTCTACCATCTTTGTTTATACTATGACAGGCCTTACATTTTTTAAATTGTTTTTCTCCAGTAGCAACATCTCCCATTGCTAGAAAAGCAGATATATCAATTGATGACTCTGCACTTGCTTGAACTGTAGATCCTTCTGGAGCTTCGACTTTATATGCAACAACATCAGAGTCCATATGGTATATAACATCAGAGATTTTACCGATACCAATTACTATAAGAACGGTAATTACTACTGCTGCTATTATTTTGTTTAATTCAAAAGAATTCATTTATAATATAAATAAATAATCGTATAACATGATAAATCATAAATTGCTCAAAATTTTTTAAGAGTATATTTGCGTCTCTTGGACGCATAAATTATTGATTAATATGAATAAAACATTAATTTTAATTCCCTCCAGATTATCTGCTAAAAGATTGCCTAATAAACCATTATTAAAATTAAAAGGTACTTCAATAATTTCACACGTTTATAAAAACGCTTTAAATACTAAAATTGGAGAAGTTTATGTAGCTACAGAAGATAAAGAAATTCAAGAAGATATAATTAATAATAATGGAAAAGCTATTTTAACTGGAAAAGATCATAAATCAGGTACTGATAGGATTTTTGAAGCATTTAGAAAAATTAATCTTAAAGGAGTTGATTATATTTTGAATTTGCAAGGTGATGAACCTATTTTGAATTCAAATGATATTGTAAAATTAAATGAGATAGTAACAAAATCAAACTTTGATATGGGTACATTGTGTTGTAATTTGAAGAACAATACAGATTTATTAAATGAAAATATTGTAAAGGTAAGAACCGAAGTAACTTTGAATAAAGATAATTCATCCAGGGCTATAGATTTTTTTAGAAAAAGCAAAAATGAAAATACAACCAATTTGTATCATCATTTAGGAATTTATATTTATAAGGTTAAAGTTTTAGAAAAAATAGTTACTTTGAAACAAACTATTAATGAAAAAAAAAATAAATTGGAGCAATTAAGAGCACTAGAAAATGATATAAATATTCATACTATATTGGCTCAAAAATGCTCAATAGGCGTTGATACCGAAGAAGATTATTTGAGAATAAAAAAAATAATGGAAAAATGAACTATTTAAATTTAAAGATTTATAGAATATAAAATTTAAAATGAAAATTGCATATCAAGGTATTGCGGGAAGTTATAGTGAGAGCTGCGCTAAGAAAAAATATCCAGATTGCACAACTATTTCTTGTAAAACATTTGATGAATGTTTTGAAAAAGCTAATAATGATAGTTCTATTAAAGCAATCATTCCAGAGTCAAACAAAACAACTGGAAATATTGGTGTGGAGTACTTAATTTTTAAATATAGATTAAATATTTTTGCTGAGCATTTTTTTCCAATTAATCATAATTTGTTGGGTATTCCAGGATCCAAAATAACAGATATTAAGGATGTTTACTCTCACGCTCAAGCTTTGAGTCAATCATCAATCTTTATTAAAAAAAATAACTTTAATGAAAATGTTAGAGCAGATACTGCTGGATCAGCTAAATATGTTTCTGAGTCAAAACAAAAATCAAAAGGAGCCATAGCCTCTGAGTTAAGTGCTAATATTTATAATTTAGAAATTTTAAATTCTAATGTCCAAGATGAAAAAGAAAATGTAACAAGATTTTTAATTATGCAAAAAGATATTTACCAACCTGAGCTTAAAAAAAATAAATATATAACCTCCTTATTATTTAAATTAAAAAGTAAAGCTGGAGCATTATATAGTGCACTTGGGAGTTTTACACTTAATGGAGTAAATTTAACAAAATTACAAAGTTTTCCTGAAAAAAATTCATTTTCATCTTATTTTTTCTTATGCGAACTTGATGGACATATAGAGGAAAAAAAAGTAAAAAATTCTTTAGAAGAATTAGGGTTACACTGTGAGGATATGCACGTTCTAGGTGTCTTCGAAGCAGATAGTTTTAGAGAAAAATAAATTATTTCAAATTTTTTAGTAGAATAGAAAATTTTACTGATATAATAAAGTGGGTCAATCAGGTGGTATTACCATGAATTCCCCCAGGGTTGAAAAACAGCAAGGGTAGTGAGTATTTTCCAGGTTGATTGGCCCTTTTAATTTTATGAAAAAAGTTTCAAAAGTTTTAGCTTTAAAATATCGACCTCAAATCTTCGAGGATCTAATTGGCCAAGAAATTGTTTCTAAGTCAATTTTCAACTCAATAAAATTAAATAAAATCCCAAATGCATATTTATTCACTGGAATAAGAGGAGTGGGAAAAACAACAGTTGCAAGAATTATAGCAAAATCTCTCAATTGTAAAAAAGGAGCTGAAAATTTATGTAAATTGGAATTATGTGAAAATTGTGAAAGTATAATAAATT
>CACGVK010000033.1:0-6893 GCA_902576565.1 uncultured Pelagibacteraceae bacterium | reverse complement strand
CTCTCAACTTTGGAATGAGATGTTAAAATTTGATTAACTAAAGTAGTGCCCGATCTTGGAAGACCACAAATAAATACTATTTTTGAATTATTAAATTTTTTTTTTATTTTACTAATTTTATTTTGATCAAAAAATTCTTTAACATCTTCAAATAATTTTTTTGTAATTTCCATAGAAAAATTAGACATTTCACTTTGAAACTTATTTGCTTTAAAAATAGTAGTACCAGAAACTAGTATGTTTGCACCAGCATCAACTACAATTTTAGAATTAGAAAAATTAATTCCACCATCTACCTCAATATCAAAATTTAAATTTTTATTTATTTTAATTTCGTTTAATTCCTCAATTTTTTTTACAACCTCGGGCATAAATTTTTGTCCTCCAAATCCTGGATAAACGCTCATAATTAAAACAAGATCTATTTTATCTAAATAATCTAAAATAACACTTGTTTTGGTATCGGGATTGAGTGAAACTCCAACTTTTTTATTTAATTTTTTAATATGCTTAATTGAATCTAATAAATTTTTAGTTGCCTCGGGATGAATAGTAATAATATTTGCTCCAGCATCCGCATAATCTTTAATATATTTATGAACTGGAGAAATCATTAAATGTACATCAAAGGGTATTTTAGTATATTTTCTTAATGCTTTAATTACAGGTGGACCAATTGTTAAATTTGGAACAAAGTGCCCATCCATTACATCAACATGGATTAAATCAGCACCTCCTTCTTCTAATTTTTTTATTTCATTACCAAGTTGGCTGAAATCAGCCGAAAGTATAGATGGGGATATTTTTATTTTTTTCATTGATTACTAGAATACTAGTATCAATTTTGTTTTTTAATTTGAATTAGTTTTTTCCAAAAATTTGATAAATTTGTATTGCAATTTCGCTTTCTAAAGGAAATGATAGCATACCCATGACAGAATAACCCAATAAATATGGCATTAGGTAAAATCTAAACATATAAAAAAACCATGCTACGTAAAGTGGTATTAGAGGCTTAATAATGAAAGATGGTGTAATTGGCTTAAATATATTTATTAGTGGATCTGTTAGTTTTACAAATACTTTCATAAAAAAAAACTCAGAATTTTCCCTTTGAAAAATATTCATTCCTACTCTACCAATTAAAGTCCACATTATTACTCCCATAATATAATCAATCAAATAAACTAAAGGGTGAAAATTTGCGGACATAAATCTTGTATATTTTGAAAATTATAAGGGGCGAACTCTTTCGCCCCTTAAAATGATATTTATTTAATGTTGTTTACCAAGTACTGTTCTACCACTAGGTATTCGTACTTCATCAACCATTTTCTGAGTAGCACTATCTGGTGCTTTAGTCATTAAACTAACTACAATCATAGATACTAAACTAACTAATGATCCAACTATTCCGAAAGTAAGTTGAGTTATACCCCAGAATCCAGCTCCACCATTACGTACCCAAATTAGATACGCAGTACCAGAAATTAGACCTAGTAGCATTCCAGCAACTGCTCCCGGCGCATTTGCTCTCTTCCACCATACACCTAATACAAGTGGGAAGAACAACCCTGACATTGCAAAGTCAAAAGCCCAGATAACTGAACCTAAGATACCTTGAATTTCAAGAGCAGCAATAGATGCTCCCGCAAAACCAATTATGAAAAGTAGTACTCTTGCAACAATTAGTCTTTTTTTAGTCTCTGCTTTAGGGTCAATGATCTTGTAGTACAAGTCATGAGATAAAGCATTCGCAATTGCTAAAACTAAACCATCAGCAGTTGACATGGCAGCAGCCATACCTCCTGCAGCAACTAATCCTGAAATTACATAAGGTAGTCCTGCAATCTCTGGTGTTGCTAATACTACAGCTTTACCACCCATGAAAAACTCATTTAATTCAAGTGTTCCATTTCCGTTAAAGTCACTGATGAACATCAAATTAGCCTGGTTCCAATTTTGATACCAATCTATTGCCTGTACTTCAGCAATTGATTTACCAATAATTCCAGTTGTTAAATTTGGATCCATTAATGATAGTTTTGATAGTGTAGCTAACATTGGTGCTGAGCAGTAAAGAAGGAATATAAAGAATAGTGACCAACCTACTGATCTTCTAGCAGTTTTTACACTTGGAGTAGTAAAATATCTCATCATAACGTGAGGTAATGAAGCTGTTCCAGCCATCATACACACAGCTAATGAAATAAATTTCCAAGGCGTAGTGTTAACTTCAGAGTGAGCTTTAGTGATTCCAGCTAAACCTTTTGGTACTGTAGCTAAGTCAGCTGCAGAGTTTTTAACTGTTCCTAAACCAAATTGAGTTTCTAGTTCAGCAATCCTAGCAACTTCATCTGCTAACATAAGGTGTGGGAAAAATCCTGCACCCATTTTATTACTAATCCAGAACACAGGTAGTAAGTACGCAATAATTAACACAATGTATTGTGCAACTTGCGTCCATGTAACTGCTCTCATTCCACCAAGCATAGAACAAAGTAATATACTTGCTAAACCAACGTAAACTGCAATTCCAAATGGAATATCTAATGCTACAGAAGCAATTGTTCCTGTCGCATTAATTTGTGCAGTCACATAAGTAAATGAAGCTACTGTTAAGACTAATACGGCACATACTCTCGCTAAGTTACCACCGTATCTTGTACCAATGAAATCTGGAACTGTATAACATCCAAATTTTCTAAGGTAAGGTGCTAACAAAGATGCAACAAGTACGTATCCACCTGTCCATCCAACCAATAAAGCCATATATCCGTAGCCTTTAAAGTAAATTCCTCCTGCCATTGCAACGAACGATGCCCCAGACATCCAGTCTGCTGCAGTAGCCATTCCGTTGAATACAGTTGGAACTTGTCTTCCTGCTACGTAGTACGCATCTAGTTGAAGCGTACGAGATAAGTAACCAATTATTGCATAGATTGAGACGGTGAAAGCAACGAAAAAGATACCTATCAATTTCGCTGACATACCAGCTTGTTCCGCTATTGCCATTAAGATTATGAATACAAGGAAACCTCCTGTGTATATTCCATAAACTTTAGGCAAATTATCTATAAATTTTCCTTTAATCATCTAGTCATCCTCTCTTTCGGTATAACCAAATTCTTCATCTATTTTTTCTTGTCTATTTGCAAACCAGAAAATTAGTATTACAAAAATTCCAAGAGACCCCTGACATGTCATGTAATAAGACAGCGGATATCCAAAAGGTCTAAAGCTAGATGCTTCCATTTCGGCCCCAAAGAAAAAGATGCCAATCGAGAAAACAAACCAGATTGCTAATGTTATGAATAGCAAGTTTCTGGTTTTCTCCCAGTGTTTTGCTTGTTTTGACATATTTATTCTCCCTATAAGGTTAAAAAACGAGAGCATACTTATATTGTATAATAATTAAACCCTTAAAAACTCTAGAAATATCAAGGTTTATATAATATAAATCAACTTCAACTAGAAAATGGCTCTTAAGTACAGATTTAATTTAAAAGACATAAAGCTCGAAGATTTTAAACTTTATCTATTTTCTTTATTTAAAGCATTTATTCCAAAAAAAAAAATTAAAAACAATCAAGATCTTGCAGAATTTATTCAAAAAAAATCTTCATGGGTTTCTCAAGTTACATTGTATGGATATTTAAAGACCAGAATTGGAACAAGATATGTTTTGATGTTTGATGATGAAATTTTTTTGTCATCTATTAACAAAGCAAAGTGGAATATATATTCTGTTGCTCTTCAAGATCTTACATTTTATACAATTTCTTATCTTAATGTTTTTCACAATTATAATACTACATCTACAGCAAAAGAAATATATGAAGAAATCATAAATAATGAAATTAAAAATGGAATGCCCGAAGAAGTGGCTTTAAGGGGTAAAAATAAATTTCAAGAAAGATTGGATAAAATAGATTGGAAAAAATATTATAATTCTTGGCCATTTAATGAAAGTGCTTTAGCTTTATATGAATGGTCACCTGTAGCTAAAGAATTAAAAACTTTAGACAGAAAAATAGTTTTAAATTCTATGATATTGAAATGGGAAAATATCCAAGATGAATTTGCAAAATTAATTAGAATTTAAATATTTTTTCTATTATTAACTAAACTTTTCACTACACTTGGATCAGCTAAGGTTGTTGTATCACCAAGTTCTTCATGTTCATTTGCAGCAATTTTTCTTAAAATTCTACGCATTATTTTTCCTGATCTAGTTTTTGGAAGTCCAGGTGCAAATTGAATAAAATCAGGAGTTGCTATAGGACCAATTTGTTTCCTAACCCAAAGTTTTAAATCCCTTTCCAATTCTCCATCTGGATTTTCACCAACATTTAAAGTTACATAACAATATAAACCATTACCTTTAATGTCATGGGGATAACCTACAACAGCTGCTTCAGCAACTTTTGAATGTGCTACGAAAGCACTTTCTATTTCAGCAGTACCTAAATTATGACCAGATACAATAATCACATCATCTACTCTTCCAGTAATCCAGTAGTATCCATCCTTATCTCTTTTACATCCATCTCCTGTAAAATATTTTCCATCAAACTGAGAAAAATATGTCTCAATAAATCTATTGTGATCTCCATACACAGTTCTCATTTGTCCTGGCCATGATTGAGCTATACAAAGCCTTCCTTGTGCTTCTCCTTTTAGTACATTTCCATCTTTGTCTACTATTACAGGTTTAATACCATAAAAAGGTTTTGTTGCTGATCCTGGTTTTAAATCTATTGCTCCAGTTTGGGGGCTGATTAAAATACCACCAGTTTCGGTTTGCCACCACGTATCTACTATTGGGCATCTAGAGTCACCCACAGTTTTATAATACCACTGCCAAGCTTCAGGATTAATTGGTTCTCCAACAGTACCTAATAATTTTAATGTTTTTCTAGAAGTTTTTTTAACGGGGCTTTCACCTTCCCTCATAAGTGCTCTTATTGCTGTTGGTGCAGTGTAAAATATATTTACTTTGTATTTATCAACAATTTGCCACCATCTAGATGTATCTGGATATGTAGGTATACCTTCAAACATTATAGTTGTTGCTCCGTTAGATAATGGCCCATAAATTATATAACTATGACCAGTAATCCAACCTATGTCTGCAGTACACCAATAAATATCTTTTTGTTTATAGTTAAAAATATATTGATGAGTCATCGATGCATAAACCATGTATCCACCCGTTGTGTGCAAAACTCCTTTTGGTTTACCTGTGGATCCAGAGGTATATAAAATAAATAAAGGATCTTCAGCATTCATTTCCTCAGGAATACATTCCGAGGGAACATTTTTTATCATTTTATGATACCAGACATCTCTACTCTCATCCCAATTAATTCGATTTCCGGTTCTTTTAACAATTATACATTTTTTTACGTTTTGACAATTTACCAACGCCTCATCTGTAATTGATTTTAATGGAATCTTTTTTCCTCCTCTAATTCCTTCATCAGCTGTAACTACATAATCAGATTTACAATCATTTATTCTTCCTGCGATGCTATCAGGTGAAAAGCCTCCAAATATTATTGAATGAATTGCTCCTATTCTTGCACATGCCAACATTGTATATGCTAATTCAGGTATCATAGTTAGGTAAATTGTTACCCTATCACCTTTTTTGACACCTAATTCTTTAAGTCCATTTGCAGCTTTCGATACTTCTTGATGAAGTTGTTTATATGTTATTTTTTTACTTACTTTTGGATCATCTCCTACCCAAATGATTGCAGTTTTATCTTTATTTTTTTTTAGATGTCTATCTATACAGTTTGCAGATGCATTCAAAGTTCCATCATAATACCATTTAATATGAACATCGGACTTACTGTATTTTACATCCTTTATTTTCGTATATGGTTTTATCCAAGTGATTCTTTTACCTTCCTTTTTCCAGAAATTCTCATTATCTTTAAGCGAAGTTTTATATTTTTTCTCGTAAGCTGATTTTTTTATAGTAGCTTTTTTAATCCATTCTTTTTTAACTTTATAGATTAATTCACTTGAATCTTTGCTAGATTGATTAATCCTTTTTTTTGTAGATTTAATTTTTTTTCTTGGCTTTTTCTTTTTCTTTTTTTGCATTTTTTTTATTCAATATTACCCATCTTCAAAATAATTTTCCAGCTTTTAGTATCTATCGGCATTACAGATAATCTAGACTGTTTTATTAGTGCTAAATTTTTAAGAGTCTTGTGTATTTTGATTTTTTCAAGCGAAACTGGATTTTTAAGTCTTTTAACAAAATTAACTTTTATTGCAAAAAATTGTTTTTTATCATCTGTTGGGTCTAAAAAAGCAGTTTTAATAACTTTTACAATACCAACAACTTCTTTACCAATATTTGAATGATAAAAAAAACATAAATCTCCTTTTTTCATTTTTTTTAAATTATTCCTTGCTTGAAAATTTCTAACTCCATCCCAAGTTGTCCCTTTAGCTCCAGATTTTTTTTGTTGATCAATTGACCAAACGTTAGGTTCTGATTTAAGTAACCAGTACTTCATCTAATTGTTTCTCCAATGTTTACGACAATTTTGAATCATCGATGTTTCATTTTCCTTGGTTTTTTTAAAACACGTACCCCACAATGTACCCCACATTTAAATTTACAAGTTTCCAAGTTTTGCTTTATTAATAATACCCATTAGATTTTCTTGCTTGTTAAGAATTTTATAACTTTGACTTATTTTTTTTCCAACCTTTTTTTGATCAATAATTTTTTTTATCTCCTTATGCATTTTTATCATAATATTTTTGTCTTTTGGAATAGGGATTTTGATATCCTTTAATCTATTACCTAAAGTTGAAATTGTTCCTTGTCTAAAAGATTTAGCCTCTATTTGTTTTTGAACAATTTC
>CACGVK010000032.1:0-7285 GCA_902576565.1 uncultured Pelagibacteraceae bacterium | reverse complement strand
CTTGATTTATACGCTAAAATGGTCTCCGAAGGGTCTTGGAAAGATTATGGTCTCTCTATATCTAGTAAACAAATAAGCTTTATTGTTTTTAAACATGCTGCAGAAAATGCTATGTACAAAATTTGTAAAAATTTTAAACCAACAAATAAAAATCTAAGATATCTGATCACTGATACAAATGGAAAAATTTTAAAAAATTCCTATGAACTAAAAAACCTTCTAAAAAATACAGACTGGAAAAGATTACAGAAATAAACTATCTTCTTTGACCAAACAATCTTAACAACATAATAAATAAATTTATAAAATCTAAGTATAATGTTAAGGCACCCATAACAGCTTTCTTACCTATTAGCTCACCTGTATCAGATGCTGAATACATGTTTTTAATTTTCTGAGTATCATACGCCGTTAAACCAACAAAAATTAATACACCTAATATTGAAATAACAAAATACATCATTGATGATTTCAAAAATATATTAACTAGAGAAGCAATTATGATTCCTATTAAACCCATCATTAAAAATGATCCTAATTTTGTTAAATCTCTTTTAGTGGTATATCCATAAATACTCATTGCTCCAAAAGTTGCTGAAGTTATAAAAAATACTCTCGTAACACTTAATCCTGTGTAAACTAATAGTATAGAAGATAATGAGAGGCCCATTAAAGATGCAAAAATCCAAAATGTGGTTTGAGCTTTTGCTGAGCTCATTTTATTAATTCCGAAACTCATGTAAAATACTATTCCTAATGGCGCCAACATTATTATCCATTTCAGACCTGATAAATAAATCGCATTCCCGATTTGAGTTAATCCAACTATTGCGCCATTGGTATCAGTTACAACTGACATCTTGAATGTAAGCAAAGCTATAATTCCTGTTAACAAAACTCCAGTTGCCATATAATTGTATACTTTTAGCATGTAGGCTCTGAGACCTTCATCCATAACAACAGCTGTTTGCTGAGCAGTTTTTGTTTTGTTAATTATGTTTTGTTTATTAAATTCCATAACTTTTATATAATAGCCTTTTACTATTTATTCAAGATATCATAAAAACCTTAAAAATATTAAATATTTAATGAATTATAAGAAATTAGGCACCACTGATATTGATGTTAGCACAATTTGCTTAGGAACTATGACTTGGGGTGAACAAAATACTCAAGAGGAAGGTTTTGATCAAATGGATTTCGCGTTAGACCAGGGGGTTAATTTTTGGGATACTGCAGAACTTTATTCTGTTCCTCCAAGAGCAGAAACTTTTGGACATACAGAAATAATAATAGGGAACTGGTTTAAAAAAACTAAAAAGAGAAAAAAAGTTATACTCGCAACAAAAGTTGCAGGACCTATGCGTCCCTACTTAAGAGGTGGTGGTTATCAATATGGGATTAAAAATATTACTGAAGCACTAGAAGGAAGTCTTAAAAGACTTCAAACAGATTATATTGATTTATATCAACTCCATTGGCCTGAGAGAAATACAAATATGTTTGGAAAACTTGGGTATGAACACAGTGATAAAGATGATTGGAATAAATTTGAAGATGTTTTAGGGAATTTAAAAAAATTTATTGAGCAAGGAAAAATTAGACATGTTGGATTATCTAATGAAACTGCTTGGGGAGTTAAAAAATATCTTGAAATCTCAAAAGAACAAAATTTACCAAGAATGATGTCTGTACAAAATCCTTACAACTTATTAAATAGAACTTACGATATTGGACTTGCAGAGGTTTCAATAAGAGAAAAAATAGGTTTATTAGCATACTCTCCTTTAGCAAGTGGATACCTGAGTGGAAAGTATAGGAATGAAACATATCCAAAAGGATCTAGAATGGAAAGAGATTGGGATTTTTGGAAATATAGATACAATACTCCTCATTTAAAAAGTGCTGTAGATGAATATTACAAAATTAGCGAAAAATACAATCTTGATATGAGTCAAATGTCTTTAAAATTTTGCGAAATCCAACCATTTATGACAAGTGTAATTATTGGTGCTACAACATTGGAGCAGTTGAAAACTGATATAGAAAGTGTAAATGTAAAATTAACTGATGAAATTATTAAAGAAATTAATGAAATTCAAAAAACTTACCCAAATCCATGTCCTTAATTAGAAATTATATAATTTTAATTTTTATTCTAATATTTAGTAATCAAGCGTTTGCTGAAGAGCTAAAAAAAATTGGAAAATTTAAAGACTGGGAAGTGATGACAATAATAAGTGATTCTGAAAAAGTTTGTTTTGCGCAATCAAAACCAGTATTACAATCTCCTAAGAAAAAAAAAAGAGAGGCAAGACTTTTCGTTACATTTAGACCAATGGATAAGATATTTGATGAAATTAGCACAACATCTGGTTACGATTATAATCTTCAAAATTCAATATATGCAAAGTCCGGAAAACGAAAATATAAATTTGATATAGCTCAAGAAAATTTTGCTTGGATTGCAGAAAATAAAATTGAAAAAAAAATGATTAAAGCAATGAAAAAAGGTTCAAGAATTATGGTTACTGGATATAACAGATCTGGATCTCAAACAATTGACCATTATTCTTTAATGGGTTTTACAAAAGCATATAATTCGGCAAAAAAAAATTGTAGTTAAATGTCAAATAATAAAATTCACAATATGTGGGCTATTCCTATCGGAGAATTTTATAACCCAGAGCATAAAGAAATTAAAAATGATTTAATTAATTTTTTTAAAGAATATGAAAATAGTTTTCCTGAAGGAAATTTAGATAGAGCGTCTAAAGGATCTATTGAAAACCATAATTTATATGAGAGTAAATATAATTTACACCAACAAAAAAATCCTGCATTTGATAAATTACTCAGATTTATATCTCAAGGCTTCATAACTATGTCCAATAATTCAAATAAAAAAATTATTGAAGGAATGAAAGAAAAACCTAAATTTAATGTAGAAATAACAGAGTCTTGGTTCATTAAGTATAATAAAGGGGGCTCAGTATTTCCTCATAACCATGGAGGAAGTTGGAGCTGCGTATACTATGTCCAAATAGGAGAGGACTCGAGTACGAAAAATGGTTCAACTTATTTCTTACGACCATATACTCCCGGAGGGAAAATTGATTTTGGAAGTCAAACTTATAGTTCAGAATTGACTGCTATAATGTCTGGTCAAGAAGGAAAGTTAATTGTTTGGCCAAGCTTTTTATATCATGGATCACATCCATATTCTGGGGAAAAAAATAGAATAATAGTATCAGCAAATTCTAAAATAAATTTGATTTCAAATTAATGAAAAAAAAAATAGTTCTAGCGTACTCTGGTGGGTTAGATACCTCTATTATTTTAAAGTGGCTTCAGGAAAATTATAATGCAGAAATTATTGCTTATACTGCAGATATTGGTCAAGAAATAAATAAAAAAAAGATAATTAAAAATGCAAAAAAATTAGGTGTAAAAAAAATAATTATAAAAAATTTAAAAGATACATTTGTAAAAGATTATGTTTATCCAATGATAAGAGGACATGCAATTTACGAGGGGGTTTATTTGTTGGGAACTTCAATTGCAAGGCCACTTATTGCCAAAGATCAAATAAGAGTTGCTAAAAAATTTAAAGCAAATGCAGTTTCTCATGGTTCCACTGGAAAAGGTAATGACCAAGTAAGATTTGAATTGGGATATCATTATTTTGGTCCAAAAATAAAGATAATTGCACCTTGGAGAATTTGGAAACTTAAATCTAGAACTGATTTAATTAAATATGCAAAAAAGCACAGAATTCCAATTCCAAAAGATAAGAAGGGAGCTCCACCTTTTTCGGTAGATGACAATCTATTTCATACCTCAACAGAAGGAAAGATTTTAGAAAATCCAAAAAAATCAGCTCCGGAATTTATATTTCAAAGAACAATATCTCCAGAAAAAGCACCTAACAAATGTTCCTTTGTAACAATAGGATTTAAAAATAGTGATCCAATAAGTATTAATGGTAAAAAAATTTCTCCTTCAAAGCTTTTAGAAAAGTTAAATATTATTGCCGGAAAAAATGGAATAGGTAGAGTTGATTTAGTGGAAAATAGATTTATTGGAATAAAATCAAGAGGTGTTTATGAAACGCCTGGTGGCACACTTTTAATCAATGCTCATAGAGCAATTGAATCTGTAACATTAGATAAAGAAACAATGCATAAAAAAGACGAGATAGTGGCTAAATACGCAAAACTTATTTACAATGGATATTGGTATTCAAAAGCAAGATTTAAACTTCAAAAAATTGTAGACAAAAACAGAAATAAAGTAAATGGGACTGTTAAACTAAAACTTTATAAAGGAAATATCATTATTGTTTCTAGACAAACAAAGAGTAAGGCTTACTCGATAAAAAGAGTTTCTTTCGAAGAAAATAAATCATTCAAAAGATCAAATATTGAAAAATTTATAAATCTTCACAAAAAAAAATTAAAGTAGTTAATTATTTTTTTTTTTAACTACTTTTCGTGGATCCGGAATTTCTCCAAGTGTAAATCTCATAGTGTTAATTAAAACAAATCCTAGCGCCATCGATGATAATAGAATATAAATAAACTTCATAGTTTCGCTCTTAGCGAAAGCTTCTAAATCAGCACCAAAGTAAATTATATTCCAAAAAAGGAAAAAAAATATTTCATAAATTATTATTATCTTAAACATACGTTTATTAAGTATTCTTAATTTTTTTTATTACAAATTATATAGATTTATATTTTGTCGCATCTAATTTAATTAGGCTTAATTTATTTAAGTGCGACAAAAAATACAAAGAACAAAAAATATATTTAAAATAGTTATAATTTAATAATGGAAAATATTACTAAAAATCTTCAACTACTTTTATTAACTATTATTTTAGTTAGTACAGTTATTGCTGTTGGAATTGAGATTAAAGCAATGATATTTAATCAATCTGTAACTTTGGCAGATTTATTGTTATTATTTCTATATCTCGAAGTACTAGCAATGGTTAGAGTTTTTTGGGATCAACAATCAATAAGTATTACGCTGCCTCTACTTATTGCAATAACTGCATTATCAAGATTTATAATTTTGCAAGGAAAAGAAATGGACCCATCTGGTTTGGTATATGAAGCTGTAGCTATAGTTCTAATTTCCTCGGCAATTGTTATATTAAGATTAAGGCATAGTGATAAGCTTGGAATAAAACCAAAAAAAATTAAACGATAAATTTCAAAAAATGGATGCTAAGTATTTAATTTTTGGCGCGACTGGTTCGATTGGATCCAACTTAGCAGATCAACTTAAAAAATCTGGTTATGAGAATATTCATTTAGTTTCTAGAAATGTAAATGAACTAAAAAATATTTCAAATAAACTTGGTTACTCATATACAGTTGCGGATGTTTTAGAAGATAAATTTATCGAAAAAGTGAAATCCGACATCAATAATATTAAAGGAATTGCATACTGTGTAGGATCTATTGACCTAAAACCGGTAAAAATGGTCAATGAAAAAGATTTTGAGAAATGTATGAAACTCAATCTTTACTCAGCTTTTGAAATTATAAAGACTTTTCAAGAAAGTCTTAAAAAGAATAATGGCTCAGTTATTTTATTCTCAACCGTAGCTGCTAAAAGAGGATTTTCAAATCACTCTATTATTGCTTCAACTAAAGCAGCTGTTGAGGGATTAACTGTTTCTCTTGCAGCAGAATTTGCTCCTTTTATTAGAGTAAATTGCATTGCTCCCAGTTTAACTAAATCTAAAATATCACAACCATTATTAAAAAATCTTCCTATGGCTGAGGGTATAGCTAAAGCTCATCCTATGAAGAGAATAGGTGAAGGTAAAGATGCGGCTGCAATGGCAAAATTTTTACTTACAGAAGAAAGTTCTTGGATAACAGGTCAGATAATCGGTGTTGATGGAGGAAGGTCTTCTTTAAAATGAAAAAAAGGAAAAAAAAAGAAATAAAACATTCAGTTCCAGCAATGTTTACAAGAAAGTATATTTATTATTACTATGCTTTCTTTTGGATTTTGTTAGTTGGGTATTTAATTTTAAAATAAAGTTTTATGCATTTTGAACCGTCAAGAGAGGCGGCAGTAAGTAAACTGAATTATTTTATAAATAACGGTTTAAATAACTATTCAAAATTGAGAAATTTTGATTTTGGTTCTGGAGATAGATCTAATATATCATGTCTGTCTCCATACATTACACATGGTATTATCAGCGAAATAGAAATAATAAAAAAATCACTTAATAAATATTCTTTTTTAAAAAATGAAAAATTTATTCAAGAAGTTTTATGGAGAGAATATTGGAAAGGATGGTTGGAATTAAGACCAAATGTGTGGTCAGATTTTATTATTGATTTGAATAATTTAAAACAAGAATACAATGAAAATAAAAATTATATTGAGGCTATAGAAGGTAAAACAAAAATCGAATGTTTCAATACATGGATAAATGAGTTAAAAAATGATAATTATCTTCATAACCACGCACGAATGTGGTTTGCAAGTATTTGGATTTTTACTCTTGGTTTGCCTTGGCAACTAGGTGCAGAATTTTTTATGAAATACCTTTTTGACGGAGATAGTGCATCTAATACTTTGGGTTGGAGATGGGTTGCAGGTGTTCAGACAAAAGGTAAAAACTATGTAGCATCTGAATGGAATATAAAAAAATTTACTAATAATAGGTTTAAAAATATAAAACTGAATGAAAACCCAATCCCAGTAAGAGATGATAGAAATTATTCTATTATAAATAATGATTTTATTAATGCAAATTTAACAAATAATCAGGATCTATTAATATTTGAAAATAATCTGTTTTTTGAACAAAGTGATTTTAAAGACCAATCATTTAAAAATATTTATTTTGTATTTAATGGGAATGAAACAAGACAAATAAAACTAGACGAAAAAGTTATAAATTTTAAAAAATCTCTAATTGAGAATCAAATAATTAATTTAAAAAGTAAATCTTTAAACTGCAAAATAATAAACATTCAAGATATAAAAGATACTAAGGAAAGTTTATTAGCATTATATCCATCAGTAAGTGAAAATCTTGACTACATCAATTCAAACAATCTTAAAAATATTTCTTTTTTATATAGAAAAATCGACCAGTATTCTTGGAAATATTGCAATAAAGGTTTTTTTAATTTTAAAAATTATATACCAAAAATAATTAAAGAATTTGTTAATTAACAATTGTTTATTTTGAAAATTGTGAGATAAATAAATTATGAATAACCCACAGGTACTTAAAATAATTGAA
>CACGVK010000031.1:0-7742 GCA_902576565.1 uncultured Pelagibacteraceae bacterium | reverse complement strand
AAGATAGAAATTTTTTATTTCCAGCATATGTTAATTTGTCAAGGATTATAATTTTACTATTTTTAAAACTTTTAAAAAAAGCTTCTGATACATGAGAACCAATAAATCCAGCACCACCAGTTATAAAAATTTTTTTAAAATTATTTTTCATTTTATGGATAATGATGTATTGTGCTACTAACAGAATAATATAATCAAAGCTACACAATTTGCAAATATAAAATGAAGATATTTGATTGTTTCATGTATTTCGATGAAGATTTATTATTAGATTTACGACTTAACACTCTTAATAATTTTGTTGATAAGTTTATAATAGTTGAAGCAAACATTACACATACAGGAAAATTTAAAGAATTAAAGTTTGATATAAATAAATTCAAAAAATTTGAAAATAAAATTAAATATTGTCCTATTGTAAATTTAAAGATTGATAAAAATTTGAAACTAAAAAAAAATTGGTCAGAACATCACTTAGTTGATCAGTCTATAAGGAATTCTATAGCTGATTATATTTTTGAGGCATCCGATAATGACTGGATATTAATTTCTGACATTGATGAGTTGCCTAACCCAAATGCATTAATAAACTTTAATAAAAATAAAAAATTTGGTTTTTTTGAACAAGAAATGTTTTATTATAAATTCAATTTAAAAAGTTTTTCAGATTTAGCATGGTATGGATCACGTATTTGCATTAAAAAACATCTAGAGTCTCCTCAGTGGTTAAGAAATATAAAAGTAAAGCATAATAAAAGTTTTTTTAAAAAAATTTTCAATAATCAATATATATTGCAAGATGGAGGTTGGCATTTTACTTACATAAAACAACCTATAGAAATTATAACAAAGATAAAATCTTTTGCCCACTCTGAACTTGTTAAAGAACATATGTTAAATGAAAAATATATAAAAAATAAAATAGAAAATTTTCAGGATATTTTTGATCGAGAAATTGTTTTGAAAAAAGTTGATTTGAACGAAAAATTTCCTGAATACCTTTTAAAAAATAAAGAAAAATATAGTAAATTTATAATCTAATCTAGATTTGTAAAATATATTGTATTATTGTAACTAGTCTTTATGAATAAGAAAAAAATTTGGATATCTGATCTTACGCACACTGCACAAGGTATAAGCGCGAATACTTTTCCACTAGGAGCAAGTTATGTAGCAGCTTATACTAAAAAAGAATTAAATGAATTTTGTGATGTGAGGCTTTTTAAATTCCCATCTCTCTTATCAAAAGCTTTAAAAGAAGAGCTACCTGATATGCTTTGTTTCTCTAATTTTAGTTGGAATTTTGAACTAGCTTATAAATTTGCTGATTTAGTTAAAAAAATAAAACCAAGTGTAGTAACAGTTTTTGGAGGTCCAAATTTTCCCACACTAGAAAAAGAAAAATTAGAATTTTTGAAAAAAAGACCATCAATTGATTTTTATATCGAATTAGAGGGAGAACTTGCATTTGTAGATTTAACAAAATGCCTAATTGAAAATAATTTTGAAATATCAAAAATAAAAAAAAATAATAAGAAAATATTAAATACATGCTATTTGATTGAAAACGAACTAGTTTATGGTCCGTTAGAGAGAATAAAAAATATAAATGTTGTTCCATCTCCTTACCTTGAGGGTATTCTAGATGAATTTTTTGAACATCCTCTTATACCGATGGTAGAAACTACTCGAGGATGTCCATTTGCGTGTTCTTTTTGTTGTGACGGCCTCGCAACAAAAAATAAAGTTTGCAGGTATGAGCCCACTCGTATTGAAGAAGAACTTTATTATATTGCAAAAAAAGTTAAAAACGTTGATGAGCTTGTTATAACAGATTTAAACTTTGCTATGTACAAGCAAGATATTCCCACTGCCAAAGTATTGCAAAAAATTCAAGAAAAATATAATTACCCTAGATTAATAGGAGCTTCAGCTGGAAAGAATATGCCAAAAAGAACAATTGAAGTATCAAATATTATAAAAGGTTGGACTACAGGAGCTTCAATTCAATCAACTGACAAAGAAGTATTAAAATCTATTAGTAGATCAAATATTTCAACAGAAGCATATCGAGAGTTGATTGATCATGCTAATAAATCTGAAAATCAAAAATCTCATTCAGAAATAATTTTGGGCTTGCCCTCTGATAGTAAACAAAAGCATTATGAGTCACTAAGGTTTGGAGTTGATAATAAGGTAAATAGTTTACGAATGTTTCAAGCTATGATGTTGGTAGGTACCGAAATGGCCTCAGAGGTATACCGTAAAAAATATGATTTAAAAACAATGTTTAGGACCATACCAGGTTGTTTAGGTAATTATAAAATATTTGATAAGGAATATTCAGTTGCCGAAATAGAGGAAATTATTATTGGTAATAATACTTTAAGTAGAGAAGATTATCTTGAATGCCGTATTATGAATTTAATTGTCGAAACTTTTTATAACAACTCAATTTTTGAGGAAATATTTAAAATGTTGAGATCAATAAAAATTTCTCCCTTTGATTGTTTGCTTTATATTAAAGAACACAAAGAATTATATTCTGAAAACGTTAATAAAATTATAAAAAATTTTATTTTTCAAACAACAGAGGATCTTTATGAAACATTTGAAGAAGCAAATGCTTATGTTTTATCCCCTGATATAATTAATAAATATGTGGGTGGGGAAATGGGTGTTAATGAGTTACTTTTAAATAGAGCTCTTTTATTTGAAAAATTTGATGATATTTGTGATCTAATATTTAAAGCTACTCATTCTGTTATTAAAGAAAATAACATGATGACTGAAAATATTAATAGTTATTTATCAGATCTTAAAAAATTTATTACTTTAAGAAAAAAAGATCCATTACAGAAAACAGAAAAGATAACTTCTGATCATTTTAATTATGATTTTGAGCAAATTATAAAAGATAAATTTGAAATAAATCCAAATTCTTTGAAAAGACTTGAGAATTCTGTGGAATTCAGTTTTTTTCATGGTAGAGATCAAATAGATCATATTACAAATCAAGTTAAGCTATATTCAAATCAATCAGTGGGTCTTGGAAAGCTTTTGCAGAAGTCAAATTTACAATCAATTTTTAGAAGATTTAAAAAAACTGAAGAATTGACTAGTTAATTAAAATAGAAAATAACTCGTTAATATATTTACAATTATTAAAAATAAATATATTTTCTTAAAATACTGAATCATGGTGGGGAACAATGTGAAATTCATTGACTGTTCCTGCAACGGTAAAAGTAAAATTGAGTCCGAGTGCCACCCAGTAAAGTCCGCTGTCGAGTGAAGGCCAGGAAAAGTCTAACTCTGCAATATTAAATTGACATCGGCACTAGTAGAAAACTTAATCTTAATAAGATTAAATTAGGAGATGTCATATGTTTTTAAGAACTACAATAATTTTTTTCATACTAACATCAAATTTATATGCTGAAAAATTCGAAAACTGTAAATGGGACAATATGAATGAAATAAGTTGTGTAGAAATAATTGGTCATATATCAAATAATTCTCAATATTCACGATCTGGAATTAACAAAATTATAATAAACAAAAAACAAATTGAAGAAATTGGGGCAGTAGATTTAATTGATGTATTAAAAACTATTCCAGATATCAACATCACTCAATCAGGGCCAAAAGGACAACAAGCCTCTATGTTTATGAGAGGAACAGGATCTAATCATACTCTTGTTATGATTAATGGTATAGCTATTAATGATCAATCAACAACACAAGGACTTCATGATTTTGGTGTAGATTTCGTTCAAACAATTCAACAAATAGAAGTTTATCCTGGATCCAGTGCCACTCATTTCGGTACTAATGCTATAGGTGGTGCGGTAAATATAATTTTAACTGGAGATTATAAAGACTCTTTATCGTTAGCAACCAATAATAGTGCAAATTATGAATTTTATGGAAACAAAGCATTTATTTATGATGATTCTTCACTTAATATAAAAATAGGTAGTGTACAAAATGAAACAATAAGCGCCAGAGGAAATAAATCTGATGAGAAAGATGGCTTAAAGAATTATTCTACAAATATTAATTACGAAAAATTCTTTAATGAAAACCTCAGATTTTATAATACAGTCTACTTAAGACAGACTAAAGCAGAATATGATAATTCAAATACCAATCAAACTGGTTATGAAGGTGACAATAAAATGGGTTCTTTACAATTTGGTTTAGAAAATCAAATTGATACTCAAAAAGCAAATTACATTTTCTATTATAATGTTTATGACAGAAAATACGATGAAAGAGGAACTATTGATAAATATGAAAGTGAAGTTTTAGGCATAAAATACGATTTATCTAGAATGATTAATGAAAAAATTTCTTTTGGTGCAGGCTCTGAATATAAATATGACTGGGGATATTTTGACAACAAAGGGTCATACGAAGCGTCAACAAGGGGTCATTTTGATAACTTTGCTTTGTATGGTAATTTAGGTTGGAATATTTTTGAAAATTCAAATATTTCTTTTTTTGGAAGAGGTGACAAACATAAACAGACTGGAACAAACAATACATATAAGTTAAATTTCGAACATGGTTTTGAAAAATTTAATTTAGGAATTTCTTATATGACTGGTCTTAGAAACCCCACTCTTTATGAAATGTTCGGCACTGATAATTGGGGATATTCAGGAAATAGAGATTTAAAACCTGAAAAAAGCAATACATATGAGATTTATTCAAATATAGCTTTTAATAAAAATTTAAATCTAACTTTAAGAGCTTTTAGAGCAAATATTCAAAATAATATTGAATATATAAGTAATAAGTATCAAAATGATGACGATGATGTTGATTTAAATCAATCAGGTTTTAACAATAATCTTAATATTAAATTAAAAGATACAAATATTAATTTTTTTTCATCTTTTCTATCATCTAAAAAAGAAAATGGAGCAGACCAATTAAGAAGGCCAGAAAAAAATTATGGTTTAAATATTTCGCAAAAAATACAGAATGTTTTTTTAGGCAATTTCAATATTAATCTTGCATACAATCATTATGGCAAACACTTTGATACACATTCTTCTAATTTTAGCACTATAGAAATGGATAGCACTGATATAATAGATTTAAAAATTACAAAAAAATTAAGTAACAGTGACTTTTATATAAAAGTTACTAATGCCCTAGACGAAACATACCAAAAACCACACGGTTACAATCAAGAAAATAGAGTAATAAAATTTGGAATAAAATATTAAATAGTTGTTTTGTAAAATTTGAATGATATTGTCTCAAAATGAATTACTTAAAGATAGCCATTGGTGTTTTAATAGCATTATCTGCTAGTAGATTTATTCCTCATCCTCCTAATTTCACCAGTCTTTTAGCTTTAAGCTTTTATATTCCAGCAGTGTTTGGTATTAGATATATTCCAGTCGTTGTCTTTGCGTTACTTTTTACAGATCTAATTATAGGATTTCACTCAACTATGATTTTTACTTCTGGAAGTATTATTTTAATAGGTTTGATTTCTAAATATTTTAATAAATCAATTATGTTTAGAATTTCAGGAGCTTTTTTTGGTGCTGTTATATTTTTCGTCTTAAGTAATTTTGGCGTTTGGTTGGGTGGTTCATATGGATATGATTTAAACGGATTATTAAGTTGTTATATACTTGCCATCCCTTTTTTTACAAACACAGTTCTATCAACTGTATTTTTTTCAATTTTAATTGAATTGACGTGGGCAATTATGATGAAAAGAAATATTAAAAAAATTTGATTTATATAAATCGAAATTTAATTTAAAGTTTTCAATTGAGATAAGTTTATTATAAATTTGATCACTAATAGGAGAGGTGGCCGAGTGGTTTAAGGCGCACGCTTGGAAAGTGTGTGTACCCTCACAGGTACCGTGGGTTCGAATCCCACTCTCTCCGCCAAAAAAAATTTACAAAAATTTATAGGATTCATTTTTACTGATAAAAATAAGGTATTTTTTAAATATATTGATTTATACAAATATAAATTAATATTTGCCTTAGAATGCTTGTGATACAACGCTAATTTAGATTAAGCTTTGAGTTTGATTTTATTAATTTTTTAAAAATGTTATAGTTAAATTTTCCAAAAAAACTAAATTATGACTAAAAAACAAGTTTCTAACTACCAAGCCGACTCCATTAAAGTTCTTAAAGGACTAGAAGCAGTTCGAAAAAGACCTGGAATGTACATTGGAGATACTGATGATGGTACAGGTTTACATCATATGGTTTACGAAGTAGTTGATAACTCCATTGACGAAGCGCTTGCAGGATATTGTAAAGCTATTGAAGTCAGCATAAATTTAGATGGCACAGTCAGTGTTAAAGATGACGGAAGAGGAATACCTGTAGATATTCACAAGGGTGAAAAAAAATCGGCAGCAGAAGTGATTATGACCCAGTTACATGCTGGTGGAAAATTTGATCACGATTCATATAAAGTTTCGGGAGGTTTGCACGGTGTTGGGGTATCAGTAGTAAATGCTCTATCAGAAAAGTTAGAGTTAATAATTAATAGAGATGGTAAAAAATATTTTATAGAATTTAAAAATGGAGAGGCTTTGAAGCCTTTAAAAGTAATTGGCAAATCTAAAGAGAGTGGTACTGAAATAAAATTTCTACCTTCTTCAGAAGTATTTTCTACAACTAAGTTTAGTTTTTCTATAATTCAAAAAAGATTAAAGGAACTTGCCTTTTTAAACAAAGGTACAAAGATTATATTGCATGATGTATCTCAAAAAAAAAACAAAACTATAGAATTTAAATATGATGGTGGAATACTTGAATTTGTAGAATATTTAGATGAAAAAAGAGAAAAATTAAAAAATAAAAACAGTAATGATTTGTTTAAAAAACCAATATTTATAGATGGAAAAAAACAAAATTTAGATATTGAATGTTCGCTAAAATGGAACGCAAGTTATAGTGAAGATATTTATGCGTATACCAATAATATTTACCAAAAAGATGGTGGAACACACTTATTAGGTTTTAGAAGTGCCTTAACAAGAGTTATTAATAAGTATGCTGCAGAGCAGAATTTGCTTAAAAAAAATAAATTATCAATTTCAGGAGATGATATTAAAGAGGGATTAACATGTGTTTTGTCAATAAAAATACCTGATCCAAAATTTTCGTCTCAAACAAAAGATAAACTTGTCTCTTCAGAAGTTAGAAATGTAGTTGAAACAATTATAAACGAAAAACTATCTGTTTGGTTTGATCAGAATCCATCAATTGTAAAAATTGTTCTTGCTAAAATTGTTCAAGCAGCTTTAGCTAGAGATGTAGCCAGAAAGGCTAGAGAAAATGTAAGAAGAAAAGGTGCACTCGAATTAACTGGTCTACCAGGTAAGCTTGCAGACTGCCAAATATCAACTCAAGCAGGAACGGAATTATTTATTGTAGAGGGAGATTCAGCTGGAGGATCGGCAAAGCAAGGAAGAAATAGAGAGTATCAAGCTGTATTACCTTTAAGGGGTAAAATTTTAAATACATACACTGATAACAATGGGCACAAAAAAAATGGAAATGAAAATGAATTAAAAACAAAAACTTTATCAAAATTAATTTCTTCAAATGAAATTGTGACCTTAATTAATGCTTTGGGATTAGATCCTAAAATTGAAAAAATAGAATTAAAAGATCTACGTTATGGTAAAATAATTATAATGACAGATGCAGATGTTGATGGTTCACATATTAGAGCTTTGTTAT
>CACGVK010000030.1:0-7816 GCA_902576565.1 uncultured Pelagibacteraceae bacterium | reverse complement strand
TAAAAATTACATGTTTATTGGTGCATGCTGCAAAAATAGATGAAGTTTATACAGATAAAGAGAGAGAAATAATTAAAAAGACCATTTTGAACTTAGGTATTGAAAAAGATAAGATAGATGAAATTCTTATTGAAGCAGAAAGAATTGAGTCAGACTCAAATCAATTACTAGAATTTACTAAAGATATTAAACAATTGAATCAAGAGGACAAAATAAAAATAATAGAATCTTTATGGAAAATAATTTACTCAGATAAAGAATCGGATATTTATGAGGCAAATTTAATGAGAAGATTAACAGGTTTACTTTACTTAGACAATAAAGTAGTTGGAAATATAAAAGAAAAAATAATTAAAGATTTAAAAAATTGACATACTTAGTTAACGATAAGTGTATAAAATGTAAATTAATGGACTGCGTAGAAGTTTGTCCTGTGGACTGTTTTTATGAAGGAAAAAATATGCTTGTAATTAAACCAGATGAGTGTATAGATTGTGGCGTTTGCGAACCTGAGTGTCCAATAGATGCTATAGTTCCAGACACAGAAAGTGGAAATGAGAAGTGGTTAGAAATAAACACAAAGTATTCAGAAATTTGGCCAAATATTACAGCAAAAAAAGAATCGCCGTATGGGGATGAACTCAAAGATGAAAAAGATAAATTTGAAAAATATTTTAAAGAAAACCTTTAATAAAAAGACAAAAAAAAAAGTTGATAAAAAATTTAAGGTTAAAAAAAATAAAGTAAAAAAAATAAAAGCAATCAAAAAAACTAAAAATAACCAAAAAAATATAAATAAGTTAAAAACAAAAAAAAAAGAAATTGTTAAATCTGAAGTAAAATCCCAAAACTTAAAGATAAGCAAAATTAACGATCAAAAGCCTGAAATTAAAAAAGTAAAAGATCAAGAAACTGAGAAAAAACAATATAAAGTAAAAGATTATGTAGTTTATCCAAAGCACGGAGTTGGACAAATAATTGAATTTAAAAAAATCTCAATAGGAGGCATCAATGTAGAAACCTATATATTAAAATTTGAGAAAGATAAGGCTAATGGAATGATTCCTGTAAACAAACAATCACACTTAAGACCGCTTGCAACAATTAATCAAATAAACAAATGTGTCAGTATTCTGAAAAGTAAGCCTAAAATTAAAAGATCAATGTGGAGTAGAAGAGCTCAAGAATATGAAGCAAAAATATCATCTGGAAAAATTTATGAATTAGCCGAAGTTGTCAGGGATCTAAACAAAGGTGATGATATGATGATAGACCAGTCTTATAGTGAAAGACAATTATTTGAAAAAGCTTATGATAGATTATTAAATGAGTTTCAAATTGTTTTAGGTACTAATCTAGAAGATACCCAGAAAAAACTGGATAAAGCTTTAAAGAGAAATCTTGAAAATCAGTCGAAAAAAATTGTTGAACAAAAAGAAACAATTTCTGAAGAACCATCACAAGTAGCAGAATAAAAAAAAAACGCTTCCCACAACTTTAGTCATGAGAAGCGTAATTAGTAAAGAAAAAGAATACTAAACTATCTTCTTCTTCTTCTTTTCTTAGCTTTTTTAGCTTTCTTTTTCTTTGCAGCTTTTTTTCTTCTTTTAGCCATCTTTAGCTCCCTTTTTTTTAAACGAATCTTTATGATTCGTTGATTAACCTATTTTTATTTTTTTTGAATAGTTATGTCAAACATTTAATTAAAGTAAAAAAATTATAAATAACAAATTTAAATTATTTTTTATTATTATAAAAAAAGTTAGGTAAATAGCGATAAATAAACTATTTTTTTACATTTAATTAATAATTTTTTTCAAATTTAGATTTATATTTTTGAATTATTTTATATCTTTTTAACTTTAAAGTTGGTGTTAACATTCCATTTTCAATTGAAAATTTTTCTTTAATTATAAAAAATTTTTTTATTTTTTCGATTTTTGTTAAATTTTTATTTATTTTTTCAATTTCTTTTTCAATTTCCTCATGTTTAATTAAATTTTTTTCATTATTTAATACTAACAATGCAACTAAGAAAGGTTTATTATCACCATAGACTACGGCTTGATCAATTAATTCGGAGTTAACGAGTTCATTTTCGATTTTTATTGGAGAAATATTATCTCCGCCAGGAGTAATTAAAATATCTTTTTTTCTATCTGTAATTATTAAGTAGTTATCTTTAAATATACCTATATCACCTGTATATAACCAACCATCCTTTAATACTTTATTTGTTTCCTCTTCATTATTCCAATAACCAATCATCACATTTTCTCCTTTTACTAATATTTCACCATCTTCAGCAATTTTTACTTGATTACCCTTAAATGGAGGTCCAACTGTTTCAACTCTAATATCGTGTATAGGATTGCAACTAACTACTGGAGATGTTTCTGTTAATCCATATCCTTGTAAAGTTGGAAGTCCTATAGAGTTTAAAAAATACCCTACTTCTCTATCTAATGCCCCTCCACCTGAAACAAAAGTTTTCAATTTTCCTCCAAACTGTTTTTTTATTTTTGATCTAACTAATCTATCTAAAACAGAATTTAGTATATTTTGAAAAAAATTTAATTTTTCTTTCTTTATTTTTTTTTTTCCTAATTTAACAGTCTCATCTATAAGTATTTTTTTTAGACCTTTAGATTTTTTAAATGAAGAACTAATTTTTTGATATAAATTTTGATAAAATCTAGGAACTGCAGTCATAATTTCTGGGGAACAATCATTCATATTTTTTATAAGCTTTTCTATACTTTCTGCATAATAAACTTTTGCACCTACTCCAATTTGAATAAATTGAACTGTATGTTCATAGGAATGTGAAAGTGGCAACCAAGTTAGAAATCTTGATTGTTTAGAAATAAATGGTTTTATCAATTCACATCCACCTTCACAATTATTTAGTATACCTCCATGACTCAAAATTACTCCTTTAGGATTTCCTTGAGTACCGGACGTATAAATAATACAAGCAGGATCTTTTCTAGATAATTCTAAATCAGGAATATTAAAATTAACATTTTGATTTTTTTGTAAATAACTATTTATATCGAAATACTTTTCTTTTTGTAATTTATCAATTAATTCAAAAGAAAAAATTTTTTTTATAAATGGTTTATTCTTAATTATATTTTCTATTTTTTTATATTGATCATAGTTTGAAACAATAATAATTGAAGGTTTACAATCATTAATTATATACTCATAATCTCTCTCAACATAAGTTGTGTAAGCCGGAACAGTTATTCCATTAGCTAACATAATTGCTAAATCAGTAATCAACCACTCTGGTCTATTTTCAGAAATTAACAAGCATCTATCGCCCTTTTGAATATATTTTTTAAATTCCTCTGAAAGTTTAACAACACTTATTTTAGTAAATTTCCACGAAAATTCTTTCTTAGAGTCATTTAAAGATGTTAAAAAAATATCATTATCATTTTGTATTTCACATTGATTAAAGAATAATTCTAATAAATTGTTAAATTTTTTTAAGTTTATCATTTTTTGGTGGGCAAAGAGAGACTCGAACTCTCACAGTATTGCTACCATTGGATTTTGAGTCCAACGCGTCTACCAGTTCCGCCATTTGCCCTATTCATTTAGTTTTTAATTTATTTTATATAATAAATAATAGTATAAAAAGAATTATTGTAATAAAAGTAAATATGTTTAAAGAGATTTATAATAAATCAATTAAACTAGCTGGTCATAAAAGTTCGAAGTCAATTCTAGGTTTTATTTCATTTATAGAAAGTTTTATATTTCCTGTTCCGCCGGATGTTCTAATTATTCCCATGACAATTGCAAAAAGAAAGGAATGGTTTAAAATTTTTCTTATTGCAACCATAGGGTCTGTTTTAGGAGCTTGCCTTGGTTATTTTATAGGTCTTGTATTTTTCAATGAAATTGGGATTAAGATTTTTGAACTTTATGGAGTAGACAATACATCTTTCTTAAAAGATAAAGTTTCATCAGAGGGTGGAATTATTGCCTGGATGACATTACTTGCTATTGCAGGTTTTACACCTGTTCCATTTAAATTACTTACAATAACAAGTGGATTTGTACATTTTAATTTTTTTTATTTTGTTATTACATCTTTTGTAACTCGAGGTTTAAGGTTTTTTATTATTGCATTTTTAATTGGAAATTTTGGATCGGCTATGAGAAAAATTATAGAAAAAAGATTAATTACTATATCAATCATTTTTTCTATTATAGTTATATTGCTAGCTTATTTTATTTATAATTTTTTAATAAATTTTACAAATTGAAGTTGATAAATGAATTCTATAAAAACTTATTATCTAATTATTTTTATTACTGCTATAATATCACTTTTGTCTGCAGTTTATATTGAATATGTGCTTAATGTAAAACCCTGTACTTTATGTTTATATCAAAGATTCCCATATATAATTGCAATTTTTTTATGCTTCTTTGGATACAATTATCCTAAAAATTTAAGTTGGTTATTAATTATAATAATTACATTTGTTATAAGCACTTTGATTTCAGGTTATCATGTTGGAATTGAAAATAATATTTTTAAAGAATTTTCTGGATGTACTGGAAATAATCTAAATATTATTAATAAAACAGAATTGCTTGAATCTTTAAATAATTCAATGCCAAATTGTAAAACAGTTACTTTTAAAATATTAGGACTTTCACTTGCGACTATAAATTTTATTATTTCAATTGTAATAAGTGTTATAAGTTTTAAGTATTTTATAAATGAAAAAAACAGATAAAACAAAGCTTGAAGAATTTATAAGAGTGGATCATGCAGGTGAAAGAGGTGCGATTAAAATTTATGAAGGTCAACTCTTAGCATTAAAAACTATATGCAAAAATGATAAATTGAAAAAAAAGTTAGAGGAAATGAAGCTGCATGAACAAGTTCATAGCGATTTCTTTGAAAATGAAATAAAAAAAAGAAACATTAAGCCTACAAAATTTTTACCTCTTTGGGATTTATTGGGTATTGGATTGGGTTTTGGATCAACTATACTTGGAAAAAAAGCAGCAATGCTTTGTACTGCCTCAGTGGAGGAAGTAATAGATGAACACTATCAAAATCAAATAAATCAAATTCAAGATGACGAAAAAGAATTGAAACAAAAAATAATTCAGTTTAGAGACGATGAATTGCATCATAAAGACATAGCATATGAAGAAGGTGCTACAAAAAAAGGCTTATATTCTATTATGGATAAAATAATTAAAACTGGATCCAAAATAGCGATAAATATTTCTGAAAAAATTTAACTAAGGTTCTAATTCGACATCCCAATATAGGTGATCCATCCAACTCTTATGAAGAAAATTTGGGGGAAAGTTTTTTCCATTTTTATGAAGATCTTCAGTTGTGGGTTGATATGGTCTTTGATTAAGCCTCATTCCAGATTTTGATAGTAGTCTCCCTCCTTTTTTAACATTACATTCTGAACAAGCAGTTACTACATTATTCCAATCTGTTTTTCCTCCTTTAGATCTAGGCAAAAGATGATCAAAAGTTAATTCGTTTTTACTACCACAATACTGACAAGAAAATTTATCTCTTAAAAAAACATTAAATCTTGTAAAGTTTGGATTAGATTGAGGTCTGATATAAGTTTTCAATGCAATTACGCTAGGCAACTTCATACTAAATGATGGACTTCTAATCACTCTTTCGTAATAACTAACAATTGATACTCTATCCAAAAAAACTGATTTTATAGAATCCTGCCAACTCCATAAAGATAATGGATAATAACTCAGAGGTCTATAATCAGCGTTTAGTACAAGTGCTGGGCACTTATCAAGTGACAAATTTTGGTCTGACAAATTAATCATATATTAAGATTAACTTAAATAAATAAATTTTTCAACTTATACAATTTACTTTTTTTTAAATAATTAAATTTTTTTTTATAAATTTTAAAGCAAGACTTGAGGCTTCCATTGGTATATTGTGCTCACAATTATTTATCATTTCTGTTTCAATATTAATTTTATGTCTCAAAAAAAAGTCTTTTGAGGTTAGTAAATTTGTTGGAGATACAATTTGATCTGAGTCCCCGTGAATTAATAATGTATTAGTTTTTGAAGTAATTCTCTTGGATAAATTCTTATGATCAATAATTTTTCCAGAAAATCCAATTATACAATTATATTTTTCGTATGATGTTAGTCCTAAATTTATTGCCATCATGCAACCCTGGCTAAATCCTGAAAGACAAATTTCAGAATTGCTTATTTTTAACTCATCTTTGATTTCATTAATATATTTGTTTAAAATTTTTTCTGCTTTTAATGACTCTTTTAGAATATAATGAGGATCATCATTCGATAAATCAAACCATTGGTAACCACTAGGATTAATACTACATTTCTCATGGGCATTTGGGCAAATGAAAATTGTATTTGGTAAAAATCTTTTCCAGTTGAGAGTCAGTAAACTGATATCTTCCCCATCTCCTCCATATCCATGAAGTAAAATTATTACTCTTTTAATCTCTTTTTCCTCTGGTTTAATAATTGTACTTTTTAAACTTAGTTTCATATTGATATTGTGTTAATAAACATTTTAAAAATTTTAAGCTTAATAATTTCATTCTAAAATGTATAGTCAAATATTATGGCAAAAAATAAAAATAGTAGTCCTGTTTGGTCAAAACGAATAAAACAAAATGTAAATTCATTATTTAAAAAAGTAGGAAGTTCTTTAAATGTTGATAAAAGACTTTTTAAAGAGGATATCCAAGGTTCGGTGGCACATGTTGAAATGTTATTTAAGCAGAAAATTATTTCTTTTAAAATTAAAAATAAAATTATCTGGGGTCTTAATAGAATTCATAACGAAATAATAAAAAAAAAATTTAATTTTGATATTTCCCATGAGGATATTCATATGAGTATAGAAAAAAGATTATTTGATTTAATTGGAGACGATGCAGGATATATTCATACAGCTAGATCTAGAAATGATCAAGTAGTAACAGATTTTAAACTATGGTTAATAAAGTCTACAAAAGAAATAATAAAAATTTTAGAAAAATTAAATAAAGTTATAATTCTTAATGCTGAAAAAAACATAGATACAATTATGCCAGGTTTTACTCATTTAAAAAATGCTCAACCAATCTCACTAGCACATTATCTAATGTCACATATTGAAATGTTTAATAGAGACAAAGAAAGATTTAACAATAATTTTCAAAGCTTATTAGAAAACCCTTTGGGTGTAGCTGCTATATCTGGAACTTCATTTAACATTGACAGAAATTATACAACTAAAAAACTAAAATTTAGTAAACCAACTAGAAATTCAGTTGACACTGTATCCGATAGAGATTTTGTATTAGATTTTTTATATGCCACCTCAGTATGTTCAATGCATATTTCTAGAATTTCTGAGGAATTAATTATATGGAATTCTGATGCATTTAATTTTATTTCTTTAAATGACAAAATGGTAACAGGATCATCTATCATGCCTCAAAAAAGAAATCCTGATCCGCTTGAATTTATTAGAGGTAAGGCAGGTACTTCGTATGGAAATCTATTTTCAATGCTTACAATATTAAAAAGCTTGCCAATATCATATTTTAAGGATTTACAGGATGATAAACAACTGACTTTTAGTTCATTTGATAATCTTAAAAATTCAATAATTATACTTACAGATATATTTAAAAATATAATATTTAATAAAAAAAATATGAAAAACTTGGCAACAAAAGGATATATAACTGCAACTGATTTAGCTGATTATATGGTTCAAGAATTAAATTTCCCATTTAGAAAAGCATACCAAATA
>CACGVK010000029.1:0-7853 GCA_902576565.1 uncultured Pelagibacteraceae bacterium | reverse complement strand
CAGACACTATCCGATTTAATTAATGGATTTAATATTTTTAGTAAGTCATTCTCATTTATATCTTCAGAATTAAATAATGCTTTCTTATAAATTATTAAATTTTTTATCTCTTTATCAAGCTTTACTTCATTTAGAACTTGATCAAAGTGTTCATTTATTTTATTTTTTGAAATTACAATTTTATTGTCTATTAAAAAATATAAAGCTAATGGCGAATAAGTGCTATCTTTACTATCAATTAATTCTTCCATTGATTGAATTACTTTAGATTTATCTCCACTACTATATTGTGATTTAGCAATATTAAATTTGTTTGCTAAAGACTCTCTATAATCTTCTTTATATTCTTTATAAAAAAAGAAACTAAATAATAACAAAACTAAAATTACAATTATTGAAATAATTTTGTTTTTATTATTTACAAAAAAATTTTTTATTTTTTCTTCTTTGGTTTTACTATTTATTATTGATATTTCTTCATCCATTTATATCATCTTTCTCAGTACGTATTGGAGAATTCCTCCATTCTTATAATATTCCAACTCATTTTTAGTATCAATTCTACATAAGCAATCAATTATTTTAATATCTCCTGTTATGTATTTTATTTCAACTTTAATTGTATCTTTTGGCCCTACTCCTTTTTCTAAATTAACAACACTAAATAATTCGGACCCCTTTAAATTCAACTTTAATCGATCCATTCCCTCTATAAATTGAAGTGGAAGTATTCCCATACCTATTAAATTCGATCTATGAATTCTCTCAAAACTTTCTGCTATAACTGTTTTAATACCAAGTAATTTTGTTCCTTTTGCTGCCCAATCTCTTGATGATCCAGTTCCATATTCTTTTCCTCCAATAACTACTAAATCTGTTCCTCTTTTTTTATACTCAACAACTGCATCAAAAACTGGTAAAATTTTTTCTTCTGGGTAAATTTTAGTAAAACCTCCTTCGGTACCTGGTGCCATTTCATTTCGAATTCTGATGTTGCCAAAAGTACCTCTCATCATAACTTCATGATTTCCCCTTCTCGCTCCATAAGAGTTAAAATCTTTTGCTAAAATTTGATTTTTCATAAAATATTCTCCAGTTGGACTATCTTTTTGTATCGAACCAGCTGGAGATATGTGATCTGTAGTAATCATATCTCCTAAAATCAAAAGTGGTCTAGCATTATTAATTTTAACAAACCCCTCAGGCTCATCTTTTAAATTTTCAAAAAAAGGAGGTTTTTTTACATAAGTCGAACCTTCGTCCCAATTATAAATACTGGTATTTTCTGATTTAATTTTTTGCCATTGTTCTGGACCTTTCGAAACATTTGAATATCTTTTTACAAACATCTCAGGATTTAAAGATTTGTTTAAAGTTTCTTGAATTTCTTTGTTTGAGGGCCATATATCCTTTAAGTAAACATCCTTACCATTTTCACTCTTTGCTATGGCATCTTTATATAAATCTATTTGCATTGAGCCAGCAAGCGCATAAGCTACAACTAATGGAGGAGAAGCAAGATAATTTGCTTTTACTAAAGGAGAAATTCTTCCTTCAAAATTTCTATTTCCAGACAAAACTGATACTGCATAAATATCATTCTTTTTTACTGCGTCTGAAATTTTTTCCGGTAAAGGTCCTGAGTTACCTATGCATGTTGTGCAGCCGTATCCAACAAGATTAAAACCTAATTTATCTAAATAAATATTTAATCCAGCTTTTTCTAAATAGTCTGTTACTACTTGAGATCCTGGTGCAAGAGATGTTTTAACCCAAGGTCTTGTTTTGAGTCCTAGCTCAACAGCTTTTTTTGCAAGCAATCCTGCAGCTATTAAAACATTTGGATTAGAAGTATTAGTACAAGAAGTTATAGCAGCTATTAATATTGAACCATCTTTAATTGAATAATCAGTGCCTAAAACTTCTGAAACTTTAGGCTCATTTCTTTTCGTTGAATTTTCAAAAACTTTTTTGAAATTTTTTGAAGCTTCATTAAGTAAAACTTTATCTTGTGGTCTTTTAGGTCCTGATATTGTTGGAACTACAGTAGACATATCTAAAGAAATAGTATCTGTAAATTCAATTTCGTCAGATGCCCAAAGGCCTTGTGATTTGGCGTATTCCTCAACGATGTCTATTATTTTTTTTTCTCTTCCAGAAAACTCAAGATATTTTAATGTCTCTTCATCAATTGGAAAAAAACCACAGGTGGCACCATACTCTGGAGCCATGTTTGCAATTGTGGCTCTATCAGCTAACGTTAAATTTTTTAAACCTTCCCCATAAAACTCAACAAATTTTCCAACAACTCCTTTATCTCTTAACATTTTAACAACTGTAAGAACCAAGTCAGTAGCTGTAGTACCTTCAGGTAACTTATTTGTCATTTTAAAACCAATTACTTCTGGTATTAACATTGAAATTGGTTGCCCTAACATACCAGCCTCAGCTTCTATGCCACCCACTCCCCAACCAAGAACAGATAAACCATTAACCATTGTAGTATGGCTATCGGTGCCTACCAATGTGTCAGGAAATAAATAATTTTTTGACTCGAATTTTTCTGTCCAAACTACTTTAGATAAATATTCTAAATTAACTTGATGACAAATTCCTGTCCCTGGTGGAACAATTCTAAAATTATCAAAAGCTTTTTGTCCCCATTTTAAAAATGAATACCTTTCATTATTTCTTTGAAATTCAATTTCTACGTTTTGATCAATAGAATTTTTTTCAGCAAACTTATCTACTTGAACAGAGTGATCTATAACTAAATCTACTTGAGAAAGAGGGTTAATAGTTTTTGGATCTTTGTTTTTTTCTTTTACAGCTTCTCTCATTGCAGCTAGATCTGCAACAGCAGGTATACCAGTATAATCTTGCAACAAGACTCTCGCAGGTCGATAGGCTATTTCTGTATTAGATCTTTTATTTTTTAACCAATTTTTTATAGATTCAATTTGATTTTTTGTAACGGTTAGATCATCTTCATATCTTAGCAGATTTTCTAAAAGAACTTTTAACGACTTAGGTAGCTGAGATATTCCTTGTAGGCCATTTTTTTCAGCTTCTTTTAAAGAATAGAAATTATATTCCTCTCCATGAATTTTGATCGTTTTAAGTGAGTTATAAGAATTCTTATTTCCTGGCGTCATATTATAAATAAAAAGTTGCTATACATGCGATTAGGAGAAATGACATAACATAATTAAATGTCTTAATAAATTTCTCATTTGTCGCAAATTTTCTTAAAAATTTTCCAAGCAAAGTCCAAAACATAATACTAATTATTGCAAAAATAAATGCAACACTTATTACCCAAAACGAATAACTTAAAAAATTTATTCCTTGTTCAACATAAGTTGATACCATAATTACAGATACAATTACAGATTTTGGATTTATAAATTGAAAAAAGAACGTTTCGTGAAATTTAACTGGGTTTTTGGTAGATTGATCTGTGTTACTTTTTGAAAAAGAAATTTTATATGCCATATATATTAAAAATGCAGATCCAGTATATTTTAAAATTTCTTGCGTAATTGGATATTTTTGAAATACGTTTATTAATCCAAAATTCATTACACTAACTAAAAAAGTAAAACCAAAAACTACTCCCATCATGTGAGGTATAGTTTTTATAACTCCAAAATTAAAACCTGAATAAGACGCTAAAATATTATTTGGTCCAGGGGAGCAACTTGTTACAAACATAAATAAAATCAAAGATATTAATTCTGGGTGCATTAAACTATGCTATTGGTAATCCATTTTCAGCTTTTTGAGATGGATGTAGCAATGTAACTTTTCCCTCTTTATCAACTGATCCAAGTACTAAAAATTGAGAAACCACACCTGCTATATTTTTTTCAGGAAAATTACATACTCCAATAACTTGTTTTCCTTTTAAATTTTCTTCATTGTAATAATGAGTTATTTGAGCTGAAGATTGTTTAATTCCAATCTCTGAACCAAAATCTACCTCTATAACTAGCGATGGTTTTCTTGCTTTTTCATTTTTTTTTACAGATATTACTGTTCCTAGCCGTATATCTATTTTATCAAATATTTCGTAGGTTATTTGTTCTTTCATAAAATTAATATATAATTGAATAATTATATGAGTACAGAAAATAATTCACAAAATCTTTATGAAAATACAATAAAAATATTATCTGATTTAATAGCCTTTAAAACTGTTTCAGGTGAAGATAATAACCAATTAATTAATTATTGTGATGAAATATTAAAAAAATTTGGCGCAACATCTTTTAAAACTTTTGATAAAGATAAAAAAAGAGTCAATCTTTTTGCAACTCTAAAGGCAAAAAAACCAAATGGCAAAACACCAATTATACTTTCTGGTCACACAGATGTTGTTCCTGTATCCAAAGGATGGTCCACAGATCCATTTACTGTAGCAATAAAAGATGACAAACTATATGGGAGAGGTTCATGCGACATGAAAGGTTTTATTGCATGTACTCTTGCTTATGCTCCTATTTTTTCAAAATCAGAATTAGATAGAGATATTCATTTTTCTTTTACTTTTGATGAAGAAACTGCATGCAAGGGAGCTCCTATTTTAATTGAAGAATTAAAAAAAAGAGGAATTATAAATGGAATATGTATTGTTGGTGAACCAACAAATATGAAAATAATTGATGCTCATAAAGGTTGTTATGAATATACAACATATTTTGAAGGTTTGGCTGGTCATAGTTCTCAGCCTCACAAGGGTGTAAGTGCAGTTGAGTATGCAGCAAGGTATGTAAATAAATTAATAGAATTAAGACAAAAATTAAAAGAAAGAGTGCCAAAAAATTCTATTTTTGATCCTCCATATTCTACGCTTCAAATAGGAGGAATTTTTGGAGGGATAGCGCACAATGTTATTGCCGATAAATGCTATGTAAATTGGGAGACAAGACCTGTGATTAAAGAAGATGGAGTATATTTAAATACAGAATTAGATAAATACACGAATGAAGTATTGCTTCCTGAAATGAAAAAAGTTTTTCCAAACTCATCAATTAAGAAAGAAATAATCGGAGAAATTATTGGTTTTGATAGAGTAAAAAATTCAGAAGCGTGTGAATTTGTATCTAGTATTACTGGTGATAACTCAAGAGATGTGGTTTCATTTGGAACAGAAGCAGGTTTGTTTCAAGAAATAGGAATAAGTACCGCTGTTTGTGGACCAGGTTCAATTGAACAAGCTCATAAAATTGATGAATTTATTAAATTAAATGAAATTAAAAAATGTTTAAATTTTCTTGATGGAATAAAAAGTAAGTCAATATCAAATTAATTTTTAAAATTTAATTCCAACCGCCTACAGTTTTAACTTCTAAAAATTCTATCAAACCTTCTTTTCCAGCTTCTCTTCCTATACCCGAATGTTTGTATCCACCAAAAGGAGCATCAACTGCAATTCCTGCACCATTGACATCAACCATTCCAGATCTTAATTTTCTAGCGACTCTTTTTACTTTTTCTTTATCTTGAGTTTGGATATAATTTGTAAGACCATAAGGAGTATCATTTGCTATTGATATAGCTTCTTCCTCATTTTCAAACGGAATAACTGATAAAACTGGACCAAATATTTCAGTTCTTGCAATTTCCATATTATTATTTACATCGGCAAAAACAGTTGGTTTGACATAATATCCTGTTTCGAGACCTTCTGGCTTTCCTGGACCTCCTGCTACAAGTTTTGCTCCTTCATCTATTCCTTTTTTTATTAAGGTTTGAATTTTATTAAATTGAGTTTCGGATACTACTGGTCCAATATGATCACCTTCCTTATTTGGGTCATCAACTTTAAATTCACTTGCATATTTTTTAAGTCTTTCGACTGCATTATTATACATTGATTTTTCTACTAGCATTCTAGTTGGAGCATTGCATGATTGGCCTGAGTTTCTAAAGCATCTTAAGGCTCCTCTTTCAATAGCTTCATCGTCGGCGTCATTAAAAATAATATTTGCGCCCTTTCCTCCTAATTCTAAACTTAATCTTTTAAAATCTTTTGCTGCATTTTGTGATATTAAGGCTCCAGCTCTTGTTGATCCTGTAAAAGATATCATGTTTACATCAGGATGACTTGTAAGCGCATCACCTGTAACAGCTCCATCGCCGTTGACTAAATTAAAAACTCCTGGAGGAAATTTAGCTTCATCAACTATTTCAGCTAATATTATTGACGATAATGGAGCAATTTCTGAAGGTTTTAAAATCATAGTACATCCTGATGCAAGTGCTGGAATAACTTTTAAACACACTTGATTCATAGGCCAATTCCACGGAGTAATTAATGCGCATACTCCTTTAGGTTCGTACAAAATTTTTTGATCTTGAGCATGGTCCCCTAATACTCTCTCAAATTCGAATTCTTTTAAATATCTAATAAATGATTTTATATGACTTGCGCCTGTCCCTGTCTGAAGTTTTGTAGAAAAATCTTTAGGAGCTCCCATCTCTATAGTAATAGCATTTGCAATATCAGCCCACCTTTTTTTATAAAGTGTATATAAATTTTCTAAATACTTAATTCTCTCTTCTTTTGAAGTGAAGCCCCAAGTTTTAAATGCTTCTTTTGCGGCTTTTACCGCTAAATCTACATCATCTTTACTTCCTAATGATATAACTGCACAACTTTTTTCAGTAGCAGGATCAATAACATTTATTTCTTTTGGATTCTTTGGTGAAACCCATTTACCATTAATGTAAAAATTCTTTTTATCTTGCATTTTGGGAAATTAACTTATCTTTTTGCTTTTGCAAACAAATTTGTTAGTTCATATATAATTGTTGCCGCAGCAAGCGAAGTAACCTCTGCATGATCATATGCCGGGGATACCTCGACTACATCTGCTGAAATTAAATTTAATCCTGATAATCCTCTTATTACATTAACCATTTCTCTTGTGGTCATGCCTGCTATTTCTGGTGTGCCGGTACCAGGTGCAAACGCTGGATCAAGAACATCTATGTCTATTGATAAATATAATGGATTATTACCCACTCTTTTTCTAATTCTTTCAACTATTTTATCTATACCTTGTGTTTGGAATTCATCACAATGAATTATTTTAAAACCAAAACTTGCATCATTTTTTAGATCATCTCTGCTATACAATGGTCCCCTAATTCCTACATGCATAGATGCATCATCCAAAAATAAATTTTCTTCTCTAGCTCTTCTAAATGGAGTTCCGTGCGTATATGGAGCTCCAAAATAAGTGTCCCATGTATCTAAATGAGCATCGAAATGAACTAATGCGACAGGCCCATTATTAATATTATTTATTGCTTTAAGTAATGGAAAAGCAATTGTATGGTCTCCACCCATACTTATAATACCTTTTACCTTTTTTAATAAATCTATTGCTCCAACTTCTATTTGTTTTATTGCCTCATCAATATTAAATGGATTGCATGCAATATCACCGGCATCTGCTACTTGTTGTTCTACAAAAGGTTCCGTATCATAGTTAGGATGATAGTTGGTTCTTAAATGTCTAGAAGCTTGTCGAATGCTTTGAGGTCCAAATCTTGCGCCTGGTCTATAACTTGTTCCTGCATCAAAAGGTATACCAACAATTGCAACATCGCATTGATCAACATCTCTTAGTTCAGGTAACCTTGCAAAAGTTGAAGGTCCTGCAAATCTTGGAACTTTAGTTCCACTTACTGGCTGTATTGTTTTTTTATTTTTTTTCAAAGATTAATTATATATCTAAAGAATAACATAATAAAGCTACTTATAAATATATTAATTTACTAATAGTTTGCCAGTTGCCAAAGTATGTTTTATTCTTTCTTGAGTTTTAGGCATTTCAATTAAC
>CACGVK010000028.1:0-8554 GCA_902576565.1 uncultured Pelagibacteraceae bacterium | reverse complement strand
TCTGGTTTTAAAAAACGTGAATTAAAGTTAACTATTTCAAGAGCTTTAAGCGATGAAGACATCGGAGGAACAAGAGCGAGAAGTTTAGCTTCATTAAGACGTGCTAAACAAAAGGAAAATAGAGATAAAAATGAAGATACAAAAGATAATCTTAAACCAATTAAAAGAGATGTAAGAATTCCGGAAGTAATTACAATTAGAGAGCTTGCAAACAGAATGGCTGAGCAATCTAGTAATCTAATAAAACATTTACTTGGAATGGGAGTTACAGCTACAATCAATCACAATATAAATTCAGATATAGCAGAATATTTAGTTCAAGAATTTGGTCATAATCCAATAAAAGAGCAAAAAGCTGAAGAAATTATTGAAAAAATAAAAGAAGTAAAATCAGAAAATTTAAAAAGCAGACCTCCAATTGTTACAGTAATGGGTCATGTTGATCATGGAAAAACTTCTGTATTAGATGTTCTAAGAGAAACAAACGTAGTGTCAGGAGAGTTTGGAGGAATTACACAACATATAGGAGCATATCAAATTAATTATAAATCAAACAAAATTACATTTATAGATACTCCTGGACATGCTGCATTTACGGAAATGAGAGCTAGAGGTTCAAAATTAACTGATGTTGTAGTTTTAGTTGTAGCGGCCAATGATGGAGTAAAACCCCAAACTGTTGAATCGATAAAACACGCAAAGGCTGCTGGTGTACCAATAGTTGTTGCAATAAATAAATGTGATTTACCAGATGCAGATCCACAAAAAGTAAAGAATCAACTTTTAGAACATGAGCTTATTGCCGAGGAACTTTCAGGTGAAACTTTAATGGTAGAAATTTCAACAAAAAATAAAACAAATTTAGACAAGTTAATTGAGGCAGTTTTATTACAAGCCGAATTACTAGACCTTAAAACTGATTTTGAACTAAAAGCAACAGGTTCGGTAATTGAGTCTAAGATAGATATTGGTAGAGGACCAATCGTAAATATTATTATAACTTCAGGTACACTAAAAAAAGGAGATTATTTTGTTAGTGGATTAAAATGGGGAAAGGTTAGGGCTATAGTAAATGACTTAGGAAAAAATATTGAAAAAGCTTATCCAGCCACACCTGTTGAAATATTAGGGATAAATGGTGCATCAAAAGCAGGAGATGATTTTGTAGTTTTAGAAAGTGAGAAAGAAGCAAAATCAATTTGTGACGCTCGAGTGCAAGAAAAACAGGAAGGAAAAAATCCACTTAATTTTGTAACTCAAGACTCAGCATTTAAAGATAAGATTTCACAGGAGCTTAATATAATAATAAAATCAGATGTTCATGGATCAGCCGAGGCAATAAAAAGTGCAATTACTCAAATAAAACATGACGAGGTAAGTGCGAAAATAATACTATCTGATATAGGAATGATAACTGAAACAGATGTATCATTAGCCAAAGCATCAAATGCACTTTTAATTGCATTTAACGTAAAACCTACAAAAGAAGCCAAAAAATTAGCAGAAATAGAAAAAATTTATATAAGTTCTTATAATATTATTTATGAAGTATTAGATTTTATTAAAAATAAAATGTCTGGACTTTTAACGCCTGATGTTGAGGAAAAAATAATAGGGTCAGCCGAGATATTAGAAATATTTAAAGTTTCTAAAGTAGGAAAAGTAGCAGGATCAAAGGTAATAGAAGGGGAAATTTTGCAAGACTCCAGTGTAAGAATAATTAGGGATGGAACGATCATTTTTAATGGTAAAATAGGCTCGATTTTTAGAGAAAAAAATCAAGCTAAACAAGTTTCAGCAGGCTTAGAATGTGGTATTACGGTCAAAGATTTTAATGATTATCAAAAAAAAGATATAATTGAGGTCTATAATTCAACTATAACTGAAAGAAGAATATAAAAATGAGCAAGTTAGGAAAACCAGTGACTCAGAGACAACTAAGAGTTGGAGAAATGGTTAAACAAGCATTGGGTATGATATTCTTAAGAGAGGAAGCAAAATTACCAAATTTACAAACCAAAGAAATAACAGTTACAGAAGTACGTATGAGTCCAGACTTAAAAACAGCAAAAGCTTTTGTATTGCCTTTAGGTGGAAAAAATACACAGGAGGCAATAGATATTTTAAAAGAATTTTCATTTGTAATTAGAAAAGTATTATCAAAAAAAATAACAATGAAATTTTTACCTAAACTTTTGTTCGTTAAAGATGACTCATTTGATTATGCTGAAAAGATTGAAAATTTAATAAAACAAACAAACAAATAAGGGAACAAGTATGAGTAAAAAAAATAAAGAACTTGCTATTCATGATAAAGATACAGGATCTTCAGAAATGCAAGTTGCACAATTAACAGATAAAATTGAAAATTTATCAAAACATATTAAAAAATTCAAAAAAGATAAACATTCATCAGTTGGCTTATTAAAAGCAGTGAATAAAAGAAAAAAACTTTTGGACTATTTGAAAAGAAATAAAATAGACTCTTATAAAAACGTAATATCAAAATTAAATTTAAGGAAATAAATGTTTAAAGTATTTAAAAAAGAAATTGAAGTAGCGGGAAAAAAAATAAGTTTAGAAACAGGAAAAATTGCAAGACAAGCAGACGGAGCAATTATTGCACAGTGTGGAGAAACTGTAGTAATGGCAACAGTTGTTGGGGCAAAAAAAGTTAATCCAGATATTGATTATTTTCCATTATCAGTAAATTACCAGGAAAAATATTATGCAGCTGGTAAAATTCCTGGAGGTTATTTTAAAAGAGAAGCAAGACCGACAGAAAGTGAGACATTAATTTCAAGATTAATTGACAGACCTATTAGACCATTATTTCCAGACGAATTTAAAAATGAAGTTCAACTTCTTCCAACTGTAATATCATACGATAAAGAAAATGAAGCAGATGTATTATCAATTATTGCATCTTCAGCTGCTTTAGCTATTTCAGGGATGCCATTTATGGGTCCAGTTGGAGCTTCAAGAGTTGGTTTTATTGATGGTGAATATGTTCTTAATCCATCAAAAAAAGAATTAGAAAATTCAAAATTAGATTTAGTAGTTGCTGGAACTAAAGACGCAGTATTGATGGTAGAATCAGAAGCCAAAGGTCTTACAGAAGATGAAATGTTAAAAGCAGTTAAATTTGGACATGAAAATTTTGTTCCTATAATCAATATGATTGAGGAGTTAGCAAAAGAATGTAGAAAGCCTGATTGGATCACTGAAAAAAAAGATCTTTCTGAAGTTAAGAAAAAAATTGAAAGTGAATTCACAGATGAATTGAAAAAAGCTTTTTCAATAAGAAACAAGCAAGAGAGATCAAATTTAATATCTGAAATAACTGACAAAGCAAAAAAACTTTTTGAAGAAAATGAAAACTTTACGGATTTAGATGTAAACTATGAATTAAAAAATCTTGAGAAAAGAATAGTTAGAACCGATATTTTAAAAAATAAAAATAGAATAGATGGAAGAGGTCTTTCTGATGTAAGACCTATCATGTGTGAAGTAGGTATATTACCTAGAGTTCACGGTTCAGCATTATTTACTAGAGGCGAAACACAAGCAATTGTAACAACTACTCTTGGTACATCTGATGATGAACAGAGAATTGAAAGCTTGGAAGGTCTTCAAAGGGAAAGATTTATGCTTCATTACAATTTTCCCCCATTCTCAGTCGGTGAAGTAGGAAGAGTTGGAACCGGAAGAAGAGAAATTGGTCATGGAAAACTTGCGTGGAGAGCAATTAATTCATCTTTGCCACCAAAAGAAAGTTTCCCCTACTCATTTAGAATTGTGTCAGAAATTACAGAGTCAAACGGATCATCATCAATGGCTACTGTTTGTGGAACTTCTTTGGCTTTAATGGATGCAGGTGTGCCAATTAAGGAGCCAGTCGCTGGTATTGCTATGGGGTTAATTAAAGAAGGCGATGATTTTAGTGTTTTATCAGATATTTTAGGTGATGAAGATCATCTAGGTGATATGGATTTTAAGGTTGCTGGTACTAAAGATGGAATTACTTCTCTGCAGATGGATATTAAAATTACTGGAATAACATTTGAAATTATGGAACAGGCTTTGAAACAAGCTAAAGATGGAAGAATTCATATTTTAGGTGAAATGAATAAAGCTTTAGATAAATCAAGAAAAGATGTTGGTAAACACACACCTAAAATGGAGAAAATTACTGTAGATAAAAAAGATATTGCAACAGTGATTGGTAAAGGTGGTGCAACTATAAGAGAGATTGTTGAAAAATCAGGCGCGAAAGTAGACGTGAATGATGAAGGAGTTGTAACAGTAGCAGCACCTGATGATGAATCTAGAAATAAAGCAATGCAGTTTATTAAAGATCTTACAGCAAAAGCTGAAATGAATAAAATCTATAATGGTAAAGTAATAAAGATTATGGAATTTGGAGCATTTGTTAATTTCTTAGGAAAACAAGATGGTCTTGTGCACATTTCAGAACTTGCCAACAAGAGAGTTGCTAAAGTTACAGATGTTGTAAAAGAGGGAGATCAAGTCAAAGTTAAAGTAATAGGTTTTGATAGAGGTAAAGTGAAGCTTTCCATCAAGGCTGCAGTCTAAAAATTAATATTAATAAGATATTTATGAACTTTAAATATTAACTTTGTTTGATAAAATTATTTTATGAGGAGAATAGTTTTAGGTTTTTTTTTATTACTAATATCTTTTAACAGTGAAAGAGCATTTGCAGGCACTGTTACTATGCCTTCAACTTTAACAACTGATACAACTGATTTCGTTTTATTATCAAGTTCAGGAACAACGCCTAGTATAAGTGGTTATACAGGAACCCTTCTACTTTCAGCAGTAGCATCGGATGGAAATATAAAAGTAACGTCTGTTTCTAGTTTAATGCGGGCAGCAGGCTATTGTAGCTATACAAATGATAATGCAAATGAACCTTCTAACTGTACAGGTAGTTCTCTTACAGAAATAGGTTTTAGAGGAACACAAGATAATATAAATAATGCCCTTGCAACATTATCATTTAAAGGTGATGGTACTGCAGGATCCCCTACAATTACTGTCTCTGTAACTCCAGTTGGTACCAATTATTTTTCAGGAAATGGTCATTATTATGAAATAGTTCAGAGTAACGGTATAGATTGGGATGATGCAAAAACAGCAGCAGAAGCCTCAACTTATGAAGGTTTAACAGGATACCTAGTTACAATAACTAGTGCTGCCGAAAATTCTTTTGTTTCAGGTAAAATAAATAAAAATGCTTGGATGGGTGCATCTGATAACTCAAGTTACACCTCCAATACTCATGCTACAACAGAAGGAACATGGGAGTGGGTATCAGGACCTGAAAATGGAAAAACATTTACTTGTCAACCAGCGGGTCAGGGCAGAGGTGCTGTAGCCGCACATGAGGATTGCGAAGTTCATTCTGATACCACATATGAAAATTGGGACGGTAGTGAACCCAATGACTGTTGTGACTCAGGTATCGAGAATATAGGAGATGAAGATTATTTACATATTAAAGCAAACGGAAAATGGAATGACTATGATATTGATACCACTGTTAATTATTACATCATTGAATATGGAGGAATGCCAGGAGAGACAGCAACATCAACTGGTCAAACAACACTAACAATTAATTCAACAGAAGCTAGCGACAGTACTTACAATGCATTCGATGATAAACAAGTAAAAGGAATGGTAGATGCGCAAACAGAACATGCTAAAAGATTTATGTTTAACACTACCAATCAAGTAATGCGTAGGATGGAACAATTTAGAAGAGTTGGGATTAATAAATCAACAAGCATTAAGGATGTAAGATTAGTTCTTGCCGATAAACAAAATAACTTTAAGGATCACATACCACCAGAATTATTAAATTATTATATTGATGAATATAAAAATTTATCCACAGAGAATATTAATAATTTAATTAGTGAACTTCCATTATCTAAATATTTAAAAGAAAATTTTGGAATTACCAAAAATAATTGGGCGTTCTGGACAGCAGGCTCAATAAATAAAGGTAGACTTAGTTTTGGAACAGATAATGATTTAGGAATAACAAACAGAACTGAAGGTTACATTATAGGGACAGACGTAAATTATAATGATGGTTCATTATTTGGTATAGCCTTTAGGCATGAGGATGATCGTACTAATTTGGGTACTAAGGATAGTACTAGATTTTTAGCAAGATCTGACAGTATATCACTGTACAATACTTGGCATGGATCTGAAAAAAATTTTATAGATTCATTTTTAGGATATGGAGAAACCACTTATGATACAACACGATTAGTTGATACATCAAATCCTTCCAATGTAGTCAAAGGTGAATTTAAAGCAAATCAAATTTTTACTTCAATTAAATATAATTTTAAACACTTTTATAAAAATTTAAAAATTCATAATTATTCTAGATTTGATTTTGGTTTTGTAGATTTTGATGGGTATTCTGAAACAGGTGATAGTAATTCAAAATTAAAATTTGATGGTCGATATTTACAAACCTCATCAATTTCTTTAGGTTCAGCAATTGAAAGAGAAATAAACTTACCTACCTCTCTATTCATTCCATATCTAAAAGTAGACTTTAATAAAGATCTCACAGATGGATCAGACATAAAGGCTAATTTTGTTGGAGAAACAACAAAGTATAATACAACTATTGATAAAAATTTTAATTCAATGTTTATTTTAGAAACAGGTTTTGACTGGGTTTTTAGAGATGGTTGGAACATTAAGTCTGTAATTAGTAGACTTGATAAGAATGGATTTGGACACGAAAATATGTTTGAGCTTAGAGCTGTTAAATCTACACAAAGTTTGTATTAAAAAAATAAATTTTATTTTATTTTATGTTTAATTTTGCTAATTAAAAAAAATGCGATTGCACTTATGATAGCAAATAACTCTAAGGCGTGACCAGAATCTCCCAATACAAATTGTACAAACGCAAAAATTATACATACAACAAACCACGCCAAAACTAACATTATTTTCTATTTTTTCTTTCTCTTTTCAATTTTCTCTTTTCTTTAAATGAAAGTTTAGGTTTTTTCATTACACTTGAGTCTTTAAATGATTTGCCGCTATATCTCTTTGACATAGGATCAAGAAATATTTTTTGGATCAGGCATACCAACCTTATTATAGCCTGCGTCTACATAATGTATTTCACCTGTGACCCCACCACCTAAATCACTAAGGAGGTATAATGCAGAGTTACCAACATCGTGAATATCTACATTTCTCTTTAGAAAAGAATGATCCTCATTCCATTTATATAAAAATTTTGCATCACCTATTGCAGAGGCAGCTAGAGTTTTGATTGGCCCTGCGCTAATTGCATTTACTCTAATCCCTTTTGCACCTAGATCTCTTGCTAAATATTTTACACTAGCTTCAAGCGCAGATTTACACACACCCATTACATTATAATTAGGAATAGCCTTATTAGATTCATATGTTAAAGTAAGCATGCTTCCACCTTTATTCATTACTTTTGAAGCTTCTTTTGCGACCTCGGTAAATGAAAAACATGAAATTAACATACTTCTAAGAAAATTTTCTCTGCTAGTATTTAAGTATTCTCCTGATAATTCAGATTTATCAGAGAATGCAACTGCATGAACAATAAAGTCGATTTGACCCCATTTAGATTTTATATCTTCAAAAAGTTTTATTGTTTCCTCTTTCTTTTCAACATCACAACTAAAAGTTACATTAGAATTTAATTTTTCTGCTAAAGGAATTACTCTTTTTTTTAATGCATCGCCCAGATAGGTAAATGCTAGCTCCGCTCCTGCTTCAGCCAGTTTCTGTGAAATACCCCATGCAATTGATCTTTCGTTTGCAACCCCCATAATTAGACCTTTTTTATCTTTCATTAAGCTCATAATTAAACTTTCTCAAATACTAATGTTGCATTAGTTCCACCAAACCCAAAGCTATTTGACATTATAGAATTTAAAGTTACGTCTTTTTCAACTTTTGTAACTATCGGGAATTTTTTTGCTTCATCATCCATATCTTTAATATTTATAGATGCTGAAATAAAATTATTTTTCATCATAATTAAACTATAAACTGCCTCATGTACTGAGGTTGCTCCTAGCGAATGACCTGAAAGAGATTTAGTGGAACTTATTTTAGGTAAATTATCTTTAAAAACTTCACCAACGGCTTTAAGTTCTGTAATATCTCCAACTGGAGTTGAGGTTCCATGTGTATTTAAATAATCAATTTTATTTTTGGATGTTGCAAGAGCCATCTTCATACATCTAACAGCCCCCTCACCTGATGGTGCCACCATGTCATATCCATCAGAAGTTGCTCCATAACCGGTTAATTCCGCATATATTTTTGCTCCTCTAGCTTTTGCGTGTTCGTATTCTTCTAATACTAAAACTCCTCCGCCTCCAGATATTACAAATCCATCTCTAGTTTTATCATAAGGTCTTGAGGCTTTCTCGGGAGTATCGTTATACTTTGAAGATAAAGCAGTCATAGCATCAAACATTGCAGTCATTGCAAAATGTAC
>CACGVK010000027.1:0-9205 GCA_902576565.1 uncultured Pelagibacteraceae bacterium | reverse complement strand
CCTAAAGCTGTTAATTTTTGCAGTCTAAGCTCTAAGATTGAAGTTACTTGATCAGAAGTTAATGAATATAAATTTTTATTATTTTTATTTTCTATTAATTTAATAAACTTTAAAGATTTATTAATTTTCCATTTTAATGCTAACAATGATTTTTTTGCGTCATCAGGGCTTTTTGATCCTCTAATTATTTTAATTACTTTATCTAAATTCTCTACTGAAACCGATAAACCAATTAATATATGAGCTCTTTCCTCAGCTTTTTTTAAATCATACTTAGTTTTTTTAATTACAACATCTTCTCTAAATTTTAAAAAGTTTTCTAGAAAATCCTTAAGATTGCAGGTTTTAGGCTTGTTATCAACAATTGCTAAAGTATTAAAACCAAAAGAGCTTTCGATAGATGTATATTTATATAATTGTCTTTTAATAGTTTCTGGCTCAACATTTGTTCTTAAATCAATCGCTAGTCGAATACCTTCACGATTAGACTCGTCTCTAATATCTCTTATACCCTCAATTTTTTTATCCCTAACTAATTCTGCAATTTTTTCACTCATTACAGATTTGTTTACTTGATACGGTATTGATGTAATAACAATTCTATCTCTACCGTTCTTAAGATTTTCTACATTGATTTCACCTCTAATTTTAAATGATCCTCTTCCAGTTTTATATCCTTGCTTTAAAATATCTTTACCAATTATTATTCCTCCAGTTGGAAAATCAGGTCCTGGAATGTGTTTCATTAACTCATTAATTTTAATATCTTTGTTATTAATTAAGGCTAACGTACCATCAATAATTTCTCCTAAATTATGAGGCGGAATACTGGTTGCCATACCAACTGCAATGCCTCCTGCACCATTTACTAGTAAGTTTGGATATTGCGCTGGTAGAACCGAGGGTTCTTTTTCTGTTTCATCATAATTACTTTTAAATTCTACAGTATTTTTTTCTATATCATCAATAAGATACTGAGATATTTTTGACAATCTTGTCTCAGTATATCTCATAGCAGCAGGAGGATCACCATCTATAGATCCAAAATTACCTTGACCGTCAATTAATGGCAAACTCATAGAAAAATCTTGCACCATTCTTACTAGAGCATCATAAACAGCTTGATCGCCGTGAGGATGATACTTACCAATAACATCTCCAACTATTCGAGCAGATTTTCTAAATTGTTTAGACCAATCAAATCCACCTTTGTGCATTGCGTAAATAATTCTTCTATGGACTGGTTTTAAACCATCTCTGATATCAGGTAGAGCTCTACTTATTATAACGCTCATTGCATATGATAAATATGAAGAACTCATTTCTTCATATACAGAGATAGGTTTTATATTTAAGTTTTTAGATAATTCGTTTTTTTGCATATAAACTAAAAAGGAATATCATCATCTAAATTACTTTGATCTACTTGAGAAGCGTCATCTAGATTTTGTTTCGAACTTTGTGAAGAAATATTATTCTGGTTACCACCACCTAGCATTGTTAATGAAGAATTATATCCTTGAATGACTATTTCAGTTGAGTATTTATCTTGACCACTTTGTTCATCTTTCCACTTTCGTGTCGATAGTTGCCCTTCTACATATATTTGAGCACCTTTTTTCAAATATTGCTGAACTACATTTACTAATCCTTCATTAAATACAACAATTCTATGCCATTCAGTTTTTTCTTTTTTTTCTCCTGTATTTTTGTCCTTCCACGATTGACTTGTAGCCAAACTTAGTCTCGCAACACTTTTGCCATTGACCATTTGCTTGATTTCAGGGTCTGCGCCTAATCGTCCAATTAATAACACTTTATTTAAGCTTCCAGCCATAATATTTTAAATTTTTTAGATTTGAGTTATAAATATATATATCACAATTTTAGTTGAATATTAATTTTATTAATCTAAAGCAACAAAAATTATGCTTAAAAAGATAGTTATTAAGGGCGCAAAAGAACACAATTTAAAGAATATTTCATTAGATATTCCTAAAGACAAATTTATTGTCATCACAGGTCTATCTGGGTCTGGAAAATCATCATTAGCTTTTGACACCATATATGCAGAAGGTCAAAGAAGATATGTTGAAAGTTTATCAGCCTATGCAAGACAATTTTTGGATAAGATGAAAAAACCTAATGTCGATTTAATTGAGGGTTTAAGTCCAGCAATATCTATAGAACAAAAAAATACATCTAAAAATCCTAGATCCACTGTAGCAACGGTTACCGAAATTTACGATTATATGAGAGTTCTTTATGCAAGAGTTGGAATTCCTTATTCGCCTTTTACAGGTAAACCGATAACATCTCAAACAATAAGTCAAATTGTAGATAGAATAAAAGAATTGCCAAAAAAATCTACAATATATTTATATGCACCAGTTGTGCGAGGTCGCAAAGGTGAATACAAAAAAGATATCTCTATTTACAAAAAAAGAGGTTTTAGAAAAATTAAAATTGATAATGAATTATATGAAATAGATAAAGTTCCAGAACTTAATAAAAAAGTAAAACATGATATTTCAGTTTTGGTAGATAGGATCATTTTAAATTCTGAATTAGGTAATAGATTGGCTGAAGGAGTAGAAACAGCTGTTAACTTAGCTAATGGACTTCTTTTTGTTGAATACGAAAATGAAACATTGCCTAAAAAATATAGAAAAGTAGAAAAAATTATTTTTTCTACAAAATTTGCTTGTCCAGAAAGTGGATTTACAATTGAAGAAATTGAACCAAGATTATTTTCTTTCAATAGTCCATATGGTGCATGTGAAGAATGTGATGGTATAGGAGTGAAGTTAAATGTAGATCCAAAGTTAGTAATACCAAATGAAAAAAAAAGTATTGCTGATGGAGCAATAGTACCGTGGGCAAAAACAACTACTATGTACTATGCTCAAACATTAGCATCATTAGCTAAACATTATAGTTTTTCTTTAGACGAAAAATGGGAAAAATTGTCAAAAAAAATTAAAGAAATAATTCTTTATGGTTCAGATGATGATGAAATAAAATTTTCTTATGATGATGGATATGAAAAGTATTCTCATAAAAAAACATTTGAGGGAGTAATAAATAATTTAGAAAGAAGATATCTTGAAACAGATAGTGATTGGAAAAGAGAGGAAATTTCTCAATATCAATCAGACACTGATTGTGAAAAATGTAATGGACAAAGATTAAAAGAAGAAGCCTTATGTGTAAAAATCGATAAACAAAATATTAGTGAAGTAACTTTAAAATCTATATATGAGTCAAAAAAATGGTTCAAATCACTTGAAGATAAACTTAATCAACGAGAACTAAAAATTGCTGAACATATTTTAAAAGAAATAAATGAAAGATTAGATTTTTTATTAAATGTAGGTTTGGATTATTTAACATTAAGTAGAGAGTCTGGAACTTTATCCGGAGGTGAATCTCAAAGGATTAGACTGGCTTCTCAAATAGGATCTGGTCTAACAGGTGTTTTATACGTATTAGACGAACCATCTATTGGATTGCATCAAAAAGATAATGTGAAACTTATTAACGCTCTTAAAAAATTAAGAGATCTAGGAAATACTGTCATTGTTGTAGAGCACGATACTGAAACAATGGCAAATGCAGACCATATAGTTGATCTTGGACCTGAAGCTGGAAATAAAGGTGGTGAGATAGTTATCCAAGGATCATATAAAGATATATTAAGTTGTGAGAATAGTATTACAGGAAAATACTTATCTAATAAAAATTTTATCCCAATACCAAAAAATAGAAGACTGGCTAAAAATGGAAGATTTTTGGAAATAACAGGCGCAAAAGGAAATAATTTAAAAAATGTTGATTTAAAAATTCCATTAGGTTGTTTCACATGCGTTACTGGTGTTTCTGGAAGTGGAAAGTCTACTCTAATTTTACAAACGCTTTATAACGCTCTTAATCTTTCTTTGAACAATAATAAATCAAGAAAAATCCCAAAACCATTTAGAGGATTTAGAGGAATAGAATTAATTGATAAAGTAATTGATATTGATCAATCGCCTATTGGAAGAACACCAAGATCAAATCCAGCAACATATACAGGTGCATTTGGTCCTATTAGGGACTGGTTTACAGCATTACCAGAATCTAAAAGTAGAGGTTATAAACCTGGAAGATTTTCATTTAATGTAAAAGGTGGTAGATGTGAAGCATGTGAGGGAGATGGTGTTATAACATATGAAATGCATTTCTTGCCAGATGTTTATATACAATGTGATGAGTGCAAAGGCACTAGATATAATAGAGAAACTTTAGAAATTAAATTTAAAGATAAAAGTATAGCTGATGTTTTAAATATGACAGTAGACGAAGGTTGTGATTTTTTTGAAAATATATCCAACATTAGATCTAAACTATTAACATTAAAAAAGGTTGGTCTTGGATATATAAAAATAGGACAACAAGCCACTACATTATCTGGAGGAGAGGCTCAAAGAATAAAATTAGCTAAAGAATTATCTAAAAGATCTACGGGAAGAACAATGTATATATTAGACGAACCAACTACAGGTTTACACCAACATGATATTAAAAAATTACTTGAAATTTTACATACTTTCGTAGCAACTGGAAATTCAGTTGTTGTGATTGAGCATAATTTAGATGTAATAAAAACAGCAGATTATATAGTAGATATGGGGCCTGATGGTGGGGTAAAAGGTGGAAATATTATTGCCGCAGGTAAGCCAGAAGAAATAAGTCAGGTAAAAACCAGCTATACAGGTCAGTTTCTCAAAACCATGTTGAACAATAAATTTAAAAAAATAGCTTAAATTATTAGAAATTTAATATAATATTATCTTGTGGGAGATTTTTTTACATCATTGTCTAAAGTAGTTCATGCTTCATTGGGCTTGGCTGTTATATTATTTTTAGTACTATTTTTCAATAACGGTGGATTTGACTTTGATCAATTATTTTGGAGTTGGTTATTTAGATATTTTCATGTGGTAGCTGGGATTATGTGGATAGGTTTGCTCTGGTATTTTAATTTTGTACAAGTTCCAAATATGTCAAAAATCAGTGATGAGCATAAACCTGCAATCACAAAGGTTATTGCGCCAGCAGCTCTCTTTTGGTTCAGATGGGCAGCTTTAGCAACAATAGTAACTGGTTTGATAGTAGCTTATTTAAATGGCTACCTTCATCAGGCGATGATACTAGGAATAGGAACAGGAGTTAGTAAATTCACTGCAATTGGAATTGGAATGTGGTTAGGAATAATAATGGCATTTAACGTATGGTTTATAATTTGGCCAAATCAAAAAAAAGTATTAGGATTAGTAGAAGTCCCAGATGAGCAAAAACCTATAGCAGCTAAAAGAGCTTTAATTGCATCTCGAACCAATACATTACTTTCATTACCAATGTTATTGACAATGGTAGTAGCTCAAAATCTTTATTAAATTTTTTCTTCGTCGTCTTTAACTATAGTTTTTTGAGATACTTTCAAATGTACTAAAATGGGATTAGCTATATATATAGAAGAATAAGTTCCAAAAATTACACCAAGTATCATTGCTAGTGAGAAACCTTTTAAAATTTGTCCGCCAAAAAAATAAATTGAGGTTAATGCTAATAAGGTTGTAATTGAAGTAATAATTGTTCTTGATAAGGTTTCATTAATTGAAAGATTTGTAAGGTCAAATATTTTTATATCTGCATGTTTTTTAAGGTTTTCTCTAACTCTATCAAAAATTACAACTGTATCGTTCATTGAGTATCCAACAATTGTTAGAACTGCTGCAACTATAGATAAATTTATTTCTAAACTAAATAGTGAGAATATACCTAAAGTTAAAATTACATCATGAAATAAAGCAGCAATTGCACCTAAACTAAATTGCCATTCAAAACGTATCCATATGTAGAAAAGCATTGCTGCTAAAGATAAAGCAATAGCTATAATGCCAGATTTAAGAAGTTCTGAACTTACTTTTGGACCAACATTTTCTACTCTTCTAATCTTAAAATCGTTTCCTATAGAACTAGAAAGTTTATTTTCTATATTTTCGATAAAGTTTGGGTCTGTTTTACTTTTTTTTTCTATTTTAATTACATAATCTTTTTCATTTCCAAATTTTTTTACAGATACATCTCCTAAATTCATATTAAAAAAAGATTTTCTAATATCGGAAATTTGAACACTTGTGTTATTAACTCTTAATTCAATTAAAGTCCCTCCTTTAAAATCAACACCAAAATTAAGTCCTTTAAATATTAATAAAATGATTGAAATTATAATTAGAAACAAAGAAACGATGTTAAATGATTTATAAAATTTATTAAATAATATTGTTTTCTTTTCCATTATAATAATTTTTCTTTATGTTTATTTTTATTTATATAAATTGATGTAATTAACCTTGCTATAAAGTATACAGAAAATAAAGTTGTTAAAATTCCAACACCAAGTGTCACTGAAAAACCTTTTACTGGTCCAGAACCCATAATAAATAATATAATAGCAGCAATTAAAGTGGTAATATTAGCGTCTAAAATTGTAGTTTTAGATTTTGAATACCCACTATCAAAAGCGATAATTTTATTACTCTCATTTTTTAACTCTTCTTTTATTCTTTCAAATATCAAAACATTTGCATCAACAGCCATTCCAACCGTTAAAATTATACCAGCAATACCTGGTAAAGTGAGAGTTGCTTCAAATATTGTCAATATTCCTACAAGAATAAATAAATTTGCAAACAATGCTATATTTGCAACTATTCCAAAAAATCTATACTTATAAATCATAAAGATAATAACCAACAAAAATCCGATAATTAGAGAAAAAATTCCTGCATTAATAGAGTCTTGTCCTAAATCAGGTCCTACAGTTCTTTCTTCAATAATTTCCATAGGAGCTGGTAGTGCTCCTGATCTTAATAATAAAGCTAAATCTGTTGCAGATTGAAAAGTAAACCCACCAGTAATTTGACCTGCACCGCCAGTTATAGGTTCTTGAATTGTTGGTGCACTAATTACTTTTCCATCAAGTATAATTGCTAAATCTTTTCCAACTCCAGTTGTAGTAGCTCTTGCAAATTTTTTAGCACCAATTCTGTCTAATGTAAAAGATACAACTGTTTCGTTATTTTCACTATCCATTCTTGGTTGAGCATCTGCAAGATTATCACCGCTAAGAATAATTCTTTTACTTACGGTTATATCTGCTGTTTCTTCTGCAGATGGAAAAACCTCTGTACCATAAGAAGTATCATTTGAATTAGTAACAAATTGAAAAGTTAAATTAGCAGTTTTTCCTAATAAATTTTTAATTCTTTTTGGATCTTTAAGACCTGGCAACTCTACAAGTATTCTATCAACTCCTCTTTTAAGTATATTTGGTTCGTTTGTCCCTACTTCATCAACTCTATTTCTAACTATTTCTATTGCCTGCTCTTGTGATGAAGATTTAAGTTGAATTAAACCATACTTAGAAAAAGATATATTAACAGTATTATTATCTATCTCTGTTATAAATTGATGAGATTTAAATTGATCGAAATATGGATTAATTTCACTTGATTCATCAGTAAATAATTTTGAAACATTCTCAATATCATTAGTTGTTATCTCAAAATAAATTTTATTGTTATCTTTAATAGAAATGTTTTTAAATTTTATTTTTTTTTCTTTTAAAAAATCTTTGATTTGAACTAATTTCAACTGTAGTTTTTGGATAACCACTGGTTTATTATCAATTTCAAGTAGAAGATAGGATCCTCCTTGAAGATCTAATCCTAAATTAATATTTCTACCAATCAAATCATCATCAAATTTTAAAAAATTTGACACTGAAAAATAGGAAACTACAAGGGTAAATATTAAGACTGATAATATTCTTATTTTAGAAAAGTATAACACTTAATTTTAATGTTATTTTTTTTGATCTACATTTGAGTTTAATAAGGATTGTATTCCCGTAGCTCTTATTACTTCAACTTTAACGTTATCAGTAATTGAAACTTCAACTTTTTCATTATCAATAACTCTTTCAATTGTTCCCACTATACCGCCAGAAGTGATCACTTTATCTCCTCTTTTTAGATTTTCGACCATTAACTTATGTTCTTTAACTTTCTTTTGTTGAGGTCTGATAAGAAAAAAGTAAAAAATTATAAATATAAGAATAAGTGGTATAAATTGTCCAAATCCAGATCCTGACATGTTTCTCCTTATAAGTTAATCGATTATTTATACTATCTGTTTTACGAAAACAACTCTTAATTATTTGATATTTTATCAAGATTATTCATGTAAGGCTTTAATACATCTGGAATATTTACTGATCCATCGGAATTTTGATAATTTTCTAATACTGCAATTAATGTTCTTCCTACAGCTAGACCACTTCCATTTAAAGTTCCTACAAATGTTGTTTCATTAGATTTATTTTTATATCTAGCCTTCATTCTTGTTGCTTGGAAGGTTCCACAAGAAGAGCAGCTTGATATTTCTCTATATTTTTTTTCTGAAGGAAGCCAAACCTCAATATCATATGTTTTTTCTGCACTAAAACCCATATCTCCCGATGAAAGTATAACTTTTCTATAAGGTAACTTTAGCTTTTCTAAAATCATTGTTGCACAATTAGTCATTCTGGTTAATTCTTCCTCGCATTTATCATTTTCAACTATGCTAACTAATTCAACTTTATAAAATTGATGTTGTCTGATCATTCCTTTTGTATCTTTTCCATAACTGCCTGCTTCTTTTCTGAAACAAGGAGTTGCTGCTACTAAACGCATAGGCAAATCATTAATTTTAAATATTTGATCTCTGACCATATTTGTAAGTATTACCTCAGCCGTAGGAATTAAAAATTTTCTGTCATTTTTCTCATCTAACTTAACTTCAAATTGATCGTTTTCAAATTTTGGTAGTTGTCCAGTTCCAAACATGGAACTATCACTTGCCATTAAAGGTGGCGAAATTTCTTTATAACCATTAGTTTGTGTATGAACATCAATCATAAAATTAGCTAAAGCTCTTTCTAGTGTTGCTAGTTTATCTTTGACAAATACAAATCTAGAGCCAGTTGTTTTTGTTGCTAAATTAAAGTCTAACATATTTAACTTTTCTCCTATTTCATAATGAGATTTAGGTTCGAAATTGAAATTAGGAATTGTGCCAAATTTTTTAACTTCTTTATTAGATGTTTCATCCTTAC
>CACGVK010000026.1:0-10397 GCA_902576565.1 uncultured Pelagibacteraceae bacterium | reverse complement strand
TCAGACAATAAATAATTTACCTTTTCATTTAAATGTGATCTTAACCATTCATCTAAAGGAATGCCAAAACCTATTTTTTCATTTTTGATCAATTTTTTTGGTAATTTATCTTCAAGAATTTTTTTTAAAATAATCTTTTGATTACCTTTATAAATTTTTTGGTTTATATTTAATTTTAAAGCAAACTCAACTATTCTATAATCTAATAAAGGAACTCTTACTTCTAATGAAGAATGCATGCTTGCTCTATCAACTTTAGTTAAAATGTCGTTAGGCAAGTATTCACCGATATCTTGAGCCATGTATCTTTCGTAAGGACTATAAATATAATCAAAGTCGGTATTATCTTCAAAATTCTTGTCAATAAATTTACTACATAGGAGGTCATCCAAATTCCTCCATTGACATAAATAATCATTATAATTTTTTTTAGAATTTTCAAATTTTAAAAAATTTTTACTTCTTTCTTGTAGATTTTTTTTATTCAAAATTTTTTCTAAAATCGAAAGAGTTTTATTATTTGTTCTTAAAAAAAAATTTGCGAGTAATTTTTTTATTACAGTTTTAGAATTAGTTTTTCCAATTTGATTTTTTTCTGCGTCCATATATCTAGTATAACCACCAAATAATTCATCACCTCCATCTCCAGATAAAATAACACCTGCATTTTTTTTAGAATAATGAGATATTATTGTAGTTGGAATCTGAGATGAATCTGCAAATGGTTCATCATAAATTTCTGGCAACTTTTCAAACACCTCTAACAGTTCATTTTTACCAATTATTATTTCATGATGGTTGCTTCCAATATTTTTTGCAATTTCTTTTGCTTCTTTTGATTCATCATAATCTTTTTCTATAAAACCAACAGAATAAGTATTTATTTTTTTTTCTGATACTTCGCTCATTATTTTTGATACTAAACTTGAATCGATTCCGCCGGATAAAAAAGATCCTACATTTACATCGCTAACCAATCTTATGTTTATTGAGTCAGTAATTAATTTTTCTAACTTTTTTTTATTTTCCTCAATACTATCGTTAGATTTTTTATCTTTAAAAATATTATTGTAACTCCAATAAAAATATTTTCTAATTTTTAAATTTTTATCAATTTCTAGTACTTCGCCAGGTTTTACCTGGTTTAGATCATTAAAAATCGATGTATAATTTTTATTAAAACCAAATTTTAAAAAAGAATTTAAAGCTTTTAAATTAATAGATGATTTAAAATTAAAAAATTGCCTTACCGATTTTATTTCAGATCCAAAAGCTATAGAATTATTATTGTTATAATAAAATAGTGGTTTTATTCCCATTCTATCTCTTACTAAATACAAAAGTTGTCTATCAATATTAAACAAGGCAAACGCAAACATACCATTAATTTTTTTTAGTGTTTTTTCTAATCCAAATTTAGCTATATGTTCTAGCAATATTTCAGTATCTGATGAAGATTTTAAAGTTATTCCCGAATTAATTAACTCGCTTTTGATATTTTTTGTATCATAAATTTCACCATTATAAATTATAATAAATTTTTTACATGATGAAATCATTGGCTGATTTCCATTAGAAGATAGGTCTCTTATCGATAATCTTGTATGGCCTAGACCAACATGATTTGTTTCGTCAATCCATGTACCTGTTGCATTTGGACCCCTATGATTAAGAATATTGGTCATAGAAATCAAATTCTTAAATAAAAAAGACTTTTCGTAACTATTATTTCGTATATAAAAGCCTGTTAGTCCACACATGAAAATTTATGTTTATTATATTAAATTTAATAAAATAGATAATTAATACAATGATCAATGAATTAATACTTTTTATTCAATCACTTAAAAACCGCAATTTGTGGCATGAATTAGCTCAAACAAAAATGAGAGCAAGATTTAATAGGACAGTTCTTGGTCCATTTTGGGAAATATTTGGTTCATTATTTCTATTGCTTCTTTTAGCATTTTTGTGGTCAAAATTATGGAATAAAAATTTTTTAGATTTTTTTACATATTTATACCTGGGATTTACTTTATGGAGAATAATTCTTTCATCTGTAACTGACGCAAATAGTTTATTTAGCATTACATATAATAATCTTATAAAAAATATTTATATTCATCCTTTTGTTATATGTATAGCATCAACTTATAAAAATTTAGTAACGTTACTTTTAAATTTACCACTAATTATACTAGTCTTAATTATTAATGATCAAATTCACTTAATGTCTTTATTATATTTGATGCTATTTTTAATATTCTACTTTGTATCAGCAATTTGCGTAACATTTTTATTTAGTATTTTATGCTTAAAATTTAGAGACCTTGAACATACAATAAATGTTTTTTTTGGAATACTTTTCTTTTTCACTCCGATTATTTGGGAGGTAGATCAATTAGGTAGCAAATTATTATTAATTCAACCAAATATTTTATACCATTATATTGAATTTTTTAGAGGAGGTCTAATGAATGGATATGTGAACAGTCTGTCAATAATTTTAGTAATTATAACAACAGTTTTTTTATTAATTTTATCACTATATCTATCAAAAAAATTTAAAAATAAATTAACGTATTGGGTGGATTAATGGAAATTATAGTTAAAAATTTATCTTTAGCCTATAATGTTAAAAATTTAGATAGTAGTTTTTTAAGAAAAAGTTTAATTAAAAAATTTTTTTCTAAATCAAATAAAAAAATAGATCAAATTTGGGCCTTAAATAATTTGAATTTTGAATTATCAAAAGGTGATCGCTTAGGTGTTATTGGACCTAATGGTTCAGGAAAAAGTACTTTAATTAAATGTTTGTCAAATATTTATAAACCTGCAGAGGGATCTGAAGTTATTGTATCTGGAAAATTTTTACCTATTATTGAGCCTTGGGCACTATCTGAGCCAGTAGACTCTGTAGTAAATAATATAATATTAATTGGACTCATTCTTGGTTTCGATAAAAAATATATCGTCAATAATATTGATAACATTTTAAAATTTAGTGAGTTAGAAAATAAAAAAGATTATCAATTCTCTTCATTATCAACAGGAATGAAACTTAGATTAATTTTTGCTATTGTTTTCTTATTAGAAACAGAAATTTTTTTAATTGATGAATTTTTGACAACAGGTGATGAAAAATTTAGAAAAAAAAGTTTTACACATTTAATTGAAAAAACTCAAAATTCAATAACTGTAATATGTTCTCATGAAAGAAATACAATTAAAGAATTTTGTAATAAAGTTTTAGTATTAGAAAAAGGAAAACAAGCTTACTTTGGAGATATAGATGAAGGATTCAGGAAATACGACGAAATTATAATGAAAAAGGTGGACAGTTAATGAAAGTCATTGTTACCGGTGGTGCAGGATTTATTGGAAGTCATTTAGTTGATAGACTTTTGAAAGATAAAAAAATAAAGAGCATTGTTATTTTAGATATTTTAAAAGCAGGAAAAAGAAATATTAATCATCTAAGCAAAAATAAAAAAGTTTATGTATATAAAAAAGACGTAGCTAAAATAAATAAAAATGACAAATGTTTTAAAAACGCAGATTGTGTTTTTCATTTAGCTGCTATTGCAGATATAGTGCCATCTATAACCGATCCATCAGATTATTATAGTACAAATGTAACAGGGACTATAAATATACTTGAAGCCATGAGGCATAATAATGTTAAAAATATCGTTTACGCCGCATCATCGTCTTGTTATGGAATACCCAAAAATTATCCAACGACGGAAAATGAAAAAATTCAACTTAAATTTCCTTACGCTTTAACAAAATATATTGCCGAGGAAACAATTATACACTGGGCTGAAGTATATAAAATTAAATTTATTTCATTAAGATTATTTAATGTATTCGGATTAAGATCTAGAACATCTGGAGCATATGGAGCTGTAATGGGAGTTTTTTTAAAACAAAAATTATCTAACAAACCTTTAACAATTGTTGGAAATGGAAATCAAACAAGAGATTTTATTAATGTTAAAGATGTTGTTGAAGCTTTTTATAAGAGTATGAAATTAAAAAATAAAAATCACATAATTAACATTGGATCATCTAGACCTATAAAAGTTAAAAAGTTGGCTAAAATGATAAGCGATAAATATACTTTTGTACCTAAACGACCCGGTGAACCAGACAAGAGTCATGCAAATATTAATAAAGCAAAAAAAATATTGGATTGGAGTCCAAAAGTTACTTTTGAAAATGGAGTAAAGGAATTATTAAAAAATATCAGTTTTTGGAAAAATGCACCATTGTGGGATAAAAAAAGTATTACCAAAGCTACCAAAAAATGGTTTGAGCAATTAGGGTAAATTTTACTCAAAGTAAATAAACTCAAAATCTCCAGTATAACCAGAATTCATAAACAACCATTTCCAGGATTTGGTGTCGATCAACGTTTCGGCAGTTAAAGCCCAACATTGAAGATTAAAAAATTCTTTTTCATTTCTAAAAGATTCAACACATATGAACTTTTTCTTTCCCACTCTCTCAATTTCTTTAAGAGCTTGATTTAAGTTTTCTAGTTTAAGGTTATGAAGAGTATTTATTGATAATACTAGATCAAAATTATTATTATTAAATTTTAGTTTTTTATTTATATCGTAACAAATAATATTTTTTTTCACCTCTTTTTTGGCTTTCTTTTTTGCATACTTTGATATGTCTAAACCAACTATTTTAATTTTATTTAAAATCTTTCTTATTTCATATAAAAGAAATCCCTTACCGCATCCGATATCAAGTATTTTTGAATAATTATTAAGATTATATTCTTTAATTAACTTTTTTGCTAAAGGTTCGTGATATCCTGGAATGTATTTATATCCACCATAGCCGTATTTTCTGTTTCCATCCCAATAATCTTTTCCATATTTTTTAGATATTTTCATACAATGAATTTTTTTATCTTTCATTCTTTCTAGATAATTTCTTTTAGTTTTTTTATGGTTAATAGTTACAAAATTTTTTAATTTACCTATTTTGAACCTATTATTTTCTTTAAGCGAAAGTTTTTTTATTAAAAAAAGTTTTTCTATTCTGTTAAAATCATTTTTATTTTGAGCAACTAAGTTTTCAACTACAAAATGCAACTCTTTTTTTTTTTTTAGTATTGATTTATATAAATTTAATCTAGCAGTATCTAGTTCTGGTAGTTGTAAAAAACTATAAAAAATAATTCCATCATAGTTATTAAGATTTTCAATTACTTCATTTAATATATAAACACTTTTTTTAAATGTATATTCCGTAGAGCTTAGCAACAAATTAAATCTTTTGATCCTACAATAATCTCTTAAAACTGTATTTTGTATATGCTGTGGAACCCTTTCACCAAAAAAAGGTCTGCTAAATATATACCCTTTTAAACTTTTCATTTTTTAAATGGATACTTAAAATTTAAACCAATATCGGTCATAGGCCTTGTTGTTATGGGCACAAAAAACTCACCAATTTTTTTATCACCATAAGGTGAAAAAAGGCTTTTAAATCTGCAATTCATTGACCACCTAGTTTCATTTTCTTTATTAACAATATTTCCATGGGGCAATGCTTGATTAAAAATTAGACATTGACCATAATTCACTTTTAACCATTTAATTTTTTTTTTAACTAAATTAAAAATTTGTCTACTGTTTGTAATTTGTTGATTTTTAATATCATAATTAAATCTGTTCATATATTTATTTTCAAGAATATACATAGATTTAGTTTTATAACAGTCAACTAATGGTATCCACAGATTGATTTCATGTGGAGAGTCTCCAGACCAAACATCTGAATGTATAGGAAGTAAAGAGCTATCATCATTGGGAAATTGAATACTAAGATTTATATTTTTTTGCATCATTAATTCATTGCCAGCCAAAGTATATAAATAGTTTCTTGCAGTATTAAAATAATGATATCTAATTTTTTTATCTTTATTAATTTTATTTATAATATCAAGTCTAAATTCATTTAACTGTTTAGAAGATACATAATTATGAATTTTATTTAAATTTATGTTTTTTTTATTTAAAATAATATTTGAATAATTAACAATCAAATCTTTGATATAATTTAAAGATTTTTTTTGCTCAACTCTAGAAATTACATAGCCATTTTGTAAAAACTTTTTTGAATGTGCAATTTCTTTTTTTGATAAAAATTCCATACTTAAATATATTTTTTTTAAATTATTTTAATATTTAATTTAAAATTTTTTCTTTAAAGTTTTGTCAGTTTTTAAACTTACAAATGTTGGTCCATTTATTCCATATGTTTTTTTTACAATTTTATTAGTTTCCTTGCTATTTTTAGGAAAATAGGACTTGATGTTGTTGAACAAAGACATTAATTTTTTTGCATTCAATTCACTATGAGATGGCCCAAGAGTTGGATAGTCTGCAAATCCTACTAAATTTACATTTGCCTTTTGTTGATCTATATCAAGTTTAATTTGTTCAAAGGGTCTTTCTATTAAAAATGGTGTAATAGTATAAACCCATGGCTTTAAGCCTTCTAATGCCATCCCTGACGCAACACCAATAAGACTTTGTTCGCAAATACCTAAATTGTAAAATTTATCTGGATTGTCTCTCCTAAAATCATCAAATATTCCGTAACCTATGTCTCCAACCAAAAGTACTACTTTTTTATCTTTCTTTGCGATCTCATTAATTATTTTTCCAAACTCTCTTCTCACTTTAATAATCTCTTTCTTCCAATTTCAATCTCATGGCCTTGGAGTTTTCTTGCATGCCAAATCGGATCATTTTCGAATTCTTTTATACCCTTTCCTTTAATTGTATTAGCAATAATAACTGTAGGTTTATTCTTAATTTTTTTCCTCAAAGCAGGAATTAAATGCTTAAATGAATGACCATCTCTAATTGAAATACAATTGCAATTAAAAGATTTTATTTTATTTGAAAGGCTATCAAGTGGCAACGCATCTTTTAATTTAGAAAGAGCTTGAATTTTATTATAATCAATAATTATAATTAAATTATCCAATTTTTGTTTAGTAGCTATTAAAAGTGACTCCCAAGTAGTGCCTTCTTGGCATTCACCATCACTTATTAATACAAATATTTTGCCTTTTTTTTTCCTTTTTTTTCTTGCAAAAGCCATACCTGTTGCAATAGGCAATCCATGGCCCAAACTTCCAGTTGTACAGAATATACCATTTTTTTCATCCTTTTCTAAATGGGTGGTAAGCTTTGTCTTAAATCCTTTAGCTCTTAATATTAAACACAATGGATAAGACGAGTGAGATTTACTAATTATAAATTTATCGTTTTTTTTTAAAATTTTTTCGTAAAGTGAAATTAATATTTCAATACAAGAAAAACTACCTCCTAGATGTGCTTCACCTTTTTTAATAAATGCGTTAAAAGTGTCAATTCTCAATTTTTTTGCTTTTTCTTTAAGTTTAATCGAATTCATTTTAGACCATATTAATATTTTGCATTTTTTTAATGTTAAAATAATTTATATCATCTAGGCAATTATTTAATATTTTTTTTTCAAATGCATTTTTTAAATCTTTTACAGCATCTTCAATATTATAATTTGCTTTAAACCCTAGTTCGTTCCATATTTTTTTTGATGAAACATGGTATGATCTATTATCATCAGTTGGTACATGCTTAATAATTACATCATTTCCAATCACTGATTTAACACTAGATGCTAACTCATTAACAGTTTTATTTTCAAACCCCACATTGAAAATTTTACCATTAATTTTTTCGGCGTCTATTTCAATAAAAAGTTCATATGCCCTAACCATATCTTTAATATGAATATTTGGCCTAAGTTGGTTACCACCAAAAACAGAAATTTCCCTTTTGTGATATGCTAAATTACTTAAAATGTTGACGACCAAATCTAATCTTTGTCTTGGAGAATATCCACAAACAGTAGCAGGTCTTATTACAGAGGCAATAAAATCATCTGATTTATATTTAAAAAGTATTTTTTCACATTTAGCTTTAAATTTTGAGTAATCAGTTAGTGGTTCTAAAGACATATCCTCGCTTACGTTTTTTTCTTCTTTAATACCATAAACAGAGGATGAGGATGCGTAAACAAACCTCTTTACCCCTGCATTTTTTGAATTAGCAACAAGTGGCTCAAATGAGTCCAAGTTTATTTCTTTACCTAATTTTGGATTTAATTCAAAGCTTGGGTCATTTGAAATACATGCAAGATGTATTACTTGATCTTGTCCCTCTAAACTCTTTTTCAATAAAATGTTATCTCTCAAATCTCCTTTGATTATTTTTAAGTTATTATGTTTCTTTAAAGTTTCTCCATAAATAAAAAGATCAAAAACAGTTACGTTATAGTTTTTTGATAAAAGATAAGGTGTAAGAACTGAGCCAACATATCCCGCTCCACCTGTTATGAAAATATTTTTCATTTTTTAAACATCTTTGCTATTTGCTCTTGTCCAACTAACCTTAAACCTCCATCTACCGGAATTATAACTCCAGTTATATAAGATGATTTTTCAGAAGTTAAAAATTCTGCAAGGTTTGCAATATCTATTGAATTTCCCATCCTTCCAATCGGAGTAATTTTTTCAATCAATTTTCTGTCTCTATTATTTTTCTTGCTAAAAAATTTTTTATTTTCAGGTTTAAATATTTTAGTTGGTTGAATACAATTTACTCTAATATTTTGTTTACCTAATTTGTAGGCATAATATTTTGTCAACGTTTCTAAGGCTCCTCTTGTAAAATGGTAAGTATCATTTTGATCGCCAATAATAGTAGTACTTGCTATTGAACCCAAAATAACTATCGATGAGTTATTGTTTTTAAATTTGGAAATTTTAATTAAATTATTTGTAGCTTTTAAAATTACATTATATTCTTCCTCACTATCATTTCCTCTATATCTTTGAGTAAATATCAGGTTATCTATTTTTTCTTTCTTAAAAAAGTTCTTAATTAAATTAATTCCTTCTTTTTTTGTGATATCAGCGCTAATAAAATTTTTTTTTTTAATTTTTGATCTGCATATACAAAAAACTATATCTCCTCTTTTTTTAATAGTTTCATAAATACTTTTCCCTATTCCTCTGTAACCACCGATTATGAGTGTCTTTTTTTTCATTTCAAAATTTTATATTTAGGAAGTGGTACAATAAATTTTGTTTTTTTACTAAATAATTTTTTATTTCTGCTTATAATTTGTTGTGCATACCTCCATGCAAAAATTATTATATAATCTGCATTGAGTTTTTTTAGATTTTTAGGATTTAAAACCTTTATCTGAGTACCGGGCATAAATAAATCAAATCTTCTTCTCTCATTATCAAAAATATATTTTATCTTATTATTAATCCCAAAATCATATACTAATGTAGTGGTGCCAACTGAGGCTCCAAAGCCAAAGATTTTTAAACCTTTATCAGAACATTTTTTTATAATTTTTATAATTTTATTTTTATTATCTATATTAAGTTTTTGTAATTTTTTAAATTTTAAATTCATATTTTTTAATATTGAATTTTCTTGTTTTATTAATTTTTTTAATTTTTTACTTTCTTTATTAAATTTTTTTTGGAATATGAGTCTTAAAGATCCTCCTTTAACTTTTAAAAACTCTGCTTCTTTAAGATATAAATTATATTTTTTTGAGAACTCTTTAAATGTATTTAATGAAAAATAAGACAAATGCTCGTGATATACATTATCTACTAAATTATTTTTTAAAATTCCATGTAAACAGAAGGTTTCAATAATTAGATAACCATTATCAGAGATAACTTGTTTAATTCCCTTAAACACATCATCTAAATTATCGATATTTGCAATTACATTGTTGGCAATTACTACATCAAAACTACCAAATTTTTTTAATATTTTTTTACTTAATTTAAAATTAAATAAACCTTTTATATTTTTAATCTTTTTATTTTTGAATAAATGTGCAGCAGGATCTACACCTACTACCATTTTACTTTTATTAAAAAAGTAATTTAATAAAGTTCCGTCATTGCTTCCGATTTCTAAAATTTTACTTTTTTTAGTTATTATATTTTTTTTAGTAAGTTTTTCTCCTAAACTATAAAAATGTTTTTGCAGTCCTAATGAAGTTTTTGTTACGTAAAGATATTCTCCATAAACTTTTTTAGGATCAATAACATTAGATAATTGTACAAATTTACAATTTGAACATTTAATTAAATTCAGATCATACAATTTAGGTTTAATTGGTTTTTTAGTATAATCATCACCAATAGGATTTTTAGCAAATGAATAAATTTTGCTTAGTTTCTTGCTCTTGCACAATCTGCATGATTTTTTATTATAAGATTTTTCCATTCTTAAAATTTAGACAGTCTATCTCTTTGATGAAATTCAACAATATTTCCTTCAAAG
>CACGVK010000025.1:0-11265 GCA_902576565.1 uncultured Pelagibacteraceae bacterium | reverse complement strand
TCCCAATTAAATCATTAGGGTCTCTAGGTTTCATTAAATCTAGTGCCTTACTAAAATTAGATTTAAGAAAGTTTAAGGAATTTTTAGCACCTACAATATTAGCAAATTTTATTAAGCTAGTTATTTTTAGTGGTCCAGTAATTCCCACATGTACTGGAACTGTTTGTTTAGAAATGAAATTTATGATTAACTGAGCATCTAATAACCATTGAGTTACTATATAGTCAGCGTAAGGCTTTTTATCTTTCATAGCTTTCTCCAATTTGGAATCGGATATATCAGGACTCCCCTCCGGATGTCCAGCGATTCCTATCTTGATACCCTCAAAATAACCGGTCTCCAAAAGCTGAATTGAACTATCAAATTTTCCAATTGGCTCTCTACTTCCACCTATTACAAGAACTTGCTTCACACCCCCATCTTTGCACCTAGCAACATACTCTTTAAGTTGTGCATCATTTTCAATAGATCTAGCTGGAAAATGAGGTATTGGATTACAACCTTTTTGAACTAATTTAATCGCTTGATCAGAGGTTTCTTTATAGTCACCCCCTGGAAGCATAGTAACATATACATCTTTTAATGATGGTAAAGTGTCTAAGTCAGTTTTAGGCCCAATTTCTAAAGAAAAATTCATTATTGGATATTTATTTATTTTAAAATATCTGTCTATAAAAATCGAGATTATGCGATAAGAAGACTACTTCTTCATTCCTCTATGCTTTTGTATTCTCTTACCATATTGTTGAGCAGCCCTATCAAAAATTATGGCTAAAGCTACTATCGCGAGTCCATTAAATAGACCTAGAGCAAGATATTGGTTTAAAACAGCTCTTAAAATAGGGACTCCTAGACCTTTAACTCCTATCATGGATGCAATAACAACCATCGCTAAAGCCATCATTATTGTTTGGTTTACACCCGCAAAAACAGTTGGAAGAGCCAGAGGTATTTGAACTGTTCTTAATTTTTGTAATTTTGTTGCTCCAAAGGCTTCACTAGCTTCAATAGTCTCTTTATCTACTTCTCTTATACCTAGATTTGTTAATCTTATTATTGGAGGGACTGCATAAATACAAATAGCAATTAACCCAGGCACTTTTCCAATTCCTAGTAACATTAATATTGGAATCAAGTAAACAAAACTTGGAATAGTTTGCATCATATCTAGAATAGGTAAAACTGATTTTTCAACTCGATCGGAACGTGCCATTAATACCCCAACAGGAATACCTACGGCCATACATATGATTACGCAGACTGTAATTATTGCTACTGTAGCCATACAATCTTTCCACATTCCAAAATAACCTATTAAAAAAAATGATATTGCCGTTCCTAAAACAAGCTTCCAACTTCTTGATGCAATCCATGCTAGTCCACAAATTACACCTATTATTATTGGCCATGGTGAATTAATCATTAGTTTTTCTAGCCATACTAAAAAATATAGTAATGGATCAAAAAATGCTTCTATTCCATCACCGTAAGCTTTTGAAAAATCTCTAAAAGCAAAGTCTATGCTTTTTCTGAACTCAGCAAGTTCAGCACGTTTCATTACAGGAAATTTAGTAAAAAATTCCATTTAATTCCTAAAAAATTAACGAGCCTATTTAGTTATAGGCTCGTTAAAAAATTAAGTTTTATATTTTATAAACCAATACCTTTTCTGATTTTATCTGCAACATTAGAAGGTACCCACTTTGTCCATACGTCTGGATAACGAACTAAAAACTCAATAGCCGCATCCGAACCTTTTGCTTGGTTATCAGCCATATATACAAGCATTCCATTCATTACTTCACCTGGATAAGTTCTTTTCTCTACATACTTAGTAGGACCTTTTCCAGCTTTCTCTTTAAAGCTTTTTGTAATTAATGAATTAACTTCTGATTTTGTCCAAGCAGTTGGTTTTGGATTTGCACATTCACCAGCTGGTTTCATTATACAGTTATCCCAGTTATCTCTTCCAGCAAACTCTACGCCGAATTCAACAGGAATTAATCCATATTTACCAACCATTGATGTAGGGTTCCAGTAGTAACCAAACCAAGGTTTACCTGAGTCTGATGCTTTAGAAATTGTACCATCTAGACCTGCAGCAGAACCTGGATCAATTAACTTCCAACCTTTTTTTTCCATTTCATAAGCTACAAATAAATTTGCATTTGCTAGCTGACATCCCCAACCTGCAGGACATCCAACAAAAGCTCCTTTTGAAGGATCTTCTTTATCAGGAAATAAATCTGGTCTTTCCAAAATTTGAAGAGCTGTCATACCTTTTAATTCAGGATGTTTTTCAATTGATCCTGGAGTTAACCACCAACCTTCACCTAAGCCAGTAATCGGAGCTCCATTTGCTACGAATATTCTTTTTTCTTTTACAGCCACTTTTAAAGGTTCATATACAGCATTAGCCCATTGCTCAGGGTTCATGTCTGGAGTACCTTTATCATTCATAGAAGTAAAAGTCGGCATAGTAGCACCTGGAACAAGTTCTACTTCACAACCATAACCTTCCTCCAGAATAACTTTATCTACGTTAGCCATTAACTCGGCAGATGCCCAGTTTTGTTCAGCAATAACTAAACTTCCACAATTTGCATTTGCGACATTACTTAATGAAGTAAATCCCAATATAACAAGTGCAGAAATAAGTATTCTTTTGATTTTCATTTTATTCTCCATATTAAATTTAATAAAAAAGAAGAGAACATATTGAGTAAAAAAAAGCAAATGGAATACAATTATAGGTTGTGTGAATATTGCCTTTGCTAAGGAAAAAATTAATATGTAAAGTTAAACATGTTCATAATGACTAAAAAATTTATAAAAGAATATATAGTTATGGGTTATTCGAGGTTCGACCACATATATTTAAACAGGTTTCATTATAGACTTCATTCAAACTATTTCCAGAAAATCTAATTAATTAAAATAAAAAATTAAATTAATTAATTAAGGAGGAAATATGAAAAAAGATTTAATTACAAGACTTAACGAAGGACCTGTTCTTTTTGCTGAGGGATATTTGTTTGCAATGGAAAGAAGAGGCTACCTATCAGCCGGAGCTTTTGTTCCTGAAGTTGTTTTAGAACATCCTGAAGTTGTTTCTCAATTACATAGAGAGTTTATAAGAGCTGGTTCAGAAATAGTACAAGCATTTACTTACTATGGTCATAGAGAAAAATTGCGCTTAATTGGTAAAGAAGAATTATTAGAACCTTTACAAAAAAATGCACTTCAGATTGCTAAAGATGCAAGAGATGAATTTAAAGATCTTGATTTATTAGTTTGTGGTGATGTTGCTAATACAAATATTTATGATCCAAATAATAAAAAAAGTCATTTGGAGTGCCAGAAAATGTATGAAGAACAAGTTGCTTGGGCAAAAGAAGCAGGTGTTGATTTTATAGTTGCTGAAACAATAAATTGGACAGAAGAAATGAAAATTGCTCTTAAAGCGATTAAAGACGAAGGATTAATTGCTGTTACTAATTTTTCAATTAAAAAAGGTGATAAAACTAGAGAAGGTCATACTCCCGGCGATGCTTGTAAAATGATGGAAGATCTTGGAGCAGATGTAGTTGGTTTAAATTGTTATAGAGGACCAAAAATGACGATGAAGCTTTTACCAGAAATAAGAGAGAAAGTTTCATGTCATGTTGCTGCTTTACCAGTTCCATATAGAACTACAGAGGAACAACCAGGTTTTCTAAATCAAACCGATCATGGCTGCGATTGTATTCCTGGAGGTAATGCTTTTCCTGTTGCGCTAGATAATTTATATTGCAATAGATTTGAAATGGCTGAGTTTGCAAAAGATTGTCAAAAACAAAATATTAACCTAATTGGAATTTGTTGTGGAGCTGAACCTCACCATGTAAGAGAAATGTCAGTTGCTCTTGGAAGAAAACCAATCTCTTACAAATATTATCCTGATATGAGTAGACATTGGCTTCATGGAAAAGATAAATCTTTTTTAGAATTAAATACTATGATGAAAGACAAATATTAATGGAAAAAAATGCCAAAGTGGTAATAATTGGTGGTGGTGTAGTTGGATGTTCTATTCTTTACCATCTCTCTAAATTTGGATTAAAAGACTGTATTCTTCTTGAGAGGAATGAGCTGACCTCAGGATCTTCCTGGCATGCTGCTGGAAATGTTCATGTAATCTCAAATGATCCAAATATTTCTAGAATGATGGCTTATACAATTGGACTCTACAAAGAAATAGAGAAAGAGTCAGGACATTCTTGTGGATTTAAACCAAGTGGAGGATTTTACTTAGCTTCAAATGATGTTTGGGCCGAATATCTTAAGAGAGAAAGGTCAAAAGCAAGATACATGGGATTAGATCAGGAATTTATTTCACTTGATGAAGTAAAAAAGAAAAACCCATTAATTGATCCTTCAAGATATCTTTTGGCATTATGGGATCCAATTGATGGAGAAGTTGATCCATCAGGAGTAACTTATGCATTTGCAAAAGCAGCAAAAGTTCATGGTGGAAAATATTATACACATACAGTTGTTAAAGACACTAAACAAAAAGAAGATGGATCATGGAATGTTGTCACTGACAAAGGAAATATCAATGCAGAGATTGTAATTAATGCTGGTGGATTATGGGCAAGAGAAGTTGGTAACTTAGCTGGATTAAATTTACCTGTCCAACCTATGGAACATCATTATTTAATTACAGAAGCTATTCCAGAAATTGAAGCTTTAGGTGACCAAAGACTTCCAATCGGAACTGATTTTGAAGGAAATATTTATTTCAGACAAGAAGGAAAAGGTATGTTGCTTGGAACTTACGAACAAAAATCTACCCCATGGAAGGTCGATGGAACTCCAATGAATTTTGGACATGAACTACTAGAACCTAAGCTTGATAATATACAAGATAGATTAGCAATTGGTTTTGAAAGAATGCCTGCGTTAGAAAAAGCTGGTATTAAAAATATAGTTAATGGACCTTTCACTTTTGGTCCTGATGGAAGTCCCTTAATAGGACCTGTTCCTGGAATGAAAAATTATTGGGTAGCAGTTGGTGTAATGGCTGGTTTCTGCCAAGGTGGTGGAGTAGGAAAATGCATTGCTGAATGGATAATTGATGGAGAACCATCTATTGATGTTTGGGCAATGGATGTTGCAAGGTTTGGTGATTATGCATCTCCTCAATATGGAACAATAAAATCCTCTGAAAACTATGAAAGAAGATTTATTATGACTTTTCCTAACGAAACATTGCCAAAAGGAAGAAAACAAAAAACTACAGCTTTGTATGATCGCTTCATACAACAAGGAGCTGTAATGGGAGACTCTTTTGGACTAGAAAATGTTTTGTGGTTTGCAAAAAATAAAGAAGATGCTTACGAAGAACCGACTATAAAAAGATCAAGGTCACACAATTATGTTTCTCAGGAAGTTATAAACGTTAGGGAAAATGTTGGCGCAATAGAAGTTGCAAATTTTTCTAAACATGAATTTAAAGGACCTGATGCTAGAAAATTTTTAGATTATATAATGGCAGGGAGAATACCTAAGCCTGGAAGAATTTCATTAAGCCCAATGCTCACATATAGAGGTAAACTTTATGGCGATCTTACTATTTCTTGTATAGATGAAAATGAATTTATGATTTTTGGATCTGGAGCAGCACAAGAAATGCATAGAAGATGGTTTGAAAGTCATATTAATAAATTTAATTTAAGTTATAAAAATCGTTCAGATGATTTTCATGGAATTGGTATTGCAGGACCAAAATCTAGAGATTTACTTCAAAGATTAGTCAGAGAAGATGTTTCTAATGATAAGTTCAAGTTTAGAGATAGCAAAAGAATGTTTGTTGCTGGTGTGCCAGCTATAGTAAACAGAATATCATTTACAGGGGAATTGGGTTATGAAATCTATGTAGCTCCACATTATCAAATTAAATTGTATGAAGAATTAATGAATGCTGGAAAAGAATTTAATATCAAGCCTTTTGGATCAAGAGCGTTGATGTCTATGAGACTTGAAAAAAATTGGGGTGCATGGACATTAGATTATAGACCAGATTTTACGGCAAAAGAAACTGGATTAGATAAATTCATTAACTGGGATAAAGAATTCATAGGAAAAGAATCTGCTAAAAAAGACAATAGCCAAAGTAAACTAGTTCCTCTTATGGTAGAGACCAACGATATAGATGTTACTTACAATGAAGCGGTTTTAAAAGGTGACAAGAGTGTAGGCTACGTTACATCTGGTGGTTTTGCACATTTTGTAAACAAGAGTGTTGCTTTTTCATATTTAAATACAAAAGAATTAAATTCTGAAAAAGGTATACAAGTAGAAATTAATGGAGACTTGTTTAATTGTTTAATAATCAAAGAACCACTTTACGATCCAAGTGGTCAGAAAATGAGAAGTTAATGGCTCAAAAAGATGTAGGTAACAAAGTACCTATCTATAAATTAAAAAAAACTGATGAAGTCATGAAGTATTATGACGAGTGGGGTGAGGGAAACAAGTATGATAAAGATATGGTTGATTGGAATTACACTGGTCCAAAAGAAACTACAGAAGTATTTATAAAATATTGTAAAGATAAAGATGCCAAAATATATGATGCTGGATGTGGCACAGGACTAGTCGGTGTAGAATTAAAAAAGTATGGGTTTAAAAATTTTTATGGAGCAGATCTTTCACAAAAACTTCTAGATTTAGTTCCAAAGGATCTTTATCAAAAATTAGATAAAGTTGATCTTAATAAATCAATTGAGGAAGAAGACAACACATTTGATGCTATTATGTGTGTTGGAACATTTACTTTTGGACACGTAAAACCTCCAGCATTAGATGAGTTTATAAGAATAACAAAAAACAAAGGATTAATTTGTTTTACTATTAACGAAGGAATTCACGAAGAATATGGATTTGACAAAAAAATAGAACAACTAAATAAAGATAATAAATGGAAAGAAGTTGAATTTTTTAAGTCAAACTATATTGCAAGTAAAGATGTAAATGCTTGGCTGGGTTTATACGAAGTAATTAAATAATGTCTGAAATTTATAATATAATTAATAAAAAAAAATTAGATGTTGTAAGTGCACCAATCGAAAAATCTCATGGACTTCCAAACGAATGCTACACAAGCGATCAATATACTAAAATAGAAAGAAAAAAATTATTTGAAGATAAGTGGGTAGTTATTGGTGTGGCAAGTTCTTTTCCAAATAAAGGTGATGCCAAACCTTTTGATCTTTTGGGTATTCCAATTATGATTTTAAGAGATAAACAAAATAATATTAGAGTATTTCATAATGTTTGTAGCCACCGTGGATATAAAATTTTGCAAGAAAGCTGCAAAATTAAAAATCTTATACGCTGCCCTTACCATTCATGGTCTTATGATACTTCAGGAAAACTAGTTGCCACACCACATATAGGTGGAATGAATAAACACACTTCAAGTAAATTCAACAAAGAAGAAAGTGGTTTAAAGGAAATTAGATCATACGTATGGCTTGATATGATTTTTATAAATCTTAGTGAAAACGAATTACCTTTTGAAAAATATATTAAACCTTTAAGTGATAGATGGGAAAAATTTTGGCCAACAAAAGATAGAGAATTAATGGTTTATTCTAATGATTATGGATACTTTAATTTAAATGCAAAATGTAATTGGAAATTTGCTATTGAGAATTATTGCGAAAGCTATCATTTACCTTGGGTGCATCCTGGATTAAATTCATATTCTAAAATAAGTGATCATTATCACATTCAAGGTCTACCTAACCGTTTTGCAGGACAGGGTACTAGAGTTTATAATCCAAAGTTTAAAGGAAAAGAGAAATTTCCATGCTTTCCTAATTGGCCAAAAAATAAAGAACATATTGCTGAATATGTAGCATTATTTCCCAATGTTATGCTGGGTATTCATAAAGATCATTTTTACGCATATTGGCTTGAACCTGTAGATTATAAGTTTACTAAAGAACATATGGAAATTTATTATGTAGGAGAAAAAGCTGCCAATTCAAAAAAATTTAAAAAATTAAGAAAACAAAACTACAAATTGTGGAAAGATATCCAAACAGAAGATGTTGGAATTATTGAAGGAATGCAAGAAGGAAGAAGCTCACCTTCATATAATGGTGGAAATTTTTCACCAGTAATGGATAATCCAACACATCACTTCCATAAATGGGTAGCAACTAATATAGTTTAATTATGAAATTTAATAGAAAAATTGCACCTAACACAAAATCAAAAGTAAATTTTATTACCAAAAAAAGATTACATGAGGACGAAATTAACTTTGATAAATTAAGATCTTACAGGCTTGATAGAGTAAAAAAAGAATTAGTAAAAAATAATTTAGAAGCTTGCATCTTATTCGATCCAGTAAACATTAGGTACGCTTTAGATACTGTTAACATGAGTGTTTACAATATGCATAATTTAACAAGGTATTGTTTTGTACCAGTTGATGGACCAACAATTTTATATGAGTATTTCAATTGTGAGATTTTATCTAAGCATTTGGATTTAATAGATGAAATTAGACCATCAATAACATGGGATTATTTCAGCAACGGAGACCAAGCAAGTTCTCAGCTTAAAAAATGGGTAAATGAAATAAAAGATTTATCTAATAGTTATTTTAGAAGTAAAAAAGTAGCAATTGATGTTATCAATGGACCAGCAGTCACTGCTTTAAATAAGTTAGGAATTGAAGTAGTTGATGCAAAATTAATTTTAGAACAAGCAAGAGTTATTAAATCACCAGAAGAATTAAAATGTATGAAGGCAGCTTTAGAGGTTGCAGAAATTGGTGTTGCAAAAATGCGAGAAGAACTTAAGGCAGGTATGACCGAGGATGAGCTTTGGTCCATACTTCATAAAACAAATATTGAACATGGAGGAGAGTGGATTGAATGTAGAATACTTTCGTCAGGTGAAAGAACTAATCCATGGATGCAAGAAAGTAGCAACAAAGTAATGCAAACTGGTGAAATGGTAGCTTTCGATACTGATATGGTAGGCCCATACGGATATTGTGCGGATATTTCTAGAGCTTATGTCGTTGGTCATAAATTTAACGATGAACAAAAAAAACTCTATTCAATGGCTTCAGATCAAATCGATCATAATGCACGATTAGTAAAACCCGGAATGTCTTTTAAAGAATTTGTTTCAAAGTCATGGGTTTTACCTGAAGATTATTATGGTAATCGATATTCATGTATGGTTCATGGAATTGGTCTTTGTGATGAATGGCCTCAAATCAAATATCCAACTGATGGTGGAGAACAAGGTGGTAGTTTTGAAAAAAATATGACAATAACTTTGGAAAGTTACATTGGTAAAGTTGGCGGTAAAGAAGGTGTTAAATTAGAGCAACAGTATTTAGTTGGTGAAAATGGACTTGAACTTATGTCTCATCATCCGTTAGAAGATATTTAATGAAAATAATTTTAGTTATGGGATTGCCTGGTGCAGGCAAAACAACTTTAGCAAATGAACTTGCTCCAAAATTAAATGCAAAAAGATTAAATGCAGATGAAGTTAGAAAAGCTGCAAACGATTGGGATTTTTCTGAGGAAGGTAGAATCCGACAAGCTAAAAGAATGGCTGAGGCAGCATTAAAATTAAAAGATGAAGGAAATTATGTCATTGCAGATTTTATTGCTCCAACTCCTAAAGCAAGAAGCTTGTTTCCTGCAGATTATGTAATCTGGGTGGATACGATTAAAGAAGGAAGATTTGATGATACTAATAAAATGTTTGTCAAACCTGAAAAATATGATTTCCATGTTACTACTCAAGACGCTAAAAGCTGGGTTTCCAAAATATTGATAGACATTAAAAAATAAGCAAATAAATTATCGTTTTAATTAGAATGATTAAATCCTATGTTCAAAAATCTTATAATAATTTTTTATATTTTTCTTAACATTATTCTATTAAATCCAACAGTTGTCGCTGGAGTTACATATTTAGGAGTTGGCGAATCTTTCGATACAACATCTGATAATGCAACACCAGCTGGTATGCATTTTAATACTGATGGGACCAAAGTATTTATAATGGGATCAGATGGTTTTGATGATGAAGTTAATGAATATAGTCTTACTACTGGTTTTGACGTTTCTACTACTCAATCAATAACTCGTTCACTTTGTGTAGGTACAACTTGTATGGGGGCGCCTATGGCGGATTTACATCCTTATGGAATAACTTTTAACGGTGATGGAACAAAATTATATGTATCTGGAAATCAAAATAATAAAATCTTTGAGTTAGATCTTGGATCAGCTTTTAATGTTTCAAGCGCAACAAAAGTTGGTGAATTGGCCACAAACTCGCATGCTAACGGAGATGGTACACCTTGTGGTCTTACTTTTAACAATGATGGAACAAAATTATTTTTGGCAGGATTTGCTAATCATAGAATTGTATATTGGAATTTGAGTGTTGCCTATCAAGTTGAAAGTGCTGGAACTCCAGGTGCATTTTCTGTCACATCTACAGCCCACAAACCAAGAGATGTTGATTTCAATAGTGATGGAACAAAAATGTATGTTGTGAGTGGAACCGGTGATCACATAGCAGCATTTGATTTAGCTAGTGCTTTTGATCTAAGTGGTACTGTTACTCATAGAGGTAATTTCTCAGTAAATTCTGAAGATGACCAACCTTTCACAGTTGAATTTAGTTCAAATGGTTTGAAAATGTTTGTGCTAGGTTACACAGATGATAAAATTCATGAATATTCTTTAACAACAGCTTTTGAAATTATCAATACTGTTCCTACACTAAGTTCATCAGTTCCAGCAGATAATGCAACTAGTGTTGCAGTTGATTCAACTATTGTTCTTAATTTTAGTGAAAGTGTTGATGCTGAAAGCGGAAATATCACTATTAAAAAAACTTCAGACAATTCAACAGTTGAAACGATTGATGTAACTAGCGGTCAAGTAACAGGTTCAGGAACATCTCAAATAACTGTCACTCCATCATCAGACTTTGATGGCTCAACTGAATATTATGTTTTAATAGATGCAACTGCATTTGATGATGTAGACAGCGGTTCATATGCTGGAATAAGTTCTACAACAGCTTTAAGTTTTACCACCGCTAATACTGTTCCTACACTAAGTTCATCAGTTCCAGCAGATAACGCAACTAGTGTTGCAGCTGATTCAACTATTGTTCTTAATTTTAACGAAAGTGTTGATGCTGAAAGTGGAAACATTACCATTA
>CACGVK010000024.1:0-14052 GCA_902576565.1 uncultured Pelagibacteraceae bacterium | reverse complement strand
AATTTAGATAGGTTAATTTTGCATTATTACTCTTTTTAATGCAAATAAATTATGAAAAATTAACTAATGATTTGGTGAAATATTATTAAAAAATATTTTTGCTGTTTCTTCCCAAGTGAATTTTTTTGCAAATTCAAGACAATCATTTCTATCAACTTTTAGAGCTTTATGAGCTGAAACTTTAAGATCATTATCTAAACAATTTATGTTGGAACCTTCAAATATATCTTTAGGACCTGGAACAGGATAAGCAGCTACAGGTGTTCCACAATTTAAAGACTCACAAACTACAATTCCAAATGTATCTGTTTTACTTGGAAATACAAAAACATCAGAAGATGCAAAATGAGACGCTAATTCACCGTTTGTTTTTTCTCCTAAAAAAATATCTTTAGGAAATTCTTTTTTTAATTTTTTTAAATCAGGTCCCTTTCCTATTATCATTTTTGTGCCCTCTAAATCACATTCTAAAAAAGCTCTTATGTTTTTTTCAACTGCAACTCTTCCAACATAAATCCAAATCGGTCTTTTATGAGGTAAATCAATTTTTTTTGGACTCTTAAAAGCTCCATGATTGCCTCCTCTTGTCCAAGTAATCATTTTATTATTATCTATACCTATATCGATTAATTCTTTTCTCATAGATTCTGTTGTTACTAAAATTCTCTGAGCCTTGTTATGAAAGTTTGCTAAGAATTTTTCAGCCCATTTTGCAGGTATAATAGGAAAGTAAAGCTTAAGATATTTATCAAACCTTGTATGGAAACTTGTAGTAAACTTTAGATTATTTTTTAAACAATATCTTCTTGTCATAGTACCTATAGGACCTTCAGTAGCTATGTGAATTGCATCAGGTTTTATTTTCTTTATTAAGTTACCAACTCTTGGCCAAACATTTATAGATAATCTAATTTCATTATATTTCGGCATCGGAATAGTTAAAAATAAGTCAGGTGTGATATATTCTATAGTATGACCTTGATTTTTTAATACATTGCCTGTTTCGTGTAAGGTTCTTACGACACCATTTACTTGTGGAAAATATGCATCTGTCGCAATTAAAATTTTCATTAATTATGAAGCTTTTTTTAAATCTTCGGTTTTAATTGGTTTAATTATTTCTTTAGGCTCTAAATATTGTTTTCTTATTTTGTCCCAATATAATATTTCAAAACTACCGTCATAATTTTCGGCTAATGCAGTGCAAGATTCTACCCAGTCTCCACAATTTAAATAATTAACCCCATTAAAATCTCTATCCTCGGCATGATGAATGTGACCACAAATAATTCCATCAAATTTTTTTCTTTTTGCATAATCTGAGACTGTCTTTTCGTATTCACCAATATATTTAACTGCATTTTTAACTTTATACTTTAAAAATTTTGCAAGAGACCAATATTCTTTTCCTCTCACCATTCTAAAAAAGTTAATTATTACATTTAATTTTAATAATAATTCATAGGCTATTGATCCAAGTTTAGATAACCATTTGGCATGCTTCATAACACCATCCCAAGCATCACCATGAACAACAACATATTTTTTTCCAGCATTTGTTTCATGAATAACTCTATTAACCATATGGATGTCACCAAAATGCATTGGAATAAATTTTCTTAACATTTCGTCATGATTACCCATTATGTAGAAAACTTTAGTACCATGCCTTGCTTTTCTTAAAATTTTTTGGATTACATCATTATGTTCTTGAGGCCAAAAAAAACTTTTTTGCATTGCCCAGATATCTATAATGTCTCCTACAAGATAAAGATTTTCGGATCTTGAGTTTTTAAAAAACTCTAAAAGTTTATTTGCCTGACAACCCTTGGTACCTAAATGTACGTCAGAAATAAAAATGCTTTTATATTTTAGTATATTGGGCATTTAAAAAATTATTTTTTAACACAACTGTAACACGAATCATTTAATTCTTATCTCATTTGAATGTTACAAATTTGTTAAAAATTTTTTAAGGAATAATTATGTTATATTGTTTGATTTACAATCTAAACTCTTCTTCTGGAAGAAAATCAAAATTCATAAATAGGGTTTTGTCTAAGTTAAAAGAAAATAATTCTGTAGACTACTTTGAAACAAAAACAATAAATCAAGCTGAGAAAATTTTTAAAGATTTTAATCAAAAAAATTATGATCGACTAATAGTAGCTGGCGGTGATGGTTCAGTTTCTTTTGCAATTAATGAATTAATTAAAAATAATTTTAATTTTAAAGACGATTTTGCCATAGGTTATATTCCTGCTGGCACTGCAAATTTACTTCAAGCTGAATTATCAATGAATAAAAAAGTTGATGATATAGTAAATGTATTGGTCTCTAATAATTATAAACCCTCTAATCTTGTAAAAATAAACGAAAATTATTTCTTTTTAATGGCTGGTATAGGCTGGGATGCAAAAATTGTTCATTCAATTAATTCAAAAATTAAAAAGATTCTTGGTAAAGTTATATTTGGTATCAAGGGTTTTCAATATTTTTTATTTATGAATAATAAAAAATTAAATGTTACTTTTGATGGACAATTTTATCAAGCAGATTGGATATTATCTTCAAATACCAAATATTACGCTGGACATCATAAAATAAATAAAACAAATATTTTTGAAGATAAATTAGTTACCTATATATTTAAGGATTTGACTAGGATCAGTTTATTATATTCTATATTCTTAATAATTCTTAATGGTGATTTAAGTAAAAACAAAAATGTTATTACTACTTATTCAAAAAACATCACCATTGATGGAAATGATTTGATACCTGTTCAAATTGATGGAGATAATTTTGGTTCATATAAAAAAATTCATTTAAATCAATCAAATAAAAAAGTGAATTTTCTTATAAAATAATCATTTTATTCTGCCATAAATATCTTGGTATCTCACAATATCTGTTTCTTTTAAAATTGAGCCTACTTGAGCTTCAATAATTTTTACTGGTTTTTTATATGGATTTTCTATTCGATGAACTGAACCTAGAGGAATAAAGATAGTTTCATCAGGTTTCATTGTAAAATATTTTTTGTTTAGTGTAATTTTTGGTTTACCATGTGTAATCATCCAATGTTCAGATCTATGGTTGTGTTTTTGAAGACTTATAGATGATTTTGGATTAATTGTAAGTTCCTTTACAAGGAAATTCTTACCTTTAAATAAGTTAACATAAGATCCCCAAGGTCTATGAAAAACATTCTTTTTTTTAAAATATTTTGTTTTATTTCTTTTATAAAATTTAGATATTTCTCTCCAATTACCAAAATCAGACCAAAGAATATCTAATTTAATAGCGTTTATTTCTTTTGCTTTTTCTAAAACTGCATAATCAAATGATTTTGCAATTGATTTATTAAAGGCTTGTTTGTTTAAATAATACACATTACTTTTATATTTTGCTTTTGTTACAGCTTTATTACAGTTTCGATAAATATTAGGCTGGTATTTCTTAAAATTATTAATAATTGAATCTTTTCTCAAATAAAACATTCCTGCATTCCAATATCCGTTTTTTTTTATAATTTGCTTTGCTTTATTAATATTGGGTTTTTCAATAAATTTAGTTACTTTATTTATGTTTTTTTTAATTTTTTTTGTTAAAAAATATCCATATTCACTAGTTGGATTTTTAGGTTTAAAACCAAAAATAAATATATTTTGATTATTTAAATTAGCTTTATTTTTAACAATAGATCTGTTCAGAGCTTGTGGTTTTTCAATTAAATTATCAGCTACAAAATATACTAGTGGTTGATTTAGTGGGATATCTTTTATTAAAGCTGATGAGAGTACAGCTGGTGCTGTATTTTTCTTTTTTGGCTCAAGAACTATCTTGTATTTATTTATTTTATTTTTTTTTAGGAAGTATCTGATTTTTTTTAAATATTTCAAATTTGTACTGATAACAGGAAAATCAAAAATAGGGGTTTTAATCCTTTCCAAAGTTTTTTGTATTAATGTCCAACCACCAAAATCAACAAATTGTTTGGGTAGATTTTTCTTTTGATCAGGCCAGAGTCTAGTACCTGCTCCACCACATAAAATTATTGGTCTAATCTTCATTAGATATCAGCGTAGACTTTAACCTCATTTTTACCACCAGGATGAGTTGGGGCACCTAGATAGGCTGGTCCAACTGTTTGGGCATATTTCCAAAGAGTTCCGTTACCGAAATTCATTTTCTTTGGTTTCCATTTTTTTCGTCTTTTAGCTAACTCTTTTTTTGAAAGTCTTACATTTATTTTTCCTTTTTTTGCATCTAGATCAATAATATCTCCATCTTTTAGCAATGCTATAGGTCCACCTACAAATGCCTCAGGTCCAACATGACCAATACAAAATCCTCTTGTTGCTCCAGAAAACCTTCCATCAGTAATCAGTGCAACTTTTTCTCCTTTGCCTTGTCCATAGATAGCACCTGTTGTTTGAAGCATTTCTCTCATGCCTGGCCCGCCTTTTGGTCCCTCATATCTAATAATTATAATATCACCATCTTTATATTTTCTATTTTGAACAGCTTTGTATGCAGCTTCTTCAGTATCAAAACATCTTGCTCTACCAGTAAATTGTAATTTTTTTAGACCAGCAACTTTTACTATAGCACCATCTGGAGCTAAATTTCCTTTCATTCCAACAACACCTCCATCTTGGGAAAGTGGATTATCATGTTTTCTCATTACTTTTTGTTTGGGATTAAATTTAACTTTTTTAAGATTTTCTTTCATAGTTTTTCCAGTAACTGTCATACAGTCGCCATGGATATATCCTCCATCCATAAGAGTCTTAAGCAACATTGGAACCCCACCAGCCATCCACATATCTTTTGCAACATATTTTCCACCTGGTTTTAAGTCAGCAAGATAAGGAGTTTTTTTAAAAATTTTTGCTACATCCATTAAATCAAATTTTATTCCAATTTCATTTGCTATTGCAGGTAAATGCAATGCAGCATTAGTTGATCCTCCAGTTGCAGCAACAATTGTTGCAGCATTTTCTAATGCTTTTCTTGTAACTATATCTCTAGGTCTAATGTTTTTCTTTAACAAATTCATAACTGCTTTTCCGCTCAACAAAGCGTACTTATCTCTTTGTTCATATGGTGCTGGCGTACCAGCTGAGTAAGGTAATGCTAAACCAATGGCTTCAGAAACACATGCCATTGTATTAGCAGTAAATTGTCCACCACATGCTCCTGCTGTGGGACATGCTTTTAATTCCAATTTTCTTAATGCATGTGCTGTCATTTTTCCCGAAGAATGTTTTCCTACACCTTCAAATACATCTACAACAGTTACATCTTTTCCATTAAATCTGCCTGGTAGAATTGAACCTCCGTAGATAAAAACACTTGGAACGTTTAATCTTACCATTGCCATCATCAATCCTGGCAATGATTTGTCACAACCAGCGACACCAACCAATGCATCATAACAGTGTCCACGCACAGTAAGCTCTGTTGAGTCCGCTATAACATCTCTTGAAATCAAAGATGATTTCATGCCCTCATGCCCCATTGCAATACCGTCTGTAACTGTAATTGTACAAAATTCTCTAGGAGTACCACCTGAGGTTTTAACACCTTTTTTAACTGATTGAGCTTGTCTCATTAAGGCAATATTACATGGTGCAGCTTCATTCCATGTTGTAACAACTCCAACAAATGGTTTAGCCACGTCCCTTTCAGTTAAATTCATTGCATAGTAAAATGATCTTTGGGGTGCTTTGTCTGGACCTAAAGAAGTGTGTCTACTTGGTAATTTTTTCTTATTAAATTTAAACATTATAAATTTTTAATTGTTAATGATATTTTATCTACATCATTCTTCAAATTATTATAGTTATTTTTTTCCTGCTCAACAATATGTTTTGGAGCTCTTTGTACGAAATTTTTATTCTTTAATCTAGTATTAATACCATTCATTTCATTTTTATATTTTTCTTGTTTTTTTATTAAATTATCTTTGATTATTTTTAAATCTACATCTTGTTCAAAATATAGCTTCAATAAATCACCTCCTATAACCAATGTAGCTGAGGGCTTTTCGTGATCCTTGTCAAAAAAATTATTTATTCTTCCAAGTTTTTTAAGGACAATACTATTGTCTTTGAAGAAACTTGAATTTTTTGAATTTATTTTTTCTAATGAAATATCGACAAATGACCCGGGGCTTATATTAATTTCATTTTTAAATGATCTTATTGATGAGATAATTTTGATTAATTTATCTACATTTTTACAATCATTATCCATTTTAGCCTTACCGGAAATCCAGTTTGAGTACATTAGATAATTTTTTCCTGAATTATCTAGTTTATTTTTTAACCAAATTTCTTCAGTAACAAACGGTATAAAAGGATGCATCAGCACTAAAATTTCTTTAAATATGTATCCTGAAACACTTCTAACTTCACTAATGGCCTTTTTATCATTTGAATAAAGAATAGTTTTAGACAATTCTAAATACCAATCACAATATAAGTGCCATACAAATTGATAAATATTCCTAGAAGCTTCATCAAACCTATAATCTTTCAAATTTTTCTCAACTATAGATTTGGTTTGAACTAATTGAACATAAATCCATTTATTAATATTAACTTTAAGTTTGGAAGAGTTTTTTAAATCACTAAAATTACATTTATTTTGTGTTAAAAAATTATTTGCATTCCAAAGTTTATTAAGAAGGTTTCTATATCCCTTTACTCTATCTTCTGATAATTTTACATCTCTTCCTGGAGATGCCATAGATAAAAGAGTAAACCTTAATGCATCTGCACTATACTTTTCAATTAATTCTAAGGGATCTATAACATTTCCTTTTGACTTTGACATTTTTTGTCCTTTTTCATCTCTAACTAGTGCATGAACATAAACATCTTTAAATGGTTCTTTATTTAAAAATTCCATTCCAAACATCATCATTCTTGCAACCCAGAAGAAAATTATATCAAAACCTGTGATAAGAACTGTTGTTGGATAAAATTTTTTTAAATAATCATTTTTTATTGGCCAACCTAATGTTGCAAAAGGCCATAATCCAGATGAAAACCATGTATCAAGAACATCAGGATCTCTTATTAACTCAACGTTTTTTTTGTAAAATTTTTTAGAAAGTTTTTGAGCTTCCTTTTCATTTTCAGCCACAAATATTTTTTTGTCAGGTCCATACCAAGCAGGTATTTGATGACCCCACCATAACTGTCTTGAAATACACCATGGCTCAATATTATTCATCCATTGAAAATAAGTTTTAGACCAATTTTCTGGAAAAAATTTTGTCTTCTTTGATTTAACAATTTGTTTTGCTTTGATTGATAATTTTTTTGCATCAGCAAACCATTGCTCAGTTAAAAAAGGTTCTATTATTGAATTTGAACGATCGCCATATGGGACTTTATTTTTTATTTTCTCTTCTTTTACTAATAAATTTTGATTAGATAATTGACTTAAAATTTTTTTTCTAGCTTCAAATCTATCTAGTCCAATATATTCATCCGGTGCATTTTTATTAACTTTTCCTTCTTCAGTAAAAATATTTAACAATTCAAGTTTGTTTCTAATGCCTACTTCATAATCGTTAAAGTCGTGTGCAGGAGTTATTTTAACAGCTCCAGACCCTTGTTCTGGATCGGCATAATTATCTTTAATTATTTTAATTTTTCTGCCAACAATTGGTAATATAACATTTTTTCCAACTAAATTTTTATACCTTTTATCTTTTGGGTTTACTGCTACTCCTGTATCACCTAACATTGTTTCAGGTCTAGTAGTTGCTATAGTTATTGTCTCAGTTGTGCCCTCAATGGGGTATTTTATATAATAAAGAATTGAACTAACTTCTCTTTGATCTACTTCTAAATCTGAAATAGCTGTTTTTAATACAGTATCCCAATTAACCAATTTTTTTGATTTATAAATAAGCTTTTTATTATAAAGATCTACAAATACTTTGATTACGGATTTTGAAAGATTTTCATCCATCGTAAATGCATTTCTGCTCCAATCACATGAACAACCAAGTTTTTTTAATTGATTTATAATTATGTCACCATATTCCTTTTTCCATTCCCAAACCTTATCAATAAATTTATCTCTTCCTAGATCGTTTTTTCTTATACCTTCATTTCCTAATTTTTTTTCTACAAGGGCTTGAGTTGCTATTCCTGCATGATCCGTACCAGGTTGCCACAATGTTTCAAAATTATTCATTCGATGGTAACGAGTTAAAAGATCTTGGATTGAGTTATTTAAAGCATGTCCCATATGCAGACTTCCTGTTACGTTGGGTGGAGGTATAACAATAGAGAATTTTTTCTTATTTTTTTTAGGTTTAAAAAGTTTATTTTTTTCCCAATAAGAATAAATTCTATTTTCCACTTCTAAATGGTTATATTTATCAGAACTCATATGCTTAATTTGTTTATAAATTAATCATTTGAATAAACAATAATGAATTTAGTTAGAAAATTGATAGACTAATTGGGAAAATCAATTATATAAACATCATTCAAATTGATTTATTATCTATTTGCAGGGCAACGTGGCGGAATGGTTACGCAGAGGATTGCAAATCCTTGTATCCCGGTTCGATTCCGGGCGTTGCCTCCAAAAAAAGAGTTGTTTTAAATAAAAAAAAAAGTAAGTTCTCTTTTATTCCTCGGTAGCTCAGTTGGTAGAGCAGTTGACTGTTAATCAATTGGTCGCAGGTTCGAGTCCTGCCCGAGGAGCCAAAAAATTAAACTGCTTTAGAAATACCAATAGAAGAACTTTGTAAACTTTTTGTAAATTTCGTTTTTTGATCTTCTGTTAATTCAGAATATACCTTAACCAAGAAATTATAGTTTACATTCATATGCCCTTCTTTAGATTTTTCAATATTTATTAAATATTCTGAAAAATCTTCAAAGAAATAATTTATTGGAACTTTTAAATAATTAGATAACTGTAATAATCTAATTGAACTGACACCATTTGTTCCTTTTTCATATTTCTGTATTTGTTGAAACGTTACATTAATTGCTTTAGCTACTTTTGTTTGAGTTAAGCCTAGTGCTAATCTTCTAAGCTTTAACTTATTACCTAAGTGTTTATTAAAATTATCTTCCATTAAGACCCCTCTTAAAAAAAATTAATTGAACTCTAAATAAAGAGTTATTGCAAGAGGAAAAATTAAAAAAATTTATATTTTTTTTGTATTTTTTTTGAAACCCAAAAAGCTGTCAAGATGCTTTTTTTAAAATAATTCTAAAGTATTTGGCTTAAAAACAGCTTAGTACGATCACTCTTAGGGTTGGCAAAAAACTCTTTAGTCATGGCTTTTTCAATTATCATTCCTTCATCCATGAATATTACCTCATCTGCTACTTCTTTTGCAAAACCCATTTCATGAGTTACTACTATCATTGTCATTCCTGCTTTAGCTAAATTTACCATGGCATCTAAAACTTCTTTGATCATCTCAGGATCCAATGCTGAAGTAGGTTCGTCAAAAAGCATTATTTTAGGTTCCATACATAAAGCTCTAGCAATGGCACATCTTTGTTGTTGTCCACCTGATAATTGGCCAGGAAATTTATGTGCTTGATCAACAATTTGGACTTGTTCTAGTTGTTTCATTGCTAATTCTTCTGCTTGTTTTTTTGGCGTTTTTTTTACCCAAATAGGCGCTAAAGTACAATTATCTAGTATAGATAAATGAGGAAAAAGATTGAATTGCTGAAAGACCATCCCAACTTCTGCTCTAATAGTCTCTATATTTTTTGTATCTTCTGATAATTCAGTACCATCTACAACAATTGTTCCTTTTTGATGTTCTTCTAATCTATTAATACATCTAATTAATGTAGATTTACCTGAACCAGAAGGTCCGCATACTACAATTTTTTTATTTTTTTCTACTTCTAAATTTATATCTTTTAAAACCTGAAAATCTCCAAACCATTTATTCATATCTTTTATTTGTATAATTGGATCAGACATATTTTATCTTTCAGTTTTATATTTTGCTTCTAGGTTATAACTATATTTGCTCATAGCATAGCAAATTATCCAGAAAATTATAGCAGCAAAAACGTATCCTTCCATTGCAAATCCTAACCATTTTGGATTAGTTTTTGCTAAATTCAGCATACCAACTATTTCTAAAAGACCTACCACAAATATCAGTGGTGTATCTTTCACTAAAGCTAAAAAAGTGTTTGCGATACCTGGTATTACCAATTTAAGAGCCTGGGGTAATATTACAAATATATGCATTTTCCAATAACCCATCCCAAGAGATTTTGCAGCATCATATTGACCTCTAGGCAATGCTTGTAAACCCCCTCTAATAACTTCAGCAACATATGCTGCTTCAAACAATGAAATTGCTATAATTACTCTGACTAATTTATCTAAAAAGAAACCGTCTGGTAAAAACATTGGAAACATTACTGAAGACATAAATAATACCGTTATTAATGGAACACCTCTCCAAAATTCTATAAAACCTACTGAAAAGTATCTGATGGTAGGTAAGCTTGATCTTCTTCCAAGAGCTAAAATCATTCCAATCGGAAAACAGAAAATTAGACAGAAAAATGAAACTATAAATGTAAGGGACAAACCTCCCCAAGCACCAGTTTCAACCCAATCTAAACCTAATGATCCTCCAGAAATCAAATAATAAATTAAAATAAATGCAATAATTGGGTAAATTATAACGTAATAAAGAGTTAAATATTTTTTTAAACCCTCGGTAGAAAAATAACCAACAAAAGCAAGTCCAATTAATAGTATAAATGAAATATTAATTCTCCACTGATATTCATTTGGATACATTCCATAAACAAATCTATTAAACCAAATTTTGATATAAGTCCAACAGGCACCTTCACTAGTACAAGCCTCTTTTGAATCTCCTGATATAGTGGCATCAAATACAAACCAACTCATAGCTGGTGGAGTTGCTTTAATTATTAAGAATATTATTGATAAAGTTAAAAAAGCATTAAAAGTATTTGTATTAATATTTTTGTTTATAATATCTAAACTTTTAATTCCTGAGTATTCAATTCTAATGAGATGAAGTCCAATAGTACCAATAATTATTGGTAAAATAAAACTTATTGAACTAGGTAAAAATGATGTTGTATTAATTTCAAAAAATGAACTTAAAAAAACATCTAAAACACTTAACGCAAATAACGCTATACCAGTATAAAAATATACGTAAAAATTTTGTTTATTTGGTTTTAAAAAATTAATGTTTTTCATTATTTTTCTTTAATTGCAATTTTTTTATTATACCAATTCATTAAAACAGATATTGATAAACTGATTGATAAGTACGTTAACATTGTAATTGAAACAATTTCTATAGCTTTACCTGTTTGCATCAAAGCTGTTCCTGCAAAAACAAGAACAAGATCAGGATATGCTATAGCAGCTGCTAATGAAGAATTTTTAGTTAAATTTAAGTATTGATTTGTAGTAGGTGGAATAATTATTCTTAAAGCTTGTGGCATAACAACTAATTTTAGTATTTGATTTGGATTCAATCCAATAGAAGCTGCTGCCTCTTTTTGACCCTTTCCTACACCTTGTATACCTGCTCTTACACATTCAGCAATAAATGTAGCCGTATAAAGTGACAAAGCTAAAGTTAAAGCAATTAACTCTGGAGGAATACCTACACCACCTTCATATATAAAAGCAGTTTTTGCTAATTGTTTTAATACAGGGATTTCAAAACTTAGAGATACTCCACCTATAACAAACGATAAAAGTGGAAGTATTATTAATATTGCTAATGATGTTGAGAATACCGGTATATGTTTTCCCTGATTTTCACGTAAATTTTTTGCATAAGTTCTTATTACAATTATAGACACAATTGCTGCAATTATTGAATAGATAAAAATATCTAAATTAGTCCAAATAAATGCTGGAACATAAAGTCCTTTAATTGTTAGATAAAAAACTCCAAAAATCGCATTTGTTTTTTCTGGCAAAGGTAGAGCCCTGAGAGCAGCAAAATACCAAAAAAATATTTGTAATAGCAATGGTATATTTCTAAAAAATTCTACATAAAAAGCTGCTGTTTTTTCAATTAAATAGTTTGGTGATAGTCTTGCAATACCAACTACGACACCAATTATTGTAGAAAAAATTATTCCAATAAATGATACTAATAAAGTATTTAATAATCCAACTAAGTAAGCTCGCGCATATGAATGTGAACCGTCATAATCAATTAAGGAAAACTGAACGTCAAAAGAAGATTCTTGTGTTAAAAAACCATATCCAAAATCAATACCTCTATTAGCCATGTTCAATTGGGCATTTATGGTAAAAAATCCAAATACTAAAATTATGAACAATAATGTTATAATTTGAGGGACGATTTTTCTTACTTTGTTATTCATTTTTTGCGGATAATAAAAAAAAGGGCTAGAAAAATCTAGCCCTTTTTAATTGTTTTAATTAAGCAATTATCTTGCTGGTGGTGTATATAATAAACCGCCTTTAGTCCAAATTTCATTTGGACCTCTGTCAGGTAAAATACCTGTGTCAGCTATATTTCTCTTATAACTTTCACCGTAGTTACCAACTTGCTTGATAATTCTATAACTCCAGTCATTATCTAAGCCTAAAGCAGCACCCATTTCACCTTCAGCACCAACGATTCTCTTAATTGCTGGATTATCAGAACTCTTCATAGAGTCTACGTTTCCAGAATTAACACCGTATTCTTCAGCTTCAATCATTGTATTTAAAGACCATCTAACAATATCTTCCCATACTGCATCACCTTGACGTACAACAGGACCTAAAGGTTCTTTTGAAATCGTTTCAGGTAATACCATATGATCATCAGGATTTGTCATTTTAGTTCTTTGAGCTGCTAAACCAGATTTGTCTGTAGTGTAAGTATCACATCTTCCAGCATCATAAGCAGCAACAACTTCGTCAGCTTTTTCAAAAGCTACAGGCTCATAAGAAATTCCTTTTGAGTTAAAGAAGTCTCTCATGTTTAGCTCAGTTGTTGTTCCAATGTTAGTACAAGCAGAAATACCGTCTGCAAAATCATTTACAGATGTCATTCCTGAATCTTTTCTAACCATGAAACCTTGACCATCGTAGAAGTTTACACCTACGAATGTAAGACCAATGTCAGCATCTCTAGATAAAGTCCAAGTAGTGTTTCTTGATAAAACATCAATTTCACCTGATGTTAAAGCAGTAAATCTCTCTTTTGCACTTAAAGGTGTGTATTTAACTTTATTAGCATCACCTAAAACTGCTGCTGCAACTGCTCTACAAACATCTACGTCAACACCTGTCCAATTTCCTGATGCATCAGCATTAGAAAATCCTGGCAGACCTTGAGAAACTCCACATCTTACAAAGCCTTTGCTTTTAGTATTTTTTAGAGTTTTTGATTGTCCTTTGCCTTGTTGCCCACCCATTTGATCGCAAGCGTAAACGAATACCATCAAACTAAGTAAAACAAATGCAAAGATCTTATTTATTTGTTTAAACATATCTTCCTCTTGTTTGTTTATTTATTTGTATACAAAAAATTCAAAATTAATTTTGAACTTCTTTAGTAAAGCAGAAACTATTACCCTCATCAATGGTTAAAAATTCGCAGTTATTAATAGTAATTCAATATTTTGCTCAAAATAGACATTAAAATCTAGATATTGATATTCAGTAACTTAGATATTGGCGCGCCCTGAAGGATTCGAACCTCCGACCCACGGTTTAGAAAACCGTTGCTCTATCCAACTGAGCTAAGGGCGCAATAAAGTAATGTTATAATACTAAATTAGTTTTTGAAAAGAAATTTTTTAGCAATTATTAAAAAAGTTAATAATTCAACTCTACCGATAATCATAAAAAATATTAAAGTTATTTTTGATAAATAGCTTATTTTTAAAAAATAAAAATCACCAAGACCATGCATGCTAGAATTAACTGTATTCATTATTGATAAAATACCAAGTTTAAAGGCAGTATCAAAATTTAAATTTGAGACAGTTAATAAAATAGTAA
>CACGVK010000023.1:0-15892 GCA_902576565.1 uncultured Pelagibacteraceae bacterium | reverse complement strand
GTTCTGATGAAGTGTATGGAGAAAAAATTTCAGGTAATTGTTATGAAAATCAATTAGTTAATCCAACAAATCCATATTCAGCGTCTAAAGCGGCTGCAGAAATATTAATAAATAGTTATAAATATACTTATAAAAAAGAAATTATAATAGTAAGAGCAAATAATATTTATGGAATTAGACAATATCCAGAAAAATTAATATCTACATCAATTGTAAATCTTATTAAAAACAAGCCCATTCCAATTCATGGTAATGGTAAAAATATTCGGTATTATTTATCAGTAATAGACTTTGCTAGAGCATTAATACTTTTAGTTAAAAAAAAAAATAGAGGTACTTTTAATATTGGTAGTAATTACAGTGAAAAAAATATTAATATAGCAAAAAAAATTTGTAAGATATTTAAAAAAAATCCAAAAAAATATATAACTTTTACAAAAGATAGACTATACAATGACAAAAGATATTCTGTATCATCAAAAAAAATTCGAAAATTGGGCTGGAAACCCACGATGAGTTTACAAAGAGATTTACCAACAATAGTAAAATGGTACAAAAAACATTATAAAATTTTCAAAAATTATGAAAAAAAAATTTAAATTTATTCACAAAACAGGAAAAGTATTTAGAGATGAAAGAGGATATTTATTAAAAATATTAGATAAAGGGTTTTCATCATCTTTAGAAATATTTTCAAAAAAAGGCTCAATTAGAGCCAACCATTATCATAAAAAAGATGAACACTTTTGTTATATATTAAAAGGGGAAATATTATTTTTTTATAGAAATAGGAAAAAAGGATCTAAATTGAATTATAAAGTTATGAAAAAAGGAGATCTTTTTTTTACTACATACCAACAAGATCATTTAGCTTATTTTCTTAAAGATACTCATTTTTTATCTTATAGCAGTAGAAAAAGAGATAGATTTGATTATGAAAATGATTTAGTTCGACTAAACATGGACAAAGAAAAAAAGGTAAAAGAAATAATTTTACGATTTAAATAGTGCAAAAAAAAGATTGTATTACGATAAAATATTGTCGTTTGTGTAATTCAAGAAAATTAAAAAAGGTTTTTGATCTTGGAAAAACACCTTTAGCAAACTCATATTCTTATGAAAAAAAGAGTAAAAAATTAAAAAGATACCCTCTAAATTTAAATTTGTGTGATAGTTGCGGACACCTTCAATTGGGACATTCTATCAAACCAGAAAAAATGTTTAGAAACTATTTATACAAAACAAATACGTCAAAAAAGAATTTTTTGCATTTTAAAAATTATGCAAAAGAAGTAAGTAAATTTTTTAAAAAAAAGAAAATAAAAATATTAGATATTGCCTCAAATGATGGAACTTTTTTAGGATTTTTTAATAAAAGAAAATTTATACGACTAGGAATTGATCCTGCCAAAAATTTAAAAAAATTAGCTAATCGCAAGGGTATAAAACAAATCGATAATTTTTTTACAAAAAAAATTAGCAATGATATTAAAAAAAAATATGGACAATTTGATATTATAACAGCAAATCATGTATGTGCACATGTTGAAAATTTAAATGATTTTTTTTCAGGTGTTCAAAATTTGTTAACACACAATGGTGTATTCATATTTGAAGTATCTTATAGAAAATGTGTTCTACAAAAAAATACTTTTGACACAATTTATCATGAACATTTAGATTATCATGCATTGTTTCCTATATCAAAGTTTATAAAAAAATTTAAATTAAAATTAATTAATTTTAAAATAACTGATGCTCAAGGTGGTTCTTTGAGGGTTTATGTTTCTAAGAATTCTAAATTTAAATACCAAAAGAAAATTGATAAGCAATTATTAATTGAAAGAAAAAAATTTAAATTGTTTAATATAAATACTTATAAGAAATTTGAAAAAGAAATAAATAAATGTAAAAAAAAACTTAATGTTATTTTAAAAGAATTTAATAAAAAAAATTATAGAATCGCTGGATATGGTGCAGCTGCAAAAACGACCACTTTGCTAAATTATTTCGAATTATCTGAGAAAAATAACATTAAGTTCATTTTTGATGACAATAAATTAAAACATGGTTTGTGCCTGCCTGGGACTTCGATAAAAATTTTAAGTCCTAATTTTTTAAACTCTAAAGAGATTGACATATTGATAATATTTGCATGGAATTACTCAGATGTAATTATTAAAAATATTAGAAAAAAAATAAGTTTTATAAAAAGAGGTGGGAAATTTTTAGTGCCATTTCCTAAGCCAAAAATAATATAATGAAAATTTTTAATGTTGGTATTGTAGGGTATGGAAAGATGGGCAAAATATTTGCTAAGGAAATAAAAAAAAAAAGTCAATTCAGACTTGTTGATGTTCTTACTAAAACAAAAATTAAAAATGGGTCTCAATCAATTAAAAATTTCTTTAATTCAAAGAATATCAATTTATTTATAATTTCGAGCCCAATAGAAACACATATGAAATATTTAAAACTTGCATACAAAGCAAAAAAAAACATTATTATTGAAAAACCGATAGTTAAAAATTTAAACCAATTAAAAAAACTTTCTAATATAAATAAAAATTATAGTAAAAAAATAGCTATACATCATAATGATGTATTAAATTTTGAAAAACATCAAATAATGAATAAATTTTATAAGTTTAAAAATATAAATAAAATAAAAATGATTTATGGAAAGTATGAAACTGTAAATTCTTATAAAAAACCCTTTATCGACTGGTTGCCTCATCCTCTAGCAATAATAATTAATTTTTTTGGTATACCAAAAAAATTTGACATTATTAAATATTCAAAAAAAATAAAAAAAAAAGTAACTTTTGAAAAACTTGAACTAGCATTTTATTTTAATTATTTAAAAATTTTTGTTGAGTTTTCGAATTATCTTAAAGTACCAACAAAAAAAATTATATTTTATAATAAAAAACAAAATGAAATCTATAATGGATACTGCAGAAAAAATCAAAAGACTGTAAAATTATTATTAGAAAAATTTTATAATAAAAATAAAATTAATGATATTAGCTCAAATTTAAAAGTGTATGAATTATTATTTAAAATTGAAAATCGTTTATCTAAAAAAAATTAAATTTATAAATTAATTTTCTTTATTAATTTTTAAGACTCCAATAAATGCTTCTTGTGGAATTTCAACCTTTCCAAATTGTTTGGCTCTTGCTTTACCTTTTTTTTGCTTTTCAAGTAGTTTTCTTTTTCTATCTACTGCTCCTCCACCATGAATTTTAGTAAGCACATCCTTTTTATAGCCTTTAATTGTTTCTCTTGCTATAATTTTACCACCTATAGCCGCTTGTATTGGTATCATAAAATTGTGTCTTGGAATTAAGTCTTTGAGTTTTTCACATACTTCTCGACCTATAGCCTGAGCGAAATCTTTATGAATCATCATTGCTAATGCATCAACAGATTCTGAGTTCACTAAAATATTCATCTTAACAAGATCGCCTTCCCTATGTCCAAGAATTTCATAGTCAAAACTAGCATATCCACTTGTCATTGATTTAAGTCTATCGTTAAAGTCAAAAACTACCTCATTCAATGGAAGTTCGTAACTTATTACCGCCCTACTACCTGAATAGCTAAGATTTGTTTGTATACCTCTTTTATTTTGACATAGTTTAATTATTGATCCTAAGTATTGGTCTGGCGTTATAATTGTTGCTTTTATCCATGGTTCTTCAATAAATTTAATAAATGTAGGATCAGGTAAACTAGATGGGTTTTGTAAATCTTTAATTTCTCCATTATTTAAATGTATTTTATAAACTACACCTGGTGTTGTTGTTAAAAGATTTATATCAAATTCTCTTTCTAATCTTTCTGTAATAATTTCTAAGTGTAGTAGTCCTAGAAATCCACATCTAAATCCTAATCCTAGAGCAGAAGAAGATTCTGCATCAAATGAGAAACTGGCATCGTTTAATTGAAGTTTAGCAAGTCCATCTTTCAATTTTTGATACTCAGAGCTATCAACTGGAAATAATCCACAAAATACAACTGGTTTGCTAGGCTTAAATCCTGGCAAGGCTTCTTGTATAGGATGGCTTGCATCGCAAATTGTGTCACCTACTTTTGTATCTGACAAAACTTTAATTCCAGTTGTTATAAAACCTATTTCTCCTGAATTTAATTCATTTATATCTTTAGGTTTCGGTGTAAAAACTCCAACTTTTTCAATTAAATATTCTTGGTTTGTAGACATCATTTTAATTTTCATATTTTTTGAGATTTTTCCATTAATTACTCTTACTAATATAACTACTCCAAGATAAGTATCATACCAGCTATCAACTAATAAACATTTCAACTTTTCATTCGAAAGTCCTTTGGGAGCGGGTAATTTTTGAACTATCTGCTCTAGAATTTCTTCAACTCCTTCACCTGTTTTTCCTGAGCATGGTACAGAATTTGACGTATCAATACCTATGACATCCTCTATTTGTTTATTTGTTTTATCTATATCAGACGCGGGTAGATCAATTTTATTTAATACAGGAATTATTTCATGATTAATATCTAATGCTTGATAAACATTAGCTAATGTCTGAGCCTCAACTCCTTGGGTACTATCTACAATTAATATTGATCCTTCACATGCATAAAGCGACCTGCTGACTTCATAACTAAAATCTACATGTCCAGGTGTATCAATTATATTGAAAATATATTTTTTGCCATCCTTTGCAGTATAATTTAGTTTAACTGTTTGTGCTTTTATAGTAATTCCTCTTTCTCTCTCTATATCCATTGAATCTAATACTTGTGCCTTCATTTCTCTTTCTGAAAGTCCTCCACATTTATGAATTATTCTATCTGCAATAGTAGATTTACCATGATCTATATGTGCAATAATTGCAAAATTTCTAATGTGACTAATTTCGCTCATTAAGATCTTAATTTGGCTTCAACTTTTTCTTCTACATTAGAAATAATCTTTTGAGAAATATCATTTAAATCTTTTTCATTTAAAGTTTTGAAGTCTGACTGAATAGTAACTTTTAATGCTATTGATTTTTTATCTGAAGGAATATTATCTCCCTGGTAGACATCAAATATTTTAACATTTTTTATTAAAGAATTGTCAACATTCCAAATGATCTCAACTAATTCTTGGGCTTTTAAATCTTTTTGTACAACGAAAGCAAAATCTCTTTCAGATTTTTGATAGTCTGAAAAAGTCACTGTTGGTTTGGTCTTTTTATTATAGCTTTTAAATTTAACTAAATTTTCTAAAAAAATTTCAAATCCATAAACTTTATCTACTACTTTTGGATGAATTTCTCCAAAATAAGCTAACAATATATTATCTTTTTTTGTTATGATTGATCCAGATCTTCCAGGGTGATAATAACTTGGTGTATTAGTATCAATCGTAGTATCTTTTTTATTTATTCCAAGTTCTAATAAAGTTTGTACAAGATCTTTTTTAATTCCATAAACATCAAACAAATTTTCTTTTCTAATTCCGCATACAACAGTAATTTGCTGTCCTGGTTTATTTCCGATAAATAATGGTCCAATTTCGAATAATGACTGGTCGTCAAAACCTCTATCAATATTTTTGTTTAACACATGAATTAAATTTGGGTACAGTGAACTTCGTAATACATTTAAATCAGAACTTATAGGATTAACAATTTTAGCTTCCTGATATTTTTCTTTAAAAATATTATTTAATTTCTCATCAGTAAACGACCATGTTATTGACTCTAAATATCCTTTAGAGGCTACAGATCTTTGTGCTAAATGAAAGTTTCTTTGAAAAAAATTTAAAGTTGGTTTTATTCTTTTTTTTTCTGGTTCAATTGATTGAATATTATTAAACCCCTTAATTCTAATTATTTCTTCAACTAAATCGACATCACCATTTATATCTGGTCTCCAACTTGGAACTTCAATAGTTAGGATTTTTCCTTTTTTCTTAACTTTAAAACCCAAATCTCCCAAAATTTTAGTTATATCCTGTAATTTAGTTTTCAAACCAACAATTTTTTCTACAATTTTTGGATCAAAGTTTATTTTTTTTAATTTAAATTGTTGTGTTGATTGAATATCTATATTTGAGGCTTGGCCTCCACAAATTTCAACAATCATTGCTGAAGCTTTTTCAAGTCCAATTAAAATTGAATTAGGATCAATTCCTCTCTCAAATCTAAATTTTGCATCACTGTTTAAATCTAATTTTTTAGCTGTTTTTCGAGTTATCTCTGGATCAAAGAATGCAGACTCTAACAATATATTTTTTGTATTTAATTCTGTTCCAGATCTGATTCCACCAATAATTCCACCTAAACCTAACACCCCTTGATGGTCTGATATAACACACATTCCATCATCTAAATTATAATCTTTGTTATCTAATGCTTTAAACTTCTCATTTTTCTTTGAATTTCTTACTATTATTTCTTTATTTATTTTATCTGCGTCATAAGCATGCAACGGTCTATTTAGATCAAACATTACATAGTTCGTTATGTCAACAACCGCGGAAATAGGTCTCAAGCCAAGTGAAAGTAGTCTTTTTTTTAACCAATCTGGGCTTTCTTGATTTTTAATATTTTTAATTAAACAACTGCCAAAAATACTGCAAGCCTGATTTTTAGATTTTTGAATTTTAACTTTTAAATTTTGTTTCCCACTTCTTTTTATTTTTTTAATTTTGTTATCTATTAATTTTCCAAATCCAGCTGAGGATAAATCTCTAGCTATACCTCTTATACCCAAACAATCAGGTCTATTAGGAGTTATTGATAATTCTATAACGTTATCTTGAGATTCGTTAAAATAACTTTTTCCTATTTGTGATTTATATTTTTTATTTAACTCTATTATACCGTCGCTTTCGTCCGATATATTTAATTCTGATTCTGAGCAAAGCATTCCATAGGATGTTTCTCCTCGAATTTTTGAAATCTCCAATTTCATGTTATTTTTTGGAATTACAGATCCTGGAGGAGCATATATTGTGAGTAAATTATCTTTTGCATTTGGCCCACCACAAACAACTTTTACTAAATCATTTTGACCAATATCTACATGGCACAATTTTAATCTATCGGCATTAGGATGTTTGTCTGCTTTGATTATCTTAGCAATAAGAAAATCGCTTAATTCATTTTTTACAGGTTCAACTTTTTCTACCTCTAGACCAATATTGTTTAATTTTTCAATTATTTGTAACTCTGTTTTATTAGTTTTTAAATGATCTTTAAGCCATTCTCTTGTTAATTTCATTTACTTAAACCTCGATAATTTGTCGGAACATCAAGTGGATCAAATCCGTAGTAATTGAGCCATCTATAATCACTCTCAAAAAAAGATCTTAGATCATTAATTCCATATTTTAACATTGCCAATCGATCTATACCTATACCAAATGCGAATCCTTGAAATTTATTTGGATCTACTTTTGAATTTTTGAGCACATTTGGATGTACCATTCCACAACCGAGTATTTCCAACCACTTATCGCCTTCTCCAATAATAATTTTATTATTTTCAATTCTATAGCCTATATCAACTTCTGCAGACGGTTCAGTGAAAGGAAAATGGCTTGGTCTAAATCTCATTTTAATTTTTTCTAATTCAAAAAATTCTTTGATAAAATAATTTAAACAACCTTTTAAATGTCCCATTGTTATATTTTTATCAATGTGAAGTCCCTCAAGTTGGTGGAACATTGGTGTATGTGTTTGATCACTATCACTTCGATAAGTTCTGCCAGGTGCTATAATTTTAAAAGGAGGTTTTCCATTTAACATTGTTCTTACTTGAACAGGCGATGTATGAGTTCTTAATAAAGTTTTCATATTCTCTTCGAGATAAAAAGTATCATGCATATCTTTTGCTGGATGATTTTCTGGAGTGTTCAGAGCTGTAAAATTATAATATTCAGTTTCTACATCAGGGCCTTCTTCAACGTTAAAACCAATCTCAGAAAATATAGATGATATTTCATCTATCACTTGGGAAACAGGATGAATTTTTCCTATTCTAAAATCTTTTTCTGGAAGAGTTACATCATCTTTCTCATTTTTGACTCTTTCATCTATCTCAAAATTTTCTAAAGACGATAATTTCTTATTAAATAATTTTGTTAGTTCTTGTTTTGCATTATTAATTTTTGATGCTACATTTTTCTTCTCATCCGGTGATAAAGAACCAAGTTTTTTAAATTCTGAATTAATTAAACCATTCTTGCCAAAAATTTCAGTCCTTATTAGATCTACTTCTTTTGAATTTTTAGCTTCAGTAAGTTTATTTATTAATTGATTTTTTAATTTTTCAAAATCTGACATTTTTACAGATTATTTCTAAACTTAAGAAAAACAATAGTTAGATTAGCTAAGGGCAGCTTGTGCTTTTTTAACGATGGATTTAAATGCTTCTGGATTATCGTAAGCAATTTCAGCTAGAATCTTCCTATCTATTTTAATTCCTGACTTGTTAAGTCCATTAATAAACTTTGAATATGTAAGTCCCTCTGATCTTACACCTGCATTTATTCTTTGGATCCATAAGGATTTGAAATTTCTTTTTTTATTTCTTCGATCTCTGTAAGCATATTGCAATGCCTTTTCCATTGCCTGTCTAGCTACTCTTATGGTATTTTTTCTTCTTCCCCACTGACCTTTAACAGCCTTTAAAACTTTTTTATGTTTAGCATTACTTGTTGTTCCTCTTTTTACTCTTGCCATGTTATCCTCTTAAAGTGTAAGGCATATAAGATTTAACTATTTTACTGTCCTGTTTAGACATAACTGCTGTGCCTCTTTGTTTTCTAATTTGTGAATTCGTTCTTTTTATCATACCATGTCTTTTTCCAGCCTGACCCATTATAACTTTGCCTCTGGATGTTATTTTAAATCTTTTTTTTGCTGAACTTTTAGTTTTTAATTTTGGCATATTGCTGGGCTTTATACTAATATTAGTATTATTTTACAACTACAATAATTGCTTATAATGGCTGTATAACCATTGTCATTTGTTTGCCTTCGAACTTTGGCTGAGACTCAACTTTGCCAATTTCTTGAATATCTTGTTTTATTTTATCCATTAATTCATTACCTAGGTGGGAATGCTGTAATTCTCTTCCTTTAAATCTTATAGTGAATTTCACCTTATCTCCTTTAGATAAAAATTTTTGTGCATTTCTAATCTTGAAAGTATAATCATGAACTTCTGTCACTGGTCTTAACTTAATTTCCTTTAATTCAATTTTCTTTTGCTTTTTTTTTGCCTTGTTTGCTTTTTTTTGTTGATCATATTTAAATTTTCCCATGTCCATTATTTTACAAACAGGAGGTTTTGCATTTGGTGCAATTTCAATTAAATCTAAACCTTCACTTTTAGCTTTATTGATTGCTTCGTTTAAATTTAAAATACCTAAATTTTGACCATCTGAAGTTATTACTTGGACTTCATTTGAAGTAATTTTAAAATTTGATTTTGGGCCTTTTGGTTTAGTTCTTCTTTGAAAATAATTTTGTTTTATGTTTGACACTTATTAAGAAGGAGATTTTGCTTGAGATGAAAATTTTTCAATCAATTTTTTTATTTCTATATTTTCTTGTTCTTTAGAATCCAATCTTCTAATAGTTACAGTATTAGAGTCAACTTCTTTTTTTCCACAAATTAATAGAAGTGGTATTTTTGTAAGAGAATGTTCTCTTATTTTGTAGTTTAAGTTGTGATTTTTTAAATCTACTTCACTAATTATACCTGATTTTTTTAATTTTTTATTTACCTCAATTGCATAGGTATTAAAATCATCCGAAACTGGGATAACCATTGCTTGCAATGGTGAAATCCAAAATGGAAGCTTCCCAGCATAATTTTCAATTAAAATTCCAATAAATCTCTCTAATGATCCAAATAATGCTCTATGCAACATAACCGGTACTTTTTTAGATCCATCTTTATCAACAAATGATGCTCCTAATCGACCAGGTAAATTCAAATCAACTTGTAAAGTTCCGCATTGCCAATCTCTTCCTATTGCATCTCGAAGAACAAATTCTATTTTTGGACCATAAAAAGCACCCTCTCCTTTGTTTATACTATATTCAAGTTTAGATTCTTTAATTGCTTCAAGTAAAGCTTTTTCAGATTTATCCCAGACGTCATCATCTCCAACTCTAAGGTCAGGTCTGTCAGAATATTTTAAAATTACATTTTCAAATCCTAAATCTTTATAAATTTCTAAAATTAAATTTGTTACACTCAGACATTCCTCAGTAATTTGATCTTCTGTACAAAAAATATGAGCGTCATCTTGAGTAAATGCTCTTACCCTTAATAATCCATGCAAAGCACCTGATGGCTCATATCTATGGACTTTGCCAAACTCAGACATTTTTAATGGTAAATCTCTATAACTTTTAAGCCCTTGATTAAAAACTTGAACACAACCAGGACAATTCATTGGTTTAATTGCAAATACTTTTTCGTCAGGTGTAGTTGATGTGTACATGTTTGCTCCAAATTTCTCCCAGTGTCCTGATTTTTCCCACAAACTTCTATCGAGAATTTCTGGAGTATTAATTTCTTTATAACCAGCTTCATCTTGTTTCTGTCTCATGTATGATATTAATTTTTGGAATAAATTCCATCCTTTTTCATGCCAAAAAACTGAGCCTGGACTTTCTTCTCTAAAATGAAATAAATCCATTTCTTTACCTAATTTTCTATGGTCTCGTTTTTCTGCTTCTTCAATTCTTTTTAGATAATCATCAAGATCTTTTTGTGAAGACCAGCTAGTACCATAAATTCTTTGAAGCATCTCATTTTTTGAGTCTCCTCTCCAATAAGCTCCTGCAACTTTTGTTAGTTTAAAAAATTTTCCGACCTTACCTGTTGAAAGTAAATGAGGACCCCTACATAAATCGTGCCATTTCCCATGAAAATATAATGAGACCTCTTCCCCTTTTGGAATACTTTTAATTATTTCCGCTTTATAAATTTCACCAGCTTTTTTAAAATGTTCGATAGCTTTATCTCTTTCCCATACTTCTCTATGTGTAGGTTCATCTCTTTCAACAATTTCTTGCATTTTCTTTTCAATTTTAAGAAGATCCTCTTGAGTAAAAGAATCTTTTCTAGCAAAATCATAATAGAAACCGTTTTCTATAACTGGTCCAATTGTTACTTGGGTGCCAGGAAAAAGTTCTTGAACGGCCATAGCTAAAATATGAGCAGTATCATGTCGTATAGTTTCGATACCTTCTTTGTCTTTTGAAGTAAAAATTTTTATTGAACAATCTTTATCTATTTCATAATTAAGGTCCTTTAATTGACCATTGATACTGATTACTAGTGCTTGCTTTGATAAAGATTTGCTGATTTTTTCAGCTACTTTTAAGCCTGTTACTTTCTTATCAAAAGTAAGTACATTTCCATCTGGTAAAGTTATGTTTGGCATTTAATTAATAAGTTTTTTGTACTCTGAATAAGTAGAAAAACACATTTTTTCAACATTAAATTTTTTTATAACATTTTTTCTTCCCTCTGTACCCATGACTTCTAATGTGGCCGGATACAAATCAAATATTTCAGACATATTTCTATATAAAGCATTAATATCTCCAGCTGGAAATAAAAATCCAGTTTTTTCATGTTTTATAGTTTCTAGAGAGCCTCCAATATTACTTGCAATAATTGGTTTTTCCATTGATTGAGCTTCAACACTCACCCTTCCAAATGCTTCAGGTTCAATAGAACACGAAAAAATAACATCAGAAATTTTATAAGCAATTGGCATTATATTAAATTTATCAATAAATTTAACTTCTTCAATTAGTCTATGCTGCTCAACTAATCTTTGAAGCTTTTTTTTATAAATTTTTCTTCCCTGATCGTCGCCAAGAATTAAAGCCATAAACTTTTTATTAGGTTCATTATTTTTGAGTTTACTTAAAGCCTCAATAAATAATTCTTGGCCTTTCCAAGCAGTAAGTCTTCCAGGTAAAAGAAAAATTTTTCTTTCTTTATCAACTCCCCATTTTTTTATTAATTTTTCTTCATCTTTTTCTTTAATTTTTTTTTTACTAAAATAATCAGTATTTATTCCTCTAAATATTACTAAAAATTTTTTCTTTGGATTTAAATATTTTGAATAATTTTCATTAATGTGAGAAAATATAAAATTAGAACCTGCAATTATTAAGTTTGATTTTAACATAACAGAATTATAATATTTCTTGATTGAACTATTAAAATTATATGTTCCGTGAAATGTTGTAACAAATTTTCTTCCAGTGATTTTAGTTGCAATTAAACATGACCATGCTGGAGCCCTACTTCTTGCATGTACAATAGTGATATTAAGTATTAAAATTAAAAGGGTTAATATAATTGAGTTTAATAGAATAATAATTGGGTTTTTGCTATGAACAGGTAATCTTAATAATTTTACTTTTTTTTTGTTTATAAATTGTAATAATTCACCACCGCTTGTCACAATGTAAGATTTGCAACCTTGTTCATGCAAATAGTGAGCTAAATCATAACATCCAGTTTCAGCACCACCATATCCAAGTTTAGGAATTACTTGTAAAACTTTTAATTTAGAAGACATTTAATAATCATATATAATACCATATTATTAAAATATGTTTTATGAGAAAATTTAAATTCTTTAAAATTTCAACAAAAAAAAAATTAAGATATTTATCTCAAAATACAAAATCTGATTTATTTGTTGTTTTCTTACATGGGTTTATGTCTGATTTAGAAGGGAAAAAGCCCAAGGCGTTTCTCAATTATTGTAAATCAAAAAAAATAGGCTTTTTGGCATTTGAATATTCTGGACATGGAAAATCCACTGGAAAATTCACAGATGGAAATATAACTAAATGGTCAACAGAAAGTAAAATTTTAATAAAAAATAAAATTAAAAAAAAAAAAATTATTTTAATTGGATCTAGTATGGGTGCCTGGATATCTTTAAATTTATTTAAAACTATCAAAAAACAAATATTTGGTTTTTTAGGGATAGGTTCCGCGCCTGAGTTTTTGGATAAATTAATGTGGAAAAAATTTTCAAAAAAAATGAAAATTGAAACAAAAAAACAAGGTATATATAATTTAAAACATGGATCATATACTTACCCAATTTCATACCAATTAATTAAAGATGGATTTAAAAATAAGGTTTTAAATAATCCAATTTACAGTAAATCTTTTGTCACTATGGTTCATGGTAGTAAAGATGAAGCTGTTCCAGTGGTTTATTCTAGGAGAATTTTAAAACTGGTGATCATAGTTTATCATCAAAAAAAAATATTAAAATTTTAGTAAATGAACTAGATAAAATAGTAAAATTGTACCTTAGCTAGCGTAATTAATTGTCTTTTCAGAAATTGGGTTTTCTAACTTATCTAACATTTCCTTAGGACATATTTGGAAAAAATTTTTTATCTCAAATTCAAAGTTATCCAAAATTCTTTTTGAATGATTAGATTTTGTATTTTCGTAATGTTTTTTTAAAAGGTTATATAATAAATTTTTCCAATATTTTGTTTCGGGTCTTATCCAAACTACTGAATCAGGGTTAACTCTTTTTTCAAATTCTAAATCCTTATCATACACAAAAGCCATACCTCCTGTCATTCCTGCCGCAAAATTATCACCTACATTTCCCAGTATAGCTATGTTTCCGCCAGTCATATACTCGCAGCCATTAGAGTCACATCCTTCTACAACCGCATTTGCTCCTGAATTTCTTACAGCAAATCTTTCGCCAGCTTGTCCAGATGCATATAATTCTCCAGATGTTGCTCCGTAAAGCACTGTGTTACCAATAATTGTATTCAAATTACTTTCTAGTTTACTATCTTCTTGCAGCCCTATTGAAATTATTGCTCCCGAAAGACCTTTGCCTACATAATCATTTGCATCACCAATTAAGTTTAATTTTAATCCCTTAATTCCAAATGCACCAAAAGATTGTCCTGCTGAACCTTTAAAGTCTAAACAAATTTGTTCATCTTTTAAATAATCTTTTCCAAATTTTTTGTATAATTCATATGAAATTCTAGTTCCTACAGCTCTATGAGTATTTTTTATTTTAAATATAGAGTCTATTTTTTTATTTAATTTTATTTTATCTTTGATTTGTCCCCAAATTTCTTGATCAAGAGTATCTGGTACTTTATTTATTTTTTTAATTTCACAATACCTTTTATTTTTACCTGGATCAGCTTGAACAAATAGAGGGTTTAAGTCTAGGTCATCCAAATTTGAAGATCCTTTGCTCACTTGCTTTAATAAATCTGTTCTTCCTATAACGTCATCTAAAGACTTAAATCCTAGTTTAGCTAATATCTCCCTTGTGTCATGAGCAATAAACTGAAAAAGATTAACAACTTTTTCAGGAGTTCCTGTAAATTTTTTTCTTAAATTTTCATCTTGTGTACAAACTCCTACAGGACAAGTATTAGAATGGCATTGTCTTACCATAATGCAACCCATAGCAACAAGTGATGCTGTTGCAACACCAAATTCTTCAGCACCCATCATGGCAGCAATAATTACATCTCTTCCTGTTTTAATTCCCCCATCAGTTTTTAATGTCACGGTATGCCTCAAATTGTTTAATGTTAAAACTTGATTTGCCTCTGTTAATCCCATCTCCCAAGGTATTCCAACATATTTAACACTCGTTTGTGGAGTAGCTCCGGTTCCACCAGAATGGCCCGAAATTAAAATAATATCTGCTTTAGCCTTTGCAACTCCTGCAGCAATTGTTCCAATTCCTGATGAAGCAACTAATTTTACAGCAACTCTAGCATTGGGATTAATTTGCTTTAAATCATAAATTAATTGTGCAAGATCTTCTATTGAATATATATCGTGATGTGGAGGAGGAGAAATTAATGTAACTCCTGGTGTAGAATATCTTAGTTTTGCAATTTCTTTTGTAACTTTAAATCCAGGTAGTTGGCCACCTTCGCCTGGTTTTGCACCTTGCGCTATTTTAATCTCGATTTCGTTACAATTGTTAAGATAATCAATAGTTACTCCAAATCTAGCAGAGGCAATTTGTTTTACCCTAGAATTTGATGTGTCCCCATCTGGTAAAATTTTAAATCTCTCTGATGACTCTCCTCCTTCGCCACTACAAGAAGCTCCTTTAATTCGATTCATTCCAATTGCTAGGGTTTCATGTGCTTCTTTTGACAAAGCCCCATGTGACATGCTCCCACTTCCAAATCTTTTAAGTATACTTTCAATAGGTTCAACTTCATCAATATCTATGGATGTCCTTTTTTTAAAATCAATCAAGTCTCTTAAATTTATTGGTGGTAAATCATGTATTCCCTCAGAATATTTTTTGTATGTTGTATAAGATTTTTGATCCACAGCACTTTGTAATAAATGTATCAATCTACCTTGATATTGATGCGTCTCACCATTTTTTCGGTATCTATAAATTCCACCAATTGGAAGAACTTTTGAATACGACATAAATGCTTCTTTATGAATCTTTTTAATTTTTTTTTCTATTCCAGTTAAACCTATGCCAGAGATTTTTGATAATACCCCGGGAAAAAACTCATTTACAATTGTTCTGCTTAATCCTACTGTTTCAAAATTACTTCCCCCTCTATATGAACTAATTACTGAAATACCCATTTTTGACATTATTTTTAAAAGCCCAAGATTTATTGATTTAATATACTTGAATATACATTCATCGAAGTTTAAATTTCCGAATAATTTTTTTTTATATCTTTCGTAAATACTATCAAATGCTAAATAAGGGTTAATTGTAGTAGCTCCCATACCAATCATTGTAGCAAATGAGTGTGTATCCATCGTCTCACCTGACTGAACATTTATAGATACGTATCCTCTAAGACCTAAA
>CACGVK010000022.1:0-15991 GCA_902576565.1 uncultured Pelagibacteraceae bacterium | reverse complement strand
TTTATATTTGCAACTACTGAAATTAAAAAGATTCCAGTCACAGTAATTTCAAGATGCCAGAGATATGATTTAGCAAGAGTAAAATTTGATGAGCTACTAAGTTTTTTAAAAAAAATTTCAAGTAAAGAAAAAGTAAAATTAAATGATGATGTTTTAAAATTAATAACTAAAATATCAGAAGGATCAGTAAGAGACGCTCTTTCTTTACTAGATAGAGCAATAATTTCTAGCGAAGAAAATAAAGAATTGAGTTTAAATAATGCTTTAAAAATTTTTGGATATTTTGACAAAAGTTATTTGATTGAATTATTTGAGCATTTATTTAATGGAAGAGAGAAAAAACTTATTGAGAGTTATAATTCTATTTATGAGTCCGGTGTTGAAGCCAAAATTTTTTTAAACGATTTTTTAGAAATTTTGTACTATTTAAAAAATATAGACTTTATTCAATTAAATGGAAATAATTTTAGTTTAAATGATTATGAGTTTAAAAAAATCTTAGAAATTTCGAAAAGCATTTCTCCCGAAACAATTTTGATTTATTGGCAGTTTACAATCAAAACTTTGGATGAACTAGATATAGTATCAAATCAAAACATTGCGATAGAAATGTTTTTGTTAAGATTAATGTATCTAAAAAAAATTAATAGTGACTCACAAATAGTAGGGAAAAAAAATTTAAGTGAAAATGATAAATTAAGAAATGATAAATTAACTATAAATAATGATGTAGATAATACCAACTTTAAAAATAAAACTATTAGTCAAATCAAAAATATTTCTCAACCAAAAAATGAAACTAAATTAATTCAAAATGAAATTCAAATAAAAGAATTTAATGACCTAATTATTTTATGCAATGAAAAAAAGGAAATTAAACTAAAATATGAATTGGAGAACAATGTGAATCTGGTGAATTTTGAAAACGAAAGAATTGAAATTTCATTTAATGATAATTTAGATAAAGATTTTGTTAAAGACATTTCTACAAAGTTATTTCAATGGACAAATAAAAGATGGATAATAACATTTTCTAAGGAAACTGGACAACCTTCAAAAAAACAAATGGAAAAACAAAATAAGAAAGAATTATTAAAAAAAGCTAGCAATTCAATAGAATATGAAAAAATAATAGATGCTTTTCCTGATGCTAAATTAATTGAAATTAATATAGATAAAAATAATGACTGATTTTAATAAAATATTAGACAAGGCCAAGGAGCTTGAACAAAAAATGAAAGAAAGTCAGGAAAAAATAAAAAAAATTGAAGTTTTTGGTGAGTCCGGAGGAGGTTGTGTCAAAGTTGGATTAAATGGCAATGGAGATATAACAAGATTAGAGTTATCAAAAGAAACTTGGGAAGAAGATAAAAATATAATTGTTGATTTAATAATCGCTGCACACACATCTGCAAAATCACAGTTAAAAACAAAAACTAATGAAGAAATTACAAAAGCAACAGGAGGCTTTGGTATCCCTGGATTTAAATGGCCATTATAAAATATAGCTATGCAAAATATCTCAGAAATTGAAGAACTTATAAAGTTAATTTCTAAATTGCCAGGTTTGGGTCCTAAATCTGCCAGAAGAATTATTTTAAAGCTAATAAATAATAGGCAGGAATTAATGAAACCTATGATTAATTCATTATCAAATGTTTTCAAAAATATCGCAAGATGCCAGAATTGTGGTACCTTAAAATCTGAATCTTCAATTTGTAATAATTGTGAAAGTTCTAAAACTAAATCTAATATTATATGTGTAGTTGAAAATATAGCAGATCAATGGAGCATTGAAAACTCAACTGTATATCAAGGTTATTTTCACATTTTAGGTGGCACAATCAATGATAACAATGACCGAAAAAACACAAAATTACTAATTGATTCTTTAATACACAGAGTTAAAAAGGATAAAATTGAGGAGGTTATTCTTGCTACTAGTGCAACAGTAGAAGGACAGACTACAGCGTTTTATATTCAAGATAGTTTAAAAAAAATTGATGTTAAAATATCTAAACTTGCCCAAGGACTACCTGTAGGTGGAGAAATTGAAAATCTTGATGATGGGACACTAATTTCCGCTTTTAAAAATAGAAAAGGTCTTAACGGAAATAAACTTTAATTTTTTTTAATTAATCTGTTCAAATGTAGTATTGGTTCTGTATAACCTGATGGCTGTATTCTTCCATGAAATACTAATTCACAAGCAGCTTTAAATGCAACAGATTTATCAAAATTTCCTGACATAGCTTGATAGGGAGCGTGCCCTTTTAAAGCTGGATCTTTTATATTTTGATTATCAACAATTCTAGCCATTTTCTTTAAAATTTCTAAAACTTGTTTCTTGCTACATATCCCGTGATGTAACCAATTTGCAATATGCTGAGATGATATTCTTAAAGTCGCTCTATCTTCCATTAGACCAATTCCATTAATATCAGGAACTTTAGAACAACCAACTGATTGGTCTATCCAACGCACCACATATCCCAGAATTCCTTGAGCATTATTTTTTAATTCTTTAGTAACTTCTTCATTAGAATAGCCTTTTTTTCTTGTTACTGGAATCGTTAAGAGATGACTTAATTTTGCAGGTTTTCTTTTAATAAGTTTTCTTTGTATATCAAAAACATTTACTTTATGGTAATGTAGTGCATGAAGAGCTGCTGCTGTTGGACTTGGAACCCATGCACAATTAGCTCCTGAAAGTGGATGGGCAATTTTCTGTATTATCATTTCTTTCATTAAATCTGGGGCAGCGTACATACCTTTGCCAATTTGACATTTGCCAGAGAATCCAGTGGCTAGGCCAATGTCCACATTGTTATTTTCATAAGCTTTAATCCACAATTCTTTTTTCATTTCATTTTTTTTAACCATTGGTCCTGCTTCCATTGAAGTGTGTATTTCGTCTCCAGTTCTGTCTAAGAATCCTGTATTTATGAAGAAAACTCTATTTTTTAATTGTCTAATACATTCTTTTAAATTTATAGAAGTTCTTCTTTCTTCATCCATAATTCCACACTTGATTGTAAATTTCTTAAGTTTTAAAAATTTTTCTACTTTTTCAAATATAAAATTAGTAAATTTACATTCATCAGGTCCATGCATTTTTGGTTTAACTATATATATCGATTTAGTTTTAGAATTTCTTTTTTTTTTAAAATCATGAAGACAAGCTACAGATGTTATGACAGCATCTATAAGCCCTTCTGGGCATTCTGAACCGTCTTTTAGCAAAATAGATGAGTTTGTCATTAGATGACCAACATTTCTATTTAATAACAAAGATCTTCCACTTAAACTAAATTTTTTCCCTTTAGATGATAAATAATTTCTGTCTGAATTTAAATATCTAAAAATTTTCTTTTTATTTTTTGTGAACTCAGATTTTAAATCTCCCTTCATTAAACCAAGCCAATTTCTATATCCCTTAACTTTATCCTCAGCATCTACTGCAGCTACACTATCTTCGTGATCACATATTGTTGAAATTGCTGACTCTACAATAATATCATGTATTTTTAATTTGTCTTGATTTCCATCTGGATTATTAATTTCCAAATCTCCACTTTGATCAAAAAGTATATCAATGTGTAGATTATTATTTTTAAATAAAATTGAAGTTATTTTATTTTTTTTTTTATTGTATCCCACAAACTGATTTGGATTTTTTAATTTCAAATTTAATTTATTGTTTTTTACTTCAGGAATTTTTTCTAATTTTTTCCAAGTAGTATTTTTTAAAGGAATGTGTTCATCTAATAAACTTCTTGAATACTCTATTACTTTTCTTCCTCTTGTCGGGTTATATGTTTTACCTTTCAAAGCACCTTTTGTTTCTGGAATGACATCGGTCCCATATAAGCTATCGTATAAACTTACCCATCTCGCATTAGCTGCGTTTAATAAAAATCTTGAATTTGAAACAGGACAAACTAATTGAGGACCACATATACCTGAAATTTCTTTGTCAACATTATTAGTTTTAATTTTAAAGTTTGATCCTGGCTTGACTAAATATCCTATATTTTTTAAAAAAATTTCATATTTTTTTAAATTTATTTTTTTTTTGTTTTGTTTTTTATGCCAATAATCAATTTTTTTTTGTAGCTTTTCTCTGATTTCTATTAATTTTCTGTTTTTTGGAGTTAACTCATGTAGTAATTTATCAAGTCCATACCAAAAGTCTCCCTTTTTAATTTTTGTACCTGGTAATAATTCTTTATTAACAAAATTTAATAATTCTGTTGAAACTGATAGTTTTTTTATTTTTTTATATTGTACCTTCATATCAACCCATTGACCCTATCTGTCTTTTTTACCTGAGAGATTTACCCCTTCGGTGAGACCCAGTCTTCTTTCCAGAGTTAATATGTTTAAGGTCCTTTTACCTGAGAGTTTCCGGGTCGGTTGCTCCTTCGGTGCCACTTAAAAGTAGTCTCTCCCTATAAACAATCTTTATTTTATAACTTAAATTAACAATAATCTAATAAATATTTTAACATTTTCTGGCCTTTTTTTGCTATTAATCAGTTTAAAAAATATTTTTTATAAATGAAAAACTATTTAAATTTTGAAAAAGATATTAAAGATTTAGAAAAAGAACTGAATCAACTAAAAGATCCATATAATACCGAAGGTATAGCAGAAGTTAAAACTGAAAAAATCTCCAGTATTCAGAGGGAAATTGATAATAAACTTAAGAAAATTTATTCGAGTCTAGATTCATGGCAAACAACTTTAGTTGCAAGACATGAAGACAGACCTAAAGCGAAATTTTTTATAGAAAATTTATTTGATGATTTAATTTTATTATCAGGAGATAGATTTTATGGTGAAGATAAATCTGTTATAGCTGGTTTTGCAAAATTTAAATCAAAATCAGTATTGGTTATTGGTCAAGAAAAAGGTGAGGATTTAGAAACAAGATTAGATAGAAATTTTGGAATGATGAGACCTGAAGGTTATAGAAAAACTATAAGATTAATGAATTTAGCAAATAAATTTAGAATTCCAATTATATTATTTATTGATACTCCTGGAGCTTATCCAGGTGTTGGAGCAGAGGAAAGGGGTCAAGCAGAAGCCATTGCAAAATCAATCGAATGTTCGATAAATTTAACTGTCCCAACGATATCGATTATTATAGGCGAAGGTGGATCAGGGGGAGCAATTGCTTTAGCATCATCTAACAAAGTAGTTATGTTAGAGAATGCAATATATTCGGTTATTTCACCTGAGGGATGTGCAACTATTTTATGGAGAGATCCAACCAAGACTTTGGAAGCCTCACAGGCAATGAAGTTAACTGCAAAAGATCTTTTAGAGCTAGAAATAATTGATGAGATAATTCCTGAACCATTAGGTGGAGCTCATAGAGATAAAGAATTTATCCTTAGAAATGTTGAGAACTCAATATCAAAAAATTTAGATTCATTTTTAAATATGAATCAAGAAGAAGTTTTATCACAAAGAAAAAATAAATTTTTATCTATTGGAAGAAACAAAGGATTCTCAATTAAATCAAATATGGATGATAGTTTATCTATTAAAGAAACATATATTCTTAAAATAAGAAAGTTTTTAATAAATTATAAAAAACAATTAAGTTTATTTGTATTAGTAATCTTTTTTTTACTTATTTTATTTCAATTATAATCTTCCACAGCAGTGTTTATATTTTTTTCCTGATCCACATAAACATTTTTCATTTCTGCCAATCTTTTTACTAGCAACTTCCTTAAAATTTTCATTCTTTTTATTTTCGTTTTCTAAATTGTTACTTCTATCATCGACTAGAGTAATATTAAGTAAAATAGTTATAAGCTCACTTTTAATTTTATTTAGTAAATTTTCAAATAATGAAAAAGCTTCTTTTTTATATTCAACCAAAGGGTCTCTCTGCCCATAAGATCTTAGCCCAATAACACTTCTTAGTTGTTCTAAATATTGAATATGTGATTTCCAATTTTCGTCTATAATTTGTAAAAAAATTCTTTTTTCTAATTCTTGTGCCTGTTCTTTTCCTAAGAATTTTTCCCTCCCAGATCTTTTTTCTTCAAATCTTTTTTTTATTTTTTCTGAAAATTCATTATTTGAAATATTAGCTAAATCATTCTCATCTTTTTGAATTTCTGAGTTAAATATATCTGAGGTTTTTCCCAGTAACTTTTTTGTTTCCATTACGAAGGTGCTATTTTTTGGCTTACTTAAGTGTATAGACTTTAGTTCAATTAATTGATTAATTTTTTCATCAAGAAAATCATTTGAATAATCAAAAGTTTCTTTATTTAAGATTACATTATTTCTTTGGCTAAATATTACATGCCTTTGATCATTTAATACATTGTCAAATTTTAATAAAGATTTTCTTACATCAAAATTTCTAGCCTCAACTTTTTGTTGCGCTCTTTCTAAAGCTTTATTTATCCATGGGTGATCGATGCTTTCCCCGTCTTTTAAGCCAAGTTTTTCAAGTATATTGTTCATAGATTCAGATCCAAAAATTCTCATCAAATCATCCTCTAAACTTACATAAAAAATTGAATTTCCCTCATCACCTTGTCTACCCGATCTACCTCTAGCTTGATTATCCACTCTTCGACTTTCCATTCTTTCTGTGCCAATTACAAATAAGCCTCCTAAGGATTTTATTTCATTTTTATTTTCTTTATTTGCCTCACGTCCTCCCAGTTTAATGTCAACACCTCTACCTGAAATACTTGTGGTTACGATTACGGATCCTTTTTTTCCTGCATTAGCAATTATTTCAGCTTCTTTTTCATGATTTTTAGCATTTAAAATTGTGTGAGTTATATTTTTTTCTTTTAATAGCTTTGAATAGTGCTCAGATTTATTTACACTTGCTGTAAAAATTAAAATAGGTTGTCCATTTGTATGACTCTCTATAATTTTTTTCAAAATAGCATTATCTTTTTCAATAGAAGTTCTGAATATTTGATCGTTCCAATCTTTTCTTATCATTTTTTTATTTGTTGGAATTGAAATAACTTTTAGATTGTAAATTTCATAAAATTCTTGAGATTCTGTTGCTGCAGTTCCCGTACAACCAGAAAGTTTCGAATACATTTTAAAATAATTTTGGTAAGTAATTGACGCAAGTGTTTGATTTTCGGATTGAATTTCTACTTTTTCTTTAGCTTCAATACTTTGATGTAAGCCATCACCAAATCTTCTGCCAGGCAGTTGTCTTCCAGTTTGTTCGTCAATTATTATTACTTCGTTATTTTTAACAATATAATCTCTTCCATTTTGATATAAAAGATTAGCCCTTAAAGCTTGATTTACTAAATGTACTAAGCCTATATTTTCAGGATCATAAAAACTTTTATTTTTCATTATTTTTGCGTTAGTAAATATATTTTCAATTGCATCTATTCCTTTGTTTGTTAATAAAACATTTTTATCTTTTTCATCAATTTCATAATTTTCTTCATTAAAGTTTTTAAGCAGCTTATCAACAGCAAGATATTGCACTGTTCTATCCTCTACTGCTCCTGAAATTATTAAGGGGGTTCTTGCTTCATCAATTAAACATGAGTCTATTTCATCGACAATCGCAAAATTATGTCCTCTTTGCACAATAGTTTCTTGAGAAAATTTCATATTATCTCTTAAATAATCAAATCCGAGTTCACTGTTTGTTGCATAAGTTATGTCACAATTATAATTTTTTTTTCTTTCTTCGTCAGATTGATCATTGTTTATATATCCAGCAGTTAACCCTAAAAAATTGTATATCTTACCCATGTTTTCACAATCTCTTTTTGCAAGGTAGTCGTTGACAGTTACTACATGTACTCCTTTTTTTTCTAATGCGTTTAAATATGCTGCTAACGAAATTGTTAATGTTTTTCCTTCACCTGTTTTCATTTCAGCTATATTACTTTGGTGAAGAGCTACGCCCCCAAGAATTTGAACATCAAAATGTCTTTCACCAGTTACTCTTTTTGAAGCTTCTCTAACTAATGCAAACGCTTCAACCAAAATATCATTTAGAGAAGATCCTTCTTTGACTTTATGTATTAGTTCCTCAGTTTTTTTTGGAAAATCTTTATCTGAATATTCGGAAACTAATTTTTCTTGATCATTGACTTTTGCTACTATTTTTTGAATTTTATCAATATCGCGCTGATTGCTTGATTTTATTAATTTAGTTAATAAATTGAGAGGATTAAACATTAAACAAAAATTTGGTATATAAATTAATTTATCAATCTAATATAGTTATAATTTATGATATTTAAATACTATGGGAATTAACATTAAAAACTTTTTCTTATCTAGGGATAAAAATAAGAAAATAGGAGATTTTCAGGACCTAGATCACCTAGATGGCATGTCGGTGTCAACAACCACAGCTAACTTATACGGAAATAGTAGAGATGATCTAGTTTTGTTTTATTTCCGAAAGGGTGCAAATTATGCATCTGTTTATACACAATCAAAAATAGTCTCTGAAAATATAAAATGGAATCAATCTATAAAAAAAAAAAAGATTAAAGCACTTTTAGTAAATACTCGAAATGCAAACGCTTTTACTGGAAAAAATGGATACAAAGGAATCAAAATACTAGCTGATGAGATTTCCTATCATTTAAATGAAAAACGAAAAATTGATGAGCAGTTACCTGAAAAGGTTAAATTTAATGATATTCTTTTCGCTTCAACGGGGACTATTGGTGAACCATTTCCTGTAAAAAAAATTCAAGCTTGTGTTCCAGAACTAATAGACAAAATAAAATATACACAAAATAAATACATTTGGATGAAAGCAGCTATGGGAATTTTAACTACAGATCTTGTCCCAAAAGTTGCAATGGAACAGTGTAAAATTGGAAATAAGGAAGTAAAAATCTATGGAATTGCAAAGGGATCAGGCATGATATATCCTAATATGGCAACTACACTAGGATTTGTATTTACAGATGCAACTATCTCCTCGGCAATTTTAAAAAACTTATTAAGAAAAAATATTGCCAATACATTTAATGCAATTACATGTGATGGAGATACAAGTACAAATGATATGGTTACAATTTTTTCAACTGGAGAAGTAAAAAATTCTGAAATTAAAAGTGCTTTAGACTCAAAAATTCAAGATTTCAGCAATAATCTTAATAGTGTTTTACTTAATCTAGCAAAAAGAGTCGCAGCAGATGGAGAGGGGTCTTCTAAATTTGTTGAAGTTCAAATTTATAATTGTAAGACAGAAAATGATGCAAAAAAAATAGCTTTTGCAATTGCAAATTCTTCATTAGTTAAAACTGCTTTAGCCGGCGAAGATCCTAACTGGGGAAGAATTGTAATGGCGATTGGAAAATCAAATGTCAAAATAAATCCTAATAAAATTATTATTAGGTTAGGAAATAATAAAATAATTGAAAAAGGGCAGTTATCCAATTTTTATAATGAAAATGAACTTTCAAAATATATGAAAAATGAAAAAATAGAAATTATAGTAGATTTATGTATTGGTAATAAAAATTTTACTGCATACACAATGGATCTAACAAAAAAATATGTAGAAATTAATTCTGATTATAGAACTTAATTGAATTAAAATTTTAACAAGTTGTTTATGATTAAATATAAATTAAATTGTAAAAAATGTGATAAAAAGTTTAATAGTTGGTTTGCTTCTTCTAATGAATTTGAAAATCTAAAAAAAAAAAAATATATATCTTGTCCATTCTGTAATTCGATAAAAGTTGAAAAATCTTTAATGTCACCAAATGTTATTAATAAAAAAAAAGATAATATTAAAATTGATAATAAATATAAAAAGATAAAAAAAAAAATTCAAGAATATCAAAAGTTTATTAGAAGTAATCTTGAATATGTTGGCGATAATTTTGCATACAAAGCAAGAACTGTTCATTACGATAAAAAAAATTATAAAAAGGGAATATATGGCAATGCAACTACTAAAGAAATTAAAGAACTTAAAGACGAAGGTATAGAAACCGAGACTATTCCTTGGATAAATGATTCAGAAAATTAAATTTTAATAAATTTAGAAATATAGTTTACAGACTTGTCTTTACTTATATTCCACTGGTCTAATATAGGATTGTATTTTATTCCATCTATCAAATCCATTTTTAAATTATTGTTTGCACCGATTTTTATTAACCGTGATGGTTCAACAAATTTCTCCCAGTTATGAGTTCCTATAGGAAGCCATCTTAATATATATTCAGCACCAATAATTGCAAAAACATAAGATTTAAGTGTTTTGTTTAAGGTTGCAACAAACATTAAGCCATTTTTTTTCAAAAATTTTGTACTTTGTTTCATAAAAAAATCTATATCTTCAACATGCTCAACAACTTCCATATTAAGCACTACATCAAATCTTTTATCAGAATTTAAGTTTTCAGGTGTACAACAAATGTAATTAATATTTAATTTTGATTTTTTTGCATGAATTTTTGCAACTTTAATATTTTTATAAGAAGCGTCTATCCCAGTAACATTTGCGCCTAATCTAGCAAAAGGTTCTGAAAGCAGTCCTCCTCCGCAGCCTATATCCAAAATTTTTAAACCTTTTAATTGATTTATTTTTTTATTTTTTTTGAAATGATTAATAATATTTTCTTTAATGTATTTTATCCTTGTTGGATTAAATTTGTGTAACGGCTTAAATTTACCTTCTGGATTCCACCATTCTTCCGCTATTTTAGTAAACTTATTTATTTCAGCTTTATTTATAGTAGTTCTTTTCATAGTGGTTGACTTTACAATTAAGATGTATTTTATCAATATAATTTAATAATTAAAAAAAATTTATTATCAATGAAAATCGTTGTATTAAAATTTGGTGGAACTTCAGTAGGAACGACAAATAGAATAAAAAAAGTAGCTAAAATTATTATTAGTTATGTAAAAAAAAAATATAAAGTAATTGTTGTTTCTTCAGCAATGAGTGGAGAAACAAATACTTTAGTGAAAAAATCAAAAGAAATATCGCCAAAATTTATTTCTTCTGAGTATGACGTACTTGTTTCAGCAGGAGAGCAAATTGCATGCTCACTGATTGCAGGAGCCTTAAATAATCTGGGTTACAAGTCTAGATCATGGCTGAGTTGGCAGGTTCCTATTATTACAGAAGGCAATTACAGCAGCTCACGAATAAAAGAAATATACAAAAAAAATATTTTGAAATATATAAAAATGGGAGGAATTCCAATTATAACAGGCTTTCAAGGTATAAATTTTGATAAAAGAGTTACAACGTTAGGAAGGGGCGGCTCTGATGCAAGCGCAATTATGTTTGCCAAGTTTTTTAAGGCAGAAAAATGCATTATTTATACAGACGTAAAAGGTGTGATGACAACAGATCCCAAGCTATTTAAAAAAGTTAAAAAAATAAAAACTATTTCATATGAGGAAATGCTTGAAATGTCATCTTTAGGTGCAAAAGTAATGCAACCTCATTCAATACAAGATGCAAGATTAAATAGAATAAATATTAATGTTATGTCTTCATTTAAAAAAGGAGATGGTACATTAATTACAAAAAGAAAAAATATAATAAATAATAAAATAATAACAGGAATTTCATCTACATCTAATGATGCAAAAATATCTTTAATTGGCGTAAAAGATAAACCTGGTGTTGCCGCATCTATATTTAAACCTCTTTCAAAAAATTCAATTAATGTAGATATGGTTGTTCAAAATATCTCAGCCAATGGAAAAGAGACAGATTTAACATTTACAATCAAAAATGAAGATTTATTTAAAACAAAAAAACTTTTAAAAAATAACACCAATATTCAATTCAGAAATTTAATTATTGATAAAAATGTTTCTAAATTATCTATTATTGGAGTTGGAATGATTACAACGCCTGGGGTAACTTATAGAATGTTCCAAGCCCTTGCTGATAAAAATATTAATATTAGCGTTATATCGACTTCAGAAATTAAAATTTCAGTTTTAATTAATAACAAAAATTTAAAAAGAGCTATTTATGCTCTTCACAATGAGTTTAAACTAAATAAATAAATTTAAAATGAGCATAAGGCCATTCAGAGATATTAATAGAAGAAAGACTAAAGTGATTAGTGTTGGTAATGTAAAAGTTGGTGGAGAAAATCCTATTACAGTACAATCCATGACAAATACTTTAACAAAAGATTCATATTCAACAATAAAACAAATAAATAAAATTGCAGAGCAAGGAGCTGATATAATAAGAGTTTCTTGTCCAGATGAAGACTCAACTTTATCATTAAAAGAAATTGTAAAGCATGTTGATGTACCATTGGTGGCTGATATTCATTTTCACTACAAAAGGGCAATAGAGGCTGCAGAAAATGGAGCAAAATGCTTAAGAATAAACCCCGGAAATATTGGGGATAGAAAAAAAATCAAAGAAGTTATATCTGCAGCAAAAAATAATAATTGTTCAATTAGAATTGGTGTAAACGCAGGATCTTTAGAAAAAGACATTTTAGAAAAATATAAAGAACCATGCCCTGATGCATTGGTTGAAAGTGCGATAAGAAATATTAATATTGTTGAAGATGAAGATTTCTATAATTTTAAAATAAGTGTAAAATCTTCAGATGTATATCTATCAATTGGTGCCTACAAAAAACTATCAACAAAAACTGATTATCCTTTGCATCTAGGCATAACCGAAGCAGGTAGCTTTTTGCCTGGCAGTATTAAATCATCCATTGGCTTAGGTGTTTTATTACTAGATGGAATTGGTGACACAATAAGGGTTTCACTGTCAGATGATCCAGTGGAAGAAGTGAAGGTAGGAAATGAAATTTTAAAATCACTTAATTTAAGAAATAGAGGAGTTAAAATTATTTCTTGCCCTTCTTGTGCTAGACAAGCATTTGAAGTGGTAGATACAGTAAAAATTTTAGAGCAAAAACTTGCACATATAAAAACTCCCATTACTTTGTCTATAATTGGATGTGTTGTTAATGGACCAGGGGAAGCGGCCATGACGGATATTGGTATAACCGGAGGTGGAAAAGGAAATAACATGTTATATTTAAAAGGTATTCAAACAGAAAAATTATCCAACCAAGAAATAATAAAAAAAGTAGTTGATTTAGTTGAGAAAAAAGCATTGGAAATAGATAATAATAAAAAATGATACCCATTAACAAAGTAAAAGAACTTATATCCAAGCATGAAATTATCGAAAAAGAACTTTCCTCTGGAGAAGTAGATAAAAAAAGTTTCGCAGATAAATCAAAAGAATATTCTAATCTTAATGAAATAATTGATCATGCAAAAGAATATTGCTTATTTAAAAATAATAAAATGGAATTAGAAAAAATAATAAGTGATGATGAAATCAAAGATCTTGCTAAAATTGAATTAAATGAATTGATAATTAAAAAACGAAGATAATGAAAAAAAAATTAAATTATTTTTATTACCTAAAGATGAAGCTGACTCAAAAAATGCAATAATAGAAGTTCGTGCAGGAACAGGCGGGTTAGAAGCTAGTCTGTTTGCTTCTGATTTATTTAAAATGTATGAAAAAATTAGTCATAAAAAAAAATGGAGTCTTGAAATAATAAGTATTTCAAAAAGTGATGCTGGTGGTCTAAAAGAGGTTATAGCAAGCATTAAAGGCAAGAATATCTATTCTTCCTTAAAATATGAAAGTGGAGTACATAGAGTCCAAAGAGTTCCTGATACAGAAACACAAGGTAGAGTTCACACTTCAGCTGCTACAGTAGCAGTACTTCCAGAAGCCGAAGAAGTAGATGTTAACATCGAAGATAAAGATTTAAGAATAGATGTTTTTAGAAGTAGTGGACCAGGAGGTCAAAGTGTAAATACAACTGACTCAGCGGTAAGAATTACTCATATCCCTTCCGGAATAGTAGTAAGCCAACAAGATGAAAAATCTCAAATACGCAACAAAGAAAAAGGGCTTAAGATTTTAAGATCAAGAATATATGAGTTAGAGAGGCAAAAAAGAGATGAAGCAAGATCTAAAGACAGAAAAAGCAAAATTGGCACTGGAGATAGATCGGAGAGAATTAGAACCTATAATTTTCCACAGGGAAGAGTTACAGATCATAGAATAAATTTGACACTTCATAAGCTTGAAGAATTTATGGAAGGTGAAATATTTGATGAAATTGTGGAGAGCTTAAGTTTGCATGCTCAAGAAGAAGAACTCAATAAGTTAAATTAAATGAATTGTTCTGAAGTTATATCTAATGCCGTATACATTTTAAAAGAAAATTTAATTAAAAACCCATATTTGGACTCCGAAATGCTACTATCAAAAGCTCTTAAAATAAAACGAGAAAATCTTTTAACAAATCTAAATATGAAATTAAAAAATAAAGATATTATCAAATTTAATAAACTAATTGAGAGAAGAAGAAAAAAAGAACCTATAGCATATATTTTGGGATATAAAAGTTTTTGGAAAAGTAATTTCAAAGTAAATCAAGATGTTCTGATACCCAGACCTGAAACAGAGCATGTTATTGAAGAAGTTTTAAAAATAATACCAAAATCAGCATCTTATAACATTTTAGACGTAGGCACGGGCTCGGGATGTTTAATTGTTTCTATAATATTAGAAAGGCAAAGAAGTCGTGGTACTGCCATTGATATATCAAAAAATGCGATAAATATTGCAAAATATAATGCAAAAATACAACATATTGAGAATAGAATTAAATTTGTCAATTCCAACATTGACAAATTTAACAGAGGTAAATATGATTTAATTACATCTAATCCTCCTTATATAAAAAAATTTAAAATTAAATATTTGGAAGATGATGTTAAGCTTTATGAGCCAAAAGTTGCATTAGATGGTGGTATCGATGGATACTCAAATTTAAAAAAAGTTATAAAAAAGAGCTCGAAGTTGTTAAAAACTAAAGGTAAGTTAATATTAGAAATAGATGATAAACAAAAAAATATCACAAATAAAATTTTAAAACAAAATGGTTTTTACACTAATAAAATAGTGAAAGATTTAGCAAAAAAATATAGATGTATTGTATCAACTAAGATTTAAACAGAATTTGACATAAATGAAAAACTATAAAAATCACCCAAGAAGAAACAGGTTTAGAAATAACGGGGATCGAAACTATATTAGAAATGGAAATAATCAAAAAATGGTTTCAGATTTTACAAATTCTTCAAATTTTAAAAGAAAATTTCCAGGAAAAAATAATCAAAATGCCTCAAAGTTGATTGATAAGTATACCACATTAGCTAAAGAGGCGTTGTCAAATGGAGATAAAATTTTATCAGAAAACTATTTTCAGCATGCAGATCATTTTGTAAGAGTAATGGGAGATAAACAAAAAGATAAAAAGATGAATACAGTCAACGGGAATGAAACTAATCAAATTAGTTCTGAGAATAATCTAAATGATACAGAGCTAGAAACTAAAGCTGAAAATTTATAAAGCAAATTTAGTTTATATTTTTTTTTGCTATTAGCTCGGATTTAAGAACTTCTGTTTTTATTTTTGAAATTTCAAACAATTTTCTTTCATTACCTTTTAGAATTTTTCCTGAGGGTAATTTTAAAGTTTGAGAATTAATTTTTCTACCATTTTCAATCACTTCATAATGTAGATGTGGTCCTGTGGACATCCCAGTTGAACCTACATATCCAATTATTTGTCCTTGCCTAACTTTAGCTCCTTCTTTAATTCCACGAGCAAATTTTGATAAATGTGCATAAACAGTTGTGTAAGTAGAGTTATGTTTTATTTTGATACAATTTCCCCCGCCCCCACACCATCTTGATCTAATTACTTTTCCATCACCAGAGGCCATAATAGGAGTGCCCTCAGGAGCAGCGAAGTCAGTTCCTTTATGCATTTTATTGTATCCTAGTATGGGATGTTTTCTCATACCAAAAGGGGATGATAATCTTGCACCATTAATTGGAGTCTTCATTAAACTTTTTCTATTACTTTTTCCAAATTCATCAAAATGC
>CACGVK010000021.1:0-16806 GCA_902576565.1 uncultured Pelagibacteraceae bacterium | reverse complement strand
ATTTGTGTAATTGGATCAGGAGGAGTTAGTATTGCAGCAGCAGCAAAAATTATAACTACAAAATATTTTCTTCTATCTTTTAAATATTGTGAATCAACTACACCTATTCTAGCTAATAAACTTAATACTACTGGCAATTGAAAACTTAATCCAAAAGCAAAAATTAATTTCATTATTAAAGATAAATACTCATTCACCTTCGCTTCAAGTTGAATTGGTAAATTTGTTATTACACCTGTGCTTTCAAAAGATAGAAAAAATTTTATAGCTAAAGGCATAACAAGATAATAAACCAACATTCCACCTAGTAAAAAAAGTACAGGGGTTAGAACTAAATACGGGATAATTGCAGATTTTTCATGCTCGTACAAACCTGGAGCTATAAATTTCCAAATTTGAATCAGTATAAATGGACATGTAATAAAAAAAGCAGCAAAAAAAGATACCTTTAAATAAGTCAAAAAAGTTTCTTGCAGTGCAGTAAAAATTAATCTTCTTTCGACCAAATCGCCTTCAACAGCTTTTGAATATGGTTCTACTAAAAAACCATAGATATAATCAGAAAAAAAATAACTCAAAATAAAAAGTACTGTTAAAAATATCAATGAATTGATTAATCTTTGTCTTAATTCTGCAAGATGACTTACAAATCCAACTTCGCTTTTATTTTTGCTCATTTTTTATTATTTTTTTTTTCTTTATCTGATTTTTCATTATCATTAACATCTAGTGTTTCAGTTTTTAAATTTGTTACTTCATTTTGGATATTACCAATGTATCTTTTAACAGAACCTATCATAGAGCCAATTTTTTTTAACATGAATGGAAAATCTTTAGGACCAATTACGATAATAGCAATTGCTACAATTATTAGTATTTCAAACCAGCCAATTTGTGGCATTTGAATTATTCTTTATTACTTGAATCTTGATTATTGGAGTCTTGATTTTCTGAAATATTTTTTGGACTTTCCTCATCAGTCACATCCGAAGCCATACCTTTTTTGAAGCTTTTAATTCCTTTTGCAACATCTCCCATTAGACTAGAAATTTTTCCTCTACCAAAAAGTAAAACAACTAGAATTACTACTATTGCTATTTGCCAAAAACCAATACTCATAATGATCTTATAACCTTAATATATATTATTTTAAAGTAGTTTTTTGTTAATTATCGTTTTTAAGTGTACCACTTAGCATTTCGTCAATATCTGAATAAATATTTTCTTTCTTTTCATCTTGCTTTTCTTGGTAAAATTTTCCGGTTCCAAATATGCTTGAATCAACATTTGTGGTGTCAATCAAACCTGCTGAACTCAATTCATCGACAGTAGGTAAATCAGATAATTTTTGCAAACTAAAATGACTTAAAAACTCCTCTGTAGTACCATATTGTATAGGCTTGCCTACAACATCTTTTCTCCCTTGAGGTTTTACCCAATTAAGTTCCATTAAAATTTCTAATGTATTAGTACCAAATGCTACACCTCTTATTTCTTCAATTTCGGCTCGAGTTACAGGTTGGTGATAAACAATTATAGCTAAAGTTTCTATAGCAGCTTTTGACAATTTTTTTTCAACTGTTTTTTGTTGTGACATCAAACCAGAAAGATTTGCAGCTGTTCTAAATGACCATTTTTTGGATATGCAAACTAAATTTATACCTCTTTTAGAATATAGTTCCTGAAGTTTTTCTAATGTTTTTAATACATTAATTTTTTTTGATACTTTACTTTCAATTGTGTCAACATCTAAAGGTTCAGCTGCAGCAAAAATAATTGCCTCAACTTCTCTTTCGCCCTCACTAAGTTTGGATGGAAAGTTTACAATATTATTATTTTTTTCTTTGCTCATTATTATTTTCTTTTTATAAATATCTCATCAAATAATTTTTCTTGTTTTATGCTTATAGAACCCTCTTTTGCTAATTCTAAAGATCCAGAAAAAATTCCTGCTTTACCAGTTCTACTTAAATTATTAGACTCATTAAATTGTTTAGGAATTATTTCTTTTATATTTTTCCAATCACTAAGTTTATCAATTACTTTTTTAATTACGCTTATGCCGTCTTCTGTCGTAAACACAGGCAACTTTGGTATATTCATTCTTTGAAAATCTTTTGTCATTATAATTGAAGAATATGCTTTCAAAACTTCAAATAATGTTAACGAATATTTAGAACTATAAATTGATTTTATAGACCCTTTCATGCCTCTTAAAAAAATATCTTTTCCTAATCTTTTTCTTTTTAACATTTGATCAGAAAGCAGTCGAATTAACTCTAATTTTTTTAATTGTAATTTTAACTTTTCAGCAACTTCTAAAGCCTTAAATTCTTCTTCATCTGACTCTGGTAAAAGTAATTTTGATTTTAAATATGCGAGCCATGTAGCCATAAGTAGATACTCTGATGCTAATTCTAAATTTAAATCTTTCACTTTTGTGATAAAATCGTGAAATTGATCTGCTAATTTTGTAATTGATATTTTTTCAAGATCAACTTTTTGTGATTTAGCAAGGTCTAAGAGAACATCCAAAGGTCCATTATAATTTGATAGAGTTACTTCAAAATTGTTAGAATCAATATTTTGCATTTTATAATGTTATCTTATTATAGAATAGAATTGTTCAGTTTTCTTTTTTATAAAATTATTAATATAAGGTGAATTTTGCGCAACAATAGTCATTTCTTTTAAATTGCCATTGCAATGAAGAACTAAATTACAACCTGCTGTAAATGCCTTTTTGGTATTTTCTAATAAAGAAAATTTTAAAGATTTCATAGATATATCGTCAGAAATAATCAAGTTATCAAAAGCAATTTGTTTTCTTATTATATTAATAATTTTTTTTGAATGAGTAACAGTGTTAATTGGATCTAAATCAGAAAAAATTAAGTGACCAGTCATTGAAAAAGAACTTGACTTATTTTTAAATGTAAAAAAATCATTTTTTTTTAAATATGAATATTTTTGTTTGATAATTGGAAGTTTTGTATGACTATCTACTTTAGATAAACCATGACCTGGAATATGTTTTACAATAGTAAATATATTATTTTTGTGAAAAAGAGAAATACATAAATTACCAATTTCAGACACAACTTTTTTATCAGAAGAGTAAGATCTACTTCCAATAACTTTATGGGAGTTTTTTCTACGTAAGTCTAAAACGGGAACAGTATTTATATTAATACCTAATAAGTTTAAAAGATATGAAATTTGATCAATATAAATTTTATAAAAATAATTAAATTTTTTTTTATCTTTTAAAAAAAGGTTACCAAAAAATTCTGCCGTAAAATTTGAATTATCAATGAATTTTGATAATCTTGACACTTTACCACCCTCTTCATCTATTAAAATTGGAAACTTTTTGTTTTTAAACAAAGTTTTGATGCTTTTCGTTAAAAGTTTAGTTTGTTCAATTGATTTAATATTCCTTGAAAATAAAATAACTCCCCAAGGTTTATATTTTTTTAAAAATATTATTTCATTTTTTGATAATTTGGTGCCTTTAATTCCACAAATGAAAGAACGAATTTTAGTCATTTTGGTTAATTAAATTCCAGAAGAAATATTTTTTCTTTTTTTTATTACTGTTTTCTGGGTATTCAATTATATTCTCGGTATTATTTTTAAGTAAAACAATTTTTTTTTCATATTCTTCTATTTTTAAATCTATATTTTCTTTTGATCTATAACTTTTTTTTATGTGATCATCTGAAAAATAATATTTAACACAAAAGAAGACAAATAAAAAAATAGTTAATAAATAAAAAAAATATTTTAATTCTTTAATCATTACATTTTTTCTGGAGTATCAACGCCTAATATATTCATTCCACTCTTGATTACTAAAGCTACAGATTTTAAAAAAATTATTTTATCATTTGTAATTTTATTATTTTCATCAATAAATCTTTTTGATTTATCATCTTTGCCTAAATTCCAGTAAGAATGAAATTCAGATGATAATTCATACAAATAACTTGGAATTCTATGTGGCTCTAGCTTATTTGAAGAAACTTCAATACATTTTGGCCATTCAGCAATTTTTTTTATAATTTTAATTTCATCTTTTGTATAAATATGATCAAAATTTTCAAAATTAATTTCGTCATTTATTTTTTTATTTAAGTTTCTGAATACTGATGAAATTCTAGCATAACAATATTGAACATAATAAAGATGATTATCTTTTGATTTTTCCTTTACTTTTGAAAAATCAAAATCTAATTCAACATCACTACTACGGTTTAACATTATAAATCTTGTTGCATCTTTTCCCACTTCATTAATTAAATCTTCTACAGTTATATAATCACCTTTCCTTTTAGACATTTTGAATGGTTTGCCATCTTTTATTAACTTGACTAATTGGCTTACTTTGCAATTTAGTATGTTTTTATTTCCCGATAATGCTTCTACAACTGAAGTAATTCTTTTTATATACCCTGCATGATCTGCGCCTAGAATATTAATAAGTATATCAAAATTTCGATTTAATTTATTTTCATGATAAGCAACATCTCCTGCAAAATAAGTCCAAGTATTATCCTCTTTTTGCAACGCACGATCCTTATCATCTCCAAATTCAGTTGATTTGAACAATAGCTGCTCTCTTTCAACCCACTTAGAATTGTCTTCACCTTCAGGGGCTTTTATTTTTCCTAAATAGACAAAATTTTTCTTCTTTAATTTTTCAACAGCTTTTTCAACTTCATTATTTTCAACAATATCTCTCTCACTGACAAAATTATCATGCTCAATACCTAAATTTTTTAAATTAAATTTAATTAAATTTAATGACTCTTTAACAGAAAGTATTGTTAGTTTATCAGATATATTGTCAAAACTATCAAACTTAAGATCTTTATTTTTTTTTATTATATTTTTTGCAATATCAATCAAATAATCGCCTGGGTAAAGATCATTGTTATTTGTAGGAAATTTCTCATTGAATAAAATTTCTCTAATTCGACAGTATATAGATTTTGTAAAATGAATTATCTGTCCTCCAAAATCATTAACGTAATATTCCCTTTTAACTATATTCTGATTAAAAGATAAAAGATTGCATAAAACATCTCCTAATATAGCTCCTCTACAATGTCCTACATGTAGCGGTCCGGTTGGATTTGCGGAAACAAACTCTACTAAATACTTTTTCTTTTCTTGATTTAAATTTACACCATAAGTTTTTTCATTATTAAATATATTTTTTAAAAAATTTGACCAAAAGGATTTGTTAAATTTAATATTAATAAAACCTGGTTTTTCAATTGAAATATTTTCGATCTCATCTATTTTTTCTAATTCTTTTAGAATTATTTTGGCAATAACATCGGGAGGTTTTTGGTTTGGTTTAGATAAAATCATTGCTACGTTTGATGAAATATCTCCATCAAATTTCGCTGGTGGAATATCGACATTGATACTATTTAAACTTTCTGGGAGTATAATTACTTTTTTAGTTTTTAGATCTTTTAATATATTAAGCAATTTTTCTCTGTAAATTTCAAATATATTCATTTTAGATTATTATATAGATTTATAGCAAATCTGTCAGTCATTCCTGAAATATAATCTGCAATTGCTCTATGCTTTCCTTTATTTAGTTGTTTTGTATTAAGAAATTTTTTTGGTTTCTTGGAAATTTCTTTAAAAAGTTTATTAATAATTGCTTTTCCTTTATTATTTTTTAATAAAACATACTTATTATTGTACATTTTATCTTTTAAAAATTGTCTTATTATACTTTCATCATTCAAAATCTTAGCTGAAAAAGAAACTAAATTTTTTTTTGTGTTAATTAAATCTTTGTATTTTTTTATTTTATAATAGTTAATATTTTTCATAGTTGTGTTAATTAAATCCTTAACCATTAAGTTAATTGAGTCTCTTATTACTTGATATATCAAAATTTCATTATTATTTGTTTTAGTATATTTTTGATGTGATTTTATTATTTCGTTAAAAAAATTAATCTCTTTAAGATCGTTTATTGTAAATAATTTTGCTCTCATGCCATCTTGGATATCATGATTATTATAAGCTATATCATCAGATAATGATGCTATTTGAGCCTCTAGTGAGGTGTTATTTATATAATTAAATTTATTTTTTAAATTTTTTAAACCAATAATCTTATTTATTTTTGTCGTATCTTTAATCGGACCATTGTGTTTAAGAAGACCATCTAAAGTTTCAATAGTTAAATTTAAACCTTCAAACTTAAGATATTTATTTTCTAAAAACATTACTATCCTTATTGTTTGTAAATTGTGATCAAAACCACCGTGTTTATACATACATTCATTCAAGGCATCCTCTCCAGCATGACCAAAGGGAGTATGCCCTAAGTCATGAGCTAAGCTTAAAGTTTCAGCTAAATCATCATTTAAATTCATGTATCTAGTTATTGATCTTGCTATTTGTGCAACCTCTAATGAATGAGTTATTCTAGTTCTATAATGATCTCCTTCGGTATTAACAAAAACCTGAGTTTTATGTTTAAGTCTTCTAAAAGCAGCGCTATGGATTATTCTATCCCTATCTCTTTGAAAAGGTGTTCTATACTTATTTGAGGATTCTTTAAATAATCTTCCTTTACTTTTAAATTGGCCTAATTTTTTGTAATTTTTCATACTTTAAAATTGGTAAATAAATATTATATTAGTAATAACAGCGTTTATTTATGATTAAAGAAATTAAATTTACTGATAATGCCTTAAAACAAATTAATCATTTGTTATCAACAAAAGATAAGGGATCTTTTTTTAGAATCGCGATAAAAGGTGGTGGATGCTCTGGATTTCAGTACGATTTTTCTTTTGATAATAAACCTCAAACTGAAGATTTAAAATACGAAAATATATTAATTGATAAAGCTTCGGCTGATCTATTAAAAGGCTCTGAAGTTGACTATGTCCAAGAATTAATGGGTAGTACATTTAAAATTAATAACCCTCAATCAAAATCTTCTTGTGGCTGTGGTGTATCATTCTCCCTTTAATGATAATCAGTTCATGGAATGTGAATTCTGTAAGAGCTCGAATTGAAAATATAAAAGAATATTTAAAAAAATTCAAACCTGACATTTTAATGATGCAGGAAATTAAAACACAAAATGAAACTTATCCATTTAATGAAATTGAATTATTGAATTATAAAAATTATGTATATGGACAAAAAAGTTATAACGGAGTTGCAATAATATCAAAAAAAGGATTAAAAAATATTCAAAATGATATTTTTAAAGATAAAAACAAACAATCACGAGTGATTTCTGCTGACGTAAAATATAAAAATAAAAATATCAATTTAATTAATATTTATACGCCAAATGGAAATCCTGTAGATACTGAAAAATACACATACAAATTATACTGGCTTGAAAGTTTAATTAAAAAATTAAAATCTTTATCAAAAAAAAATGAAAATATAATTATTGGTGGTGATTTTAATATAATCCCTTCTGCTGAAGATGTTCATAATCCAAAAGGTTATGAAAATGATGCTTTATTTAGATTGGAAATAAGAAAAAAATTAAGAGAATTAATTAATTTAGGTTTTCACGATGCTTATAGATTTATTCACCCTGAAAAAGAAGGTTATACATTTTGGGACTACACTAGTGGAGCTTGGCAAAAAAATAATGGTATGAGAATAGATCATTTTTTAGTATCTAGTTCATTAATTAATTTTGTAAAAAACGTTAATATTAATAAATTTCCTCGTGGAAGAGAAAAACCATCTGATCACACTCCTATTGAAATTGAATTAGCTTAAAGATTTAATTTTATTTACTAATTCCTCATTTATATTTCTTGGGCCTTTATCTAATCTATTTTTATGTCTTCTTTCACCTGGCAATCTAACACCTTCCATAGATTTCATTTTTTCAAAAAATTCATCTGAGTGCTTTTTCCAATCATTGTCTGATAACTTTTCTGGAGAAATTGCTAGTATAAATTCTCCTCCACTTGGTGGACCGCCGTCGTTGTTATCTTTAGCTGCCGTTTCATAACTAAAATTATCTCCAACTAATGCACCAGCAAGCAATTCAACCATCATGGCAATTCCTGATCCCTTATAACCACCAAAAGGAAGTAGTACTCCACCGTCTGCTATTTCTCCTGGATCAGTTGTTTCTTTTCCATCCTTAGTTAAACCAGTGCCTAATGGAACTTTATGCCCTTCTCTTTTAGCAACTTGAACCTCACCCATTGCCATTGAAGCTGTTGCCATGTCATAAACAACTGGAGTTTTACCTGGACGTGGCCATGCAAATGAAATTGGATTAGTTCCAAATAATGGTTTTGTAGCTCCCGCTGGTGCAACGGCAGGTTTATAGGACGTGCAAGCAAAAGCAACCAAACCTTGCTCAGCAATCATTTCTGTTTCAGGCCACATAGCAGCCATATGATGTGAATTATTTATAGCTAAAACTGCTACTCCATTTTCTTTAGCAGCTTTTACTAATTCTGGAATACCTTTGTTTAAAACTACAGGAGCTAAACAATTATTTCCTAATACTTTTATTACACTAGGTGATATTTTTTTAACCTCAGGTTTGCCTTTACCATTTATTTTACCGCTTTTTAAACCAGTAACATAAGCTGGCAACCTAAATAAGCCATGAGATAATGAACCATCTCTTTCAGCTTTCATTATTAAATCTGAAAGTATAGATGCTGTTTCTTCGTCACAACCATTAGCTAGTAATGTTTTTTTTGCTAAATCAAATATTTCATCTAACGTAAGGGAAACAGTGTTCATCCCTTTATTAGATATTATTTATTACAAAATATCAATTTTAAATTAGCAACCTTTGAAAGATTTAGACATGTTTTTGATTAAATCAAAATATAAATCTTTACCTGGATCTAAAGTTGCGCCTAATGGATCAATTACTCCAGTTTGAATATCCATATCTTTAGCTACAGCTTTTATTATATCAGGGTTAAATTGAGGTTCAGAAAATATACAACTTACCTTATCGTGTTCAATAATTTCTCTAATTTCAGCAAGTTGTTCTGCTCCTGGCATAACATCTGTATTTACTGTAAATGCACCTAATACATTCACACCAAATCTTTTTTCAAAATATTGATAAGCATCATGAAAAACAATTGATTTAAAATCTTTATTTAAATCAGATTTAACGCTTTTTAAAAGTTTATCTAAATCTTTTTCAGCTTTTTTTAAATTCTTTTTATAAGTTGAAGCATTTTTTTCATCATTTTCTATTAAATGTTCAACCATTTCATTTAAAATAACTTTAGCATTTACTGGATCTAACCAAATGTGTGGGTCGTACTCACCATGTGCATGACCTTCATGACCATGTTCATCATGACCGTGATCATCGTGACCTTCTTCTTTATGACCTTCTTCTTCATGTCCATGATCATCGTGACCTTCTTCTTTATGACCCTCTTCTTCGTGTCCATGATCATCGTGACCTTCAAAAATATTTCTTTCTCTAAACTTTAATTTTTCTAGTGCTTTAATTTCCATTAATTCTATTTTTTCAGCTTTTTTTGCTATTGAATTTAAAGGTTTAACCAAAAAATTCTCTAAATCTTCTCCTACCCAAAAAATTATATCTGCGTTCTGTAGCATTTTTGCGTGAGAAGGCTTAAGTGCAAAACCGTGGGGAGAAGAATATCCATCTACTATTAAGTCTGGTTTAGCAACACCATCCATTAAATAACTAGCTAATGAATGTATTGGTTTTATAGATGCTACTACCTTAATTTCAGCATTGACTGATGAAAATAAAGATAAGAATGATATGATAGTGAGAATAAATGGCAATTTTTTTAAGTTTTTCATAATTAAATATTTTGTTGTTGTTATAATATAACGCTGTGTAATAATATAACATTAATAAGTCAAGTGATAAAATGAGCTCTGGAAATAATATTTTAGTAAAATTAAAAGATGCAGGGATACGTCAAAATGACAAATGGCTAGTAAAAGGCGTATCGTTAGAAGTAGAAAAAGGTAAAATTGTTACTCTTATCGGACCTAATGGATCTGGTAAAAGTACAACCGCAAAGATTGCTTTAGGTATTTATAAAAAAATTGAGGGAAAAGTTGAACAATTTACTGATAAAATTGGGTATGTCCCTCAAAAAATCTCTGTGGATTGGACATTGCCATTAAGGGTGCATGATTTTATGGTATTAACTGAAAATCTTAAAGACGAAGAAATAAATAAAGCATTAACACTAACTGGTGTTTTAAATCTAAAAAATAAAAATTTAGGAAATCTATCTGGGGGTGAATTTCAAAGAGTGCTTCTTGCTAGAGCTATTTCAAAAAAACCAGAATTATTAGTTCTTGATGAGCCAGTTCAAGGTGTGGATTTTACTGGAGAGATAGCTCTCTATAAATTGATTAAAGAAATATCTGATAAGTTAAATTGTGGAATTTTATTAATCTCTCATGACCTGCACACTGTAATGAGTGCTACAGATCATGTAGTATGTTTAAATGGGCACGTATGTTGCTCAGGGTCTCCAATTGATGTTGCAAAAAATAATGAATACAAAGCTTTGTTTGGCGATCAAGCATCTCAAATACTTACTAGATACGAACATAAACACGACCATGTTCATTCTAGTGATGGAAGTATAGAACAAAAAAATTAGCATGTTTGACGACTTTTTTATAAGAGCTCTATTTGCAGGTATTGGTGTTGCATTTGTTACAGGACCTCTAGGTTGCTTTGTGATATGGAGAAGGTTGTCTTATTTTGGTGACACACTTGCTCACTCAGCCCTACTTGGTGTCACTATTGCTTATTCTTTAGAATTTAACATTGCTTTTTCAGTATTTATAACTTCATCTTTAATAGCTTTAATTTTAGTTCAACTGCAAAATAAAACTAATCTTCCTGGTGACGCTTTACTTGGTCTTTTAGCACATTCCTCATTAGCTGTTGGTCTTGTGGTTATTGGTTTTTTAACATTTATAAGATTTGATATTATGGGATTATTGTTTGGAGATATTTTAGCAGTAAACGTTAATGATATATACATTATATGGTTTGGTGGTGCTTTAATACTGCTGATACTAAAATTAATATGGAAACCATTGTTTGCATCAACTGTAAATTACGAATTAGCTGAAGCTGAAGGTTTAAATCCTAATAGAGCAAAAGCTATATTTACAATTTTAATGGCTGCTATTATTGCTATATCGATCAAAATGGTAGGTTTATTATTAATTACGGGAATGTTAATCATACCAGCAGCAATGGCTAGAAATATATCTGATAGTCCATTAAAAATGGTAACATATTCAATTATTGGAGGTTTGCTTTCAGTTTTGATTGGACTATTTACATCATTAGAATTTAATACACCTTCAGGACCATCAATTGTGGCTGCAGCTTTATTTCTCTTTATACTTTCACTTTTAAAAATAAAACAAACGATTAAATTGAAAAATTGATAAGGAGTCGGTAATATGAACAAAATGCATAAAGAACATAATCTTTCAAAAAATCAGCAAATTATTTTTGATATAATTAATAAATCACCTGAACCATTAAAAGCATATACAATACTTTTTAATGTTCAAAAAAAAGGTATTAAAGCTCCGTTACAGGTTTATCGAGCCTTAGATAAACTAGTTGAAATAGGAAAAATTCATAAAATTGAGAGTAGAAATGCTTTTATTGCGTGTCACAATTCAAGTTGTCAGGTAGCAAAAGCTACTGCATTTTCAATCTGTGAAATCTGTGAAAAAGTAACAGAAATAAGTAGCGCAGGTCTTTCCAAATACTTAGCTAATTTCAAAGACAAAGATGGTATGAAATATAGTAAATACAATCTTGAGTTTTTTGGATTATGTAAAAAGTGTAGATAATCCTTTATTTTAATAAATTCTTAACATAACTGAAATAATAATAACGAAAGGAAATTTTATGTTTATAAAAAAATATCTAAAATGGATCAGTACGTTTTTAGTTTTAGTAGGAATACTTCTTACAAATCTAAATATATATCCTTTGAATATCTATTTTCATGGATTGGGAGTTGTTGGATGGACTGTCGCTGGATTTATTAGCAAAGATAAAGCGATACTTACTAACTTTGGGTTACAAATTCCATTGTTTGTGATTGGTATTTATAAAGTTATTTTTTAAATGAAGAATATATTGTTCGTATGCACAGGTAATTCAGCAAGAAGTATTATTGCTGAAAGTATAATAAATAACGAGTATGAGGATTTATATAAAGGTTTTAGTGCTGGGAGTAATCCAACAGGAAAAATTAATGAAGATGTGAAGAATTATTTATTATCAAAACATTATGATCTTTCAAATTATAGATCTAAAAATTTTAGTGAATTTATTAATAGTCAAATTAAAATGGATTACGTGATTACAGTTTGTAATAATGCCAATAACGAAGTTTGCCCTATTTGGCCAAATAAAGATCAGATAATTCATTGGGATATAGAAGATCCTGTAAAATTACTTAATGAAACAAACGACTTAAATAAAAAAGATGAAATAATTGAAAAAGTCTACAATAATATTCATAAAAGAATAAAGGAACTAATAAATGAAAAATAAAAGTCGTTATTTTCTTGCCGAACTATTAGGCAGTTGTTTTTTAGTAATGATTATTGTTGGCTCAGGTTTAATGGCTGAAAACCTAACTAATGACGTTGCTGTGATGTTAATAGCTAATACTATAGCAACAGGAGCAGGTTTATTTGTACTTATTACAGTATTTGCCGATGTATCAGGAGCTCACTTTAATCCATTTGTAAGTATCGCAATGACAATAACAGGTAAATTAAAAAAGAAACTACTACCCTACTATATCATTGCTCAATTGGTTGGTTGCTTGATTGGCGTTGGTTTAGCTAATTTCTTTTTTGAACATGAAATTTATGAATTATCTACTAAATCAAGAGATGGAATTTACATATTCACATCTGAGGTAATAGCAACATTAGGGCTTATAATTATAATTTTTGGGTCTATGAAGTCAGGCAAAATTGCTGTTGCTGCTAGTGTTGGCCTTTATATTACTGCTGGTTATTGGTTTACTTCCTCAACTTCATTTGCAAATCCAGCTGTTGCAATAGCTAGAACATTTACAGAGTCTTTTACAGGTATTAGTTATCTAAATACTCCTTATTATATTTTAGCTGAGCTTGTAGGAATGTTAATTGCAGTATTTATTGTTAAAAAGTTATTTTTAGAGAAAAATTGAAAAATATAAAACTTACCAATCAAATAAGTTTGATTAACAAAAAATTTAAGAAAAAAGAGTTTTATCATTATCTTAAAACTTCTAATCTTTCATTAGTAATACCTAAGATTAAAGACAAATATATAGTAGTATCTCAAAAAAGAGTTCCGATTAACAAAATTAATTATGAGTTTCCTTCTGGGATAGTAGAAAAAAAAGAAACAACTCTGCAATCAGCTTATAAGGAATTAAAAGAAGAAACAGGGTATAAATCAAGATCAAAATTGAGTAAAATTATAACTTTTTATACTGAGCCTGGGCGATTAACTACTAAAATTACTGGTTATTTTACGAAAGACTTAATAAAAATTTCAAAGCCAGAAAAAGGTATTAAAATTCATTTATTTAATCAAAGCGATATATTTAAATTAATATTAAATCAAAAATTCAATAATAGTTCTCATATAGCAATGTTTTTATATCTAATAACAAATCTTAAAAATCAATAAACTACAGGTTGTATCAAATTAACTTTCAGATTTATGAATTATGTGATTAAATTAATCATCTAAAAATTTGGAGGTAGAGATGGGAAAAAAATTAAAAAAAAATGAGAAGAAAAAAACAAAAATTTTAAAAGCAATTGACGGATTGAAAAATAAAATTACAGCAAAAGAAAAAAAATTGTCAAAAGTTAATATTAAAATTGCTGGTTTAGAAAAAAAGGTTGCTGAAAAAAAAGCAAAAAAGCTTGCTAAGAAAAATGCAGAGCAGTCTCCTGCATCTATAAATAATTAATATCAAATAAATCGTCTTACTTCCTTCTCTCTATTGAGAAGGAAGTAAGTAGTTAATTAACAAAATTTAATTACTAGTGGGGAAATAATGAGACTTAATATTTTAAATTTTGTTAAAACCTTTATAGATAAACTAAGTTACAAAATTATTAACTTATTATTAAAGTTTAATTAACTTCAGTTTATTTTAAATTATTAGAATAAATTACTCTTGGTTCTAAGAATAATTCTCTAGCAAGAGCTTTAAACCTTTTAGTAACCTGTTTTGAAATTATTTCTTGATGTTGGGATGGAATTTTTAAAAATAAAGCATTACCTCTTTTATATAATTTAAACTCTTCAAGGAATATCGTGGATATCGAGGTCAATGATTGGGAAAATCTCAATGCTGCTCCCACTTGTTTGCTTGAAAAAATTTCATTATTATTCAAAAAAGTTAGGTATTCCATTTTTGGATTATATTTGATACTGCAGTAGCGCCAATAGCATGACAAAGCTAATTGTATTCTATCTTTATGTGTCAGTCTAAGTAACGGAGTGTTTATCGTTTCTTGAAATACTAATTCAGCTTTTTGAAATGCTCCTAATCCCCAATCCATATGACTTAATACACATGCCAAATATAATAATTTCTTATTAAAATGCTCATTGCCTTCAAAAACTGGCTGAATAAAATCATAATATTTTTTATAATTCGATCCTAAATCACCTCTTTTTTTTGCAACATTTTCAAGTGCTTTATGAAAAATTTCTGAGTCTTTTACATCTTTAAAATAGTCAATTGATAAAGAACCTTCACGCAAACCGCTTATAGAACAAATTATATTTTTTGGATTTGTAACTCTCATAATTTCATCAAGTATAATGCAACTATAAGGTAAATAGGGTGTTCTAGATTTTGAAATATACTCAACTGTTTTAAGTTTAGATTTATTAAAAGATGAAATTTTTTCAACAAACTTAGATAAAACATTATTATCAATACTATATTGATGAATTATATGTACTGGATGATTGTTTTGAAAAAGATGTAATTTAAATAATGCTCGCCAAGTACCCCCAACTAAATATAAATTATTAAACTTCTTTTTTAAAAGCCATTTTTCATCTCTCAATAATTTTTTGATATATTTTGCTAAATTTCTTTTTTTAACTATAGGATTATTTAATAATCTTAAAACACCAAAAGGTAATGAGGTTTTATTAGTTACTATATTGTTTTCAACTCGGGCTAATTCTAAACTACCACCTCCAAGATCAGCGACTAATCCATCAACATTTTCAAAACCTATTTTTACTCCCTCAGCTGAGCATTCAGCTTCTTCATCTCCTGACAATATATTAATCTTAGTATTAAAAAGTTTTTCAACTTCATCAATAAATGGTTTTGTATCAGTTGCTTCTCTTAAAACTGCTGTTGCAATGATTTTAAGATTTGTGATTTTTGAAACATTTAAAATTTCAGAGAATCTTTTTAAAACTTTTAAAGCATATTCGGTACCAGTTCTGTGAAGTTTTTTGGATTTATCTAAATTTTTTCCAAGTTCACAAACTGCTTTTTCATTAAAAAAAGGCACACGAGAAGAAATGAAATCTTCATAAATTAGCATTCTTATAGAGTTTGATCCAATGTCTATTATAGCTAATTTTGCCTGTTTAAATTTTAAACTATTTTTACTTTTAATTACTTCCACTGTTAATCAATCTTAAGTGCAGTTGTTTAGGCTGCATTTTTAGTTTAGCTTTACCTCTTCCAGATAAGCTCGGATTATTCATAAAATATTCATGAGCTGAAAAGGAATCGGTCTTACTATATTTAATTTTTTTATAATTACCATCAACATTGAGCTCCCAGCTCTGATTAGTATCAAGATAATTTGCTAACATTATTTGATCTAAAATCTGTTCATGAACAGTTTCATTTTCAATTGGCACTAGAAGTTCTACTCTTCTATTTAAATTTCTTGGCATTAAATCGGCTGAAGAAATATATACTTTTGCATTTCTATTAGGCATTTTTTTTGAACCATTGCTAAAACAATAAATTCTAGAATGCTCTAAAAATCTTCCTATGATACTTTTTACAACTATGTTTTCTGATCTATCTTTAACTCCTGGTCTTAAACAACAAACACCCCTTACAAATAAATGAATTTTTACACCAGCATTCGAAGCCTCATAAAATTTATCGATAATTTCTGGATCTACTAATGAGTTCATTTTTGCCCAAATAGCTGCAAATTTTCCATTTTTAGAATTTTTAATTTCAGCATCAATATTTTCATTTAAGGTTTGCCTCATATTTACTGGCGAAATAGAAATTTTATTTAAATTTTTTGGTTTTGCGTATCCTGTTACATAATTAAAAAATTTCTCAACATCAGAGGCCATTTTTTTATCAGAACTAAATAAAGATAAATCAGTATAAATTTTAGCATTTACAGGATGATAATTGCCAGTTCCTAAATGAAAATAAGTTTGTATTTTACCTTGTTCTCTTCTTAAAACTAATGATGATTTTGCATGGGTTTTATATTTAGCAAAACCATAAACAATTTGAACACCTACTTTTTCTAAACTTCTTGATAGTTGAATATTAGCTTCCTCATCAAATCTAGCTTTAATTTCAATTAAAGCGGTAACTGTTTTTCCGTTTTCTGCAGCTGTTATTAAAGCTTTAACAATTGGTGAGTCTAGAGTTGTTCTATATAAAGTTTGTTTAATAGCTATAACTTTTTTATCATTTGCTGCTTGATTTAAAAATTCAATTACTGAGTCAAATGTTT
>CACGVK010000020.1:0-16866 GCA_902576565.1 uncultured Pelagibacteraceae bacterium | reverse complement strand
TGAAATTTGCTGGATCTTTCCATCATTAAAAACTGCAATCCGATTTGACATTGTTAAAGCTTCACTTTGATCATGTGTTACATATACAACTGTGATACCAATTCTTTCATGAATATGTTTAATTTCATATTGCATTTGTTCTCTTAAATTTTTATCAAGCGCTCCAAGTGGCTCATCCATTAAAACTAATCTTGGTTCAAAAACTAAAGATCTAGCGAGTGCAACACGTTGTTGCTGACCCCCAGATAATTGTAAAGGCATTCGATTTCCAAAGTCTTGTAATTCCACCATTGCCAATGCGTTTGAAACTTTTTTATCTATTTCTGATTGTTGCATTTTCCTAACTTCAAGTGGAAAAGCTAAATTTTCTTTTACTGTCATATGAGGAAACAATGCATAGTTTTGAAAAACCATACCTATTCCTCTTTTGTTTGGTGGAATACTGCTTATTGGGTTTCCATCTAAATAAATTTCTCCGTTTGTAGGCGTTTCAAATCCAGCTAGCATCATTAATACAGTTGTCTTACCTGATCCAGATGGTCCTAACATCGTTAAAAACTCTCCTTTAGGAACATCAAGGTTTAAATCTTTTACAACAAGAACTTCACCGTCGTAACTTTTGTCTACCTTTTCAAATTTTACGAAACTATCTTTTTGAGACATGCATATTTAAAACATTAGATAAAGATTAATTCAAGGATTATTAAATATTATTTTATAGAGCAGTTTTTGCTATATTTGCTTATATTTTATATTGACTCTTCTTTAATTAATTTTTTAAGGAAAGGAATCATATCTTTTGGCGCTTCCATTGAGGGATATATTTTTTGTACTTCTTTATAACTTTCAATTGCCTTATCATAATTTTTTAATTTTGTCTGAACTAAACCTTGTCCAGACAAGGCACCAAAATGTCTTTTTTCAAGTTTAAGTACTTTATTTATATCATTTTGTGACTCTTCATATTTCCCCATCAAATAAAGAACAGTAGCTCTCTTGTTCCACGCTTCAGACCATTTAGGATCCTCGATAATAATTTGTGAGAAAAGTAAATAAGCATCACTCAACTTTCTTTGATTTATGAATATTGAACCCTGTGCCAACAATTCAGTTAATCTATAACCTCGTCTATCTTCAGATGGATGAGTGACCCAAATTTTCCATATTTTATTTTCTATTTCCTTAGCCTCAACGGTTTTGCTTTTTTTTAGTTTTTTAAATAGATTATTTAGTTCATTTTCCCTGTTTTCAGCGCCCACATTGGTAAATATCAACAAACCAAGAATGAAACTAAGTATGATTTTTTTCACAATATTTTTTTAATCTTTTTTTAAATAATTCACAAGAACTTTACTTCTTGCATCTACTCTAAAAGTGTCAAATTGATTAATATCTTTAATTGGTGAATCAATTTCATTAACTTTCTTTTCCATATCATAACATGACAAAATTATTTCTCCTCCATTATTAAAATCAAATAAAATGCTTGTTGCTGTACTTTTTCCTTTTGAATTTGTTTCTTGAAAAATTTTTGAAGGGTCATAGACTATATTAAACATTTGTTTTTTTGCTTGTTGGGTATTTTCAAATATTCTTGATATTTCTAAAGCTGCAGTATCTAGTTGATTATTACATTCTTTACTATCGTATTTATTTTTTACTATTATCCCAACTATTCCTAAAATTTTAAAATAATCATCATTACTTTTATAAGTTAATTTAAACCAATCATAAATACCTTTGCCAGGCAAAAGTGATGTTGAGTACTCTTTATAACTGTAATTAAACCAATCTAATTCACTATTTACAATTTGAGGTTCATTAAAATAATCTAATGCACTATCACCTATACTTATATTTTCTATATTAAAATCTGTAATATTGTCAGTATAAGCTTTTACATTTAAAAAAAAGAACAATAAAACAATCCATAAAATTTTTTTCATTATCCTTTAATATGTAATTCATCAGGAAATTTATAAAAATTTTCAGCTCCATTTTCTGTCACTCTAATAGATTCGCTACTTTCTACTCCCCATTCTCCAAATTGCATTACAGCTATCATATGAAAGCAAATATTTTTTTCTAAAACGGTTTTATCACCTTTTTGTATATTAAGTGTATGCTCTCCCCAATCCGGTGGGTAGCCTATACCTATTGAGTAACCTGTTCTAGATTTTTTTTCTATTCCATATTTATCCAGAACTTTCCAAAATGCTTGGGCTACATCGTCTGCTGTATTTCCTGGTTTTGTTACATCAATACCTGCTTGGAGCGCTTCTCTTGTCCTTTTCATTGTATCTATTTTTTTTTGATCGGGTTTGCCAAGCAAAACAGTTCTAGCCATAGGACAATGATATTTTTTATACACTCCTGATATTTCAATAATTGATGCTTCCCCTTCAACAAATTTATCATCTGTCCAAGACAAGTGTGAAGCTGATGTTCCTTTTCCAGTTGGTATTAAAGGTACAATTGATGAATAATCATCCATTATAGCTTTTGCAATTCTAAGATAGTCAAATCTTGTCGCTCTTATGTTAGGATGTCCATTTCCAAAATGTTCTTTAAGACTATTTTCACTATAAAGAATACTATGTTTGATCTTTACTTTATCATTGAAAATCTTGCTATAAAGTTTTTTATAATCTTCACCAGTTTTAAATTTTATATAGTTCAAAATTAACTGAGTAACAAATCCATTATAATTATATATTTCCTTAGATTTTTTTGTATTTTTTCTGTTAAAGTGTAAGCGCATGGTTGTTGCAATATCTCTACCTTCATAATTACCTAATGCACTGGTACCATCTTTTCCAAATTCATCGATATATTTTTGATCACCAGTATTCATATTTAAAAAATTAATTAATTTTTGATCATGATAAAGTGAATCTTTTATTATAGGCCAGTCATTTACTCTTGCATCAACTCCGTCTATATAGCCCTCACATATCGCATGACCTAGTATATAAGAAACTAGTGACTTGCTCATTGACATTGAATAAAATTTTGTTTCATTATTCAAAAACTCTCCCAGTCTTTCTTTAGGAGAAAATTCGTCAATTAATACTTCGCCATCTTGATAATATAAATAACTAAGGATACCTTTAGTTTTCATTTGTTTTTTTATAAATTTATCTTCAATTAAGTTGAATTTAAAATCGTATGAATTATTTGTAGGTTTTAAAATCCCTCGTAGATAGCGACTATCTCTATATGAGTATTTCCATAACTGATAAATCAGGGAGTCTCTATTTGGGTTTGAACTATAGGCAATAGTAAGATTTGACTTTCCTCTTTTTTTTATTTTGATATTTAGATTGTTGGATCCTTGCTCAGTTAAATATTGATGATATCCGTTTTCAGAAAGCCATTTATTAAATTTATTAAAATTTTCTGCAAAACTAATATTGCACCACAACAAACTCAGAACCACGATCTCTAAAAGTTTTTTCACTTCCCTTTTTTAATTGGATCAATTAAAAGTTTTTTCACATTATATTTAAATTTTTTATTATTATAGTGGACTGAATTAACGACTACTATCCTAGATTTTTCGACATCAATTAAAATTGCATTTCCGCCGTAACCACCAAAGCCAAATACAACTCTATCTTTTAACCCTGGATAATCCATATGAAATTGACCTCCATAGGATTTGGAACGATTAAATCCTGGTTCGGTTTTATTCTTCGGTATTCTTCTTTCATAAATTGTTTTTAAATATTTACCAACACAAGTATCATTTTGATAGTCATCCATTATTGCTTTTGCAATCCTTAGCCAATCATATCTGGTTGCACTTATAGTTGGATGTAACTTTCCTTGGCCCGTGCCACTATTTCTATAAGGAAGAATGCTGTATTTAATTTTTACCTTATCTGCAAAAATTTTATTTAACAGTTTTTCATAATCATCACCTGTTTTATGCTTTGTATAATTGATAATAAGCTGCGTAATAAATCCATTATAATTATAGATACTTTTTGATTTAACCGAGCCTTTAAGAGAAACTCTCATTGTTTGGGAAATACTGTTATCTTCATAATTGGTTAATTTAGTTGTGCCCATGTAAGATTTAAATTCATCGATATATTTTTGATCACCAGTACTCATATTCAAAAAATCAATTAACTTTTGATCATGATAAAGTGAATCTTTTATTATAGGCCAGTCATTTACTCTTGCATCAACTCCGTCAATATAGCCCTCACATATCGCATGACCAAGTACATAAGAAGTTATTGACTTACCCATTGACATTGAAAAAAATTTTGTCTCATTGTTTAAAAACTCTCCTAATCTTTCTTTGGGAGAAAATTCATCAATTAATACTTCGCCATCTTGGTAATACAAATAACTAAGAATGCCTTTAGTTTTCATTTGTTTTTTTACAAATTTATCTTCAATTAAATTAAATTTAAATTCATAAGGTTCTTTAGAAGGTTTAACCTCATACGAGTTTCTTAATCCATATGTGAAGTCCCACACATAATAAAGTAGCGTGTCTCTGTTTGGGTTTGAATCATAATCAATGTTTCTTTTTCTTGGATTTAATTTAAGTTTTAAATTAGTTTGTAATTTTCCATCCGAATCTTTTTCAACATACTGATTATAACCATTTTCATATAACCACTTGATAAAATTTTTTATCCTGTAATCCTGTGCAAAACTAATATTGCACCACAACAAACCCAGAACCAAGATCCCTAAAAGTTTTTTCATTAAATTATAAATATCATATTTATGTTAATCAAATGTATATCCAAAAAAATCTATATCTTTTTTATATCTTTTACCAATAATTTCTCTTGTTTCGTCGTCATAATATTTCTTAAAATCCTCATGATTAGTCTTATTTACTGGACCTAATTTGGGTATTGAAATATTTAATTTTTTAGAAATTAATGAAAGATGTTCTTTTAAATTTTCAAATCTACCCACAAAATCAACCTCAATTTCATCATTAATTTGTAAGTAATCAAAGCAGTTAGTAAGATTAGGAAAAATATTTAAAAATTTTTTATCATCAAATCCACTACTTAATTTAATTGTTTTATTTAAATCTTCATTTTTAATAAATTCTTTGAATGTTAAATTATTTAAGAATTGTTTTTTCCAAAAATACCAAGAAACTTCAAGAGACCAGGGATTACGTATAAAAGCAAATTTGAAATAATCGTCCCAATATTCTTTATATAATTCTTTTGCGCTTACTACTGATAAATGTTTTTTTTTATAATCTACATTCCACCAATCTCTTTTATCAATAGCTAATTCAATAAAAGATCCAGCACATCTTGGTATATGAATAAATATACATTTGTATTGGTGATTAATCATAATTGGTAAAATCAAATATATTTGTTTAAAAAATTCGTCCACTCCTCAGCTCTTTTTATCCAAGAATATTTTTTTGAATAATAATCTGATTGTGAAAGAAGTTTTTGATTAAATTTACCCGATTTATATTCATCCATCAAATAACTTAGTCTTTCTGCAAATTTTGTTGATAAATTTTTTAAATTTGTATCAAATTCAATTAATTCAATATAATTTTCGCCTAATTCTTTAAATGCTCCCCAGTCTGTTGTGAATGTTAGGCATCCAGATGCTAAAGCCTCTAAGGCTGCTATACAAAATGTTTCATTGGATGTTGTTGGATAAACAAAAATATCTGCTTCTTTAAGTTTAGAAATTATTTGATTATTAGGAACATATCCATGGGAAGTAATATTAGGTATTTGAGATAATTGTTTAAAAAAATTTTCAAAATTAGCTTTATTTTCGTTATGAAATTTTTCACCATATATTTCTGTTGAGGAATAAACGTCTAAATGAAAATCGTCTCTTTTTTCATTTAAATATTGGATTGATTTAGCTAATACATTTAATCCTCTCCAAGGAGTAGAAGTATAAATTAATCTAATTTTTTTATTTGTTTTATTCTCTTTTATTGGTTCAATATTAACTGCATTTTTCAAGACATGACATTTATTCTCTGGAAGATTGAAATGATTTATAAATTCTCCTTTTTGCCATTCACTTACAAAGACAATTGCATCAAGTAACTTAACTAATTCAGCATTTTTTAATAATTTTATTGAAGGTTGATCTATATAATGGTGACACCATAAAATATTTTTTTTTTTAGCTTCAATTCTCTTAAACGCAGCTTGATTAATAATTAAATTGATTTTTTCATATTTAGATAAATCTAAATATTTATTTAAATAATTAACTTGTAATTCTGTTCCACCAGCAGATTTCATACTATTATCGATAATTTAATTCTCATTATTTAACTTATAAAAACTTCTACCTTCTTTAATAGTACCAACATTTTTTTTTATATTCAAAGCAGTAATTGGATGTTTATAATTACAAAAGTTTAAGATATTTAATTGACCTTGTTCAGTTGAAAGCTCATCTATGTCAAAAATTTTAAAGTTTTTTGGATATTTTTTTTCTATCTCATCTGATTTTGAATAATAATATTCCCAATACTCCCCTACTGCTTCTTGAATATCATCTACTTTAAACTTTGGATATGTTTCATCCCATATATTCTTGCTCCAAAATTTTCCATCATGTTTTATCCAGTGATTTATTGACCCCTTTTGTCCATTACCTTTAATTTTTAGAAATGAATTTACAGTTTGTATTTTGTCTCTTTTCATACATAAAAAAAAAGAATTAGGATTTTCTTTTATTATATTTTCAGCATATGGTAACCACCAGTGAGCAACATCAGCTACACTGCTATAAGAATTAAGTAACAAATTAAATCTTTTCATGTGAAATTTAACAATATTTTCTCCATTAAACCATGGTACACCTGGTGGATGTTCATGAAAGGTAAAGGTATTTTTTTGAATATTTAATAGATGGGTCAAAGTAGTACTGCCGGATCTTCCAGTTCCAATACCGAATATTATTTTACTTTCCTCCGTATCCTTTTGTTTTTTTTTGATAAATAAAAATAATAACTTTAAATATATTTCTAAATAAAAATCTATGATTTCTGGATAATTTAGGCTTTTGGTAAAATTATTTATACATCTTTCCTCTTGATTATTTAGAAAAAAATTTAAGTTATTAATTATAAATTTTTGATACTTAGGATATTTATTTAAATCTGAAAATGTAATTATATTCTCAAGTGAAGAAAATTTTTTATTAAACTCGTCCCATATGTTTTCATAATTTATTTTTTCATCAGAGCTTTGCATTTACCAACTTATTTTGTAGTCTATATCATACTTTGAAACAGTTTTTTTTAATAAGCTAACATTAATATTACAGTCTTTATATCCATCAATTATAGTATGCAAATAGGTAGAGTTTGGTTTTTTGGGAAAATATACTTGTTGAACATAAACTAAAACTTTTTTTCCTCTTAAAGAAAAATATTCTTTTTGATAATAATCATAGTCAACACCTTCATATCCATCTAGCTCACTTTCGTCTTTTTTGTTAATATCCCAAATTGCACCAAAAACTCTAGAATTCTTATTTTTAATTATATTTGCATGACCATAAATTGTATCTTTGGTTTTGTGACTAAAAATCAACTTATAACCATTTAAAGTATATTTTTTTAAATATTTTGATCCCTTGCACCTTTTTTTCATTTGATGATGATTTAAATTACTGCCGTATGCAAAATATAGCATTAGATATTTTCAATAATTTCTATTTTTTTTTCTTTTATAAATTTTATTATTTCTATATCGCACTTATCAATTTTGCTTTGATCTGAAGATCTTAATACTATAGCAACACCAAGTTTTCCCGCTCTAAAGAAAGGGTAGCTGCCAATATCAACATCTTTATTATTGTCTTGTACTTTTGATAAAGATTTTGCAATTTCACTTTCAACTGTTCTTAAATTAATTGTTTTGCTTAAAATAGGATTTCCTCCAATTAAGCTATTCTGCATGCCACCCAACATTGACTTCAATATTGAAGGTACGCCCGGTAAACAAAAAACATTTTCTACATTAAAACCTGGTGCTCCACTTGTAGGATTAAGAATTAATTTTGCAGTAGTTGGCATCCAAGCCATTTTTTGTCTTCCTTCATTGAATTCACCTGGTTTATAATATTTTTCAAGTATAGCCATAGCTTCCTTATGTGGACCATATTCCAAATCAAATGCCTTAGAAATAGATGATGCAGTTATATCATCATGTGTGGGTCCTATTCCACCAGTTGTAAAAACATAATTAAATAAATTTCTAAACTTATTTACTGTCTCAATTATTTTTTTCCCATCATCAGGAATTACTCTTACTTCTTGTACTTTAATTCCTAATGTATTAAGCCAAATAGAAAGAGTGCTTGTATTTGTATCTTGAGTTCTCCCAGATAATATTTCATTACCTATTATTATGATTCCTGCTATTATTTCTTTTTTATTTTCCATTTAGAAATATAAATTAAATATAATGAAATTTACCAGTACTTTAATTAAAGGCAAACTAATCAAACGATATAAAAGGTTTTTTGTTGATATTAAAGCAAATAATTCAGTACTGACTGCTCACTGTCCTAACACGGGTTCAATGATGGGTTTATTAAATGAAGGTAATAATGTTTGGATAAGTAAAAGTGACGATCCCAAAAGAAAACTCAAATACACACTAGAAATGATTGAAACTCAAAAGAAATTAGTTGGTGTTAATACTCATCGCGCGAATAGAATAGTTCAACATGGTTTAGAAAATAAACTTTTAAAAGAATTTAAATCAGTTAAAAAAATTAAGCCAGAATTTAAATACTCTGATGATACAAGATTTGATTTTCTTTGTGATAAAAACATAATTGAGGTTAAAAATGTAACCTTAATCAGGGACAATAAATATGCAGAATTTCCTGATGCTGTTACGACTAGAGGATCAAAACATTTAAATAAATTAACAAATTCAATTAAAAAAGGCTATATACCTTACGTCTTATTTTTAACTCAAATCCAAGATATAAATCATTTTAGAATAGCGAAAGATATTGATAAAAATTACTATCAAAATTATCTATTAGCTAAGAAATCAGGTGTTAAATTTTTAGCATATAGATGTTCTTTGAGTTCTAAAGAGATTAAAATTGAAAGAAAAATTAATATAATAAATGAATAAAGATTATTCAGAAAAATTTGAAAAAATGAGATTAGCAGGAAAATTAGCTGCTAATACTTTAGATATGATCACCGATTATGTTAAACCAGGAATAACAACTGACAAAATAGATCAAATTTGTTTTGAATATATAAAAGATAACGGTGGTTACTCTGCTCCATTACATTATAGAGGTTATACAAAATCTTTATGCACATCATTAAATCATGTAATTTGTCACGGAATACCATCAGATAGAGTCCTTAATGATGGAGATTTTTTAAATATCGATGTTACTGCGATAGTAAATGATTATCATGGAGATACTAGCCGAATGTTTGCGGTTGGAGACATACCTGTTAAAGCTAAAAATCTTATAGACGCAACATACGAATCTTTAATAAGAGCAATTAATATTTTAAAGCCCGGTGCAAAATTAGGTGATATAGGTTATGAAATTCAAACTTATGTGGAAGAAAAAGGATATTCAGTTGTTAGAGATTTTTGTGGTCACGGTATAAGCAATACTTTTCATGAACATCCTAATATTTTGCATTATGGTAAAAAAAATACGGGAATGGAACTAACACCTGGAATGACATTTACAATTGAGCCAATGATTAATGCTGGTAAATATGATGTAAAAATATTAAATGATGGATGGACAGCTGTTACTAAAGATAAATCTTTTTCAGCACAATTCGAGCATACAATAGGTATAAACGAAAATGGTTATGAAATTTTCACAGAATCTGCTAAAGGTTATAGAAAGCCTCCGTATAATAAATGATACCAAGATACTCTAGAAAAGAACTTACTGATATTTGGTCTGAAGAAAATAAATATAAAATCTGGTTAAATATTGAAATTGCAGCAGCCGAAGCTATGGAAAAATATAAAATTATTCCAAAAGGAGTAGCTTCGATTGTAAAGAAAAAAGGCAAAATCAAAGTAAATAGAATTCACCAAATAGAATCAAAAGTTAAACACGATGTGATTGCTTTCTTAACTTCAATAACTGAACAGGCCGGTATAAAAGCAAGGTATCTTCATCAAGGAATGACATCCTCTGATGTTTTGGATACAAGTTTTAATGTTCAATTAGTACAATCTGGTAAAATCTTAATTAAAGATATAGATAAAATTTTACAAATTTTAAAAAGACAAGCTAAGAAATATAAACTTACACCTTGTATTGGAAGAAGTCATGGTATTCATGCTGAACCATTAACTTTTGGTTTGAAATTGGCATCATATTACGAAGAATTTAAAAGAAATAAAAAAAGATTAAATGATGCAATTCAAGAAATTTCAACCTGTGCAATCTCTGGGGCTGTTGGAACATTTGCAAATATTAATCCAAAGATAGAAGTTTATGTGTCAAATAAACTAAAACTTAGACCTGAGCCAATTTCTACTCAAATAATTCCAAGAGATAGACATGCTTATTATTTTTCAATTTTAGCTATTATTGCTGGATCAATAGAGAGAATATCAACTGAAATAAGACATCTTCAAAGATCAGAAGTAAATGAATTACAAGAATTCTTTTCAAAAAAACAAAAAGGATCTTCAGCAATGCCTCATAAAAAAAATCCAATTTTAACTGAAAATTTAACTGGATTATCTAGAATGGTAAGAAGTTATGCTTTACCGTCACTTGAAAATATAGCACTTTGGCACGAAAGAGATATTTCCCATTCAAGTGTTGAGAGAAATATTGGTCCTGATGCAAACATTACTTTAGATTTTGCTTTGACTAGACTTGCTAATGTTTTGGAAAATATGATTATTTACCCAAAAAATATGCTTAAAAATTTAAATTTAACTAATGGTTTAATTTTTTCACAAGAAATAATGCTTGAACTTACTAAAGCTGGTGTTTCAAGAGAGAAAGCTTATAGGATCGTTCAAAATTTAGCAAAAAATAGCTTTTCTAAAAATATAAAATTAATCGAATTAGTCAAAAAAGATAAGTTAATATCTAGCAAAATTTCCCAAAAACAAATTGATAAAATTTTCAGTTATTCTAAACATTTTAAAAATATTAATTATATTTTTAAAAGAGTATTTAAATAATGAAAAAAGGAAAAAAATTATACGAAGGTAAGGCTAAAATAATATACGCTTCACCGCAAAAAAATTTAGTTATTCAGCACTTCAAAGATGATGCAACAGCTTTTAACAACCAAAAAAAAGCAAAAATTGATGGCAAGGGAATTTTAAATAATAGAATTTCAGAATATATACTTTCAAATTTAAACCAGGTTGGAATAAAAAATCATCTTATTAAAAGAATAAATATGAGAGAACAACTTGTTAAAGCTGTAAATATTTTTCCTATTGAGTTTATTGTTAGAAATATTGCTGCAGGATCTTTGTGTAAAAATCTTGGTATTGAAGAAGGAGCGACGCTAGAGAGACCTTTAATAGAATATTGTTTGAAAAATGATGATCTAGGTGATCCAATGATAAGTAGAGAACATATTTTAACTTTTAACTGGTTAAATGAGTCAACTTTAGATTTGATTACAGATGAATGTAAAAGAATTAATGATTTTCTCCAAGGATTATTTAGAGGTGTTGGAATCAAGTTGGTAGACTTTAAAGTTGAATTTGGAAAAACATCAAATGATGAAATCATTTTAGCTGATGAGATAAGTCCAGACACTTGTAGATTATGGGATGAAAAAACAGAAAAAAAATTAGATAAAGATATTTTTAGAAAAGACTTAGGGAATTTAATCGAAGGATATCAAGAGGTAGCTAGAAGATTAAATATTCTTCATCAACAACCAGTGTTAACACCAATTTCATTTCCAAAGCCTAAAGAAGTTAAAATTAAAAAAAAATAATGAAAATAAAAGTCATTGTAACTTTAAAAAAAGGTGTTCTGGATCCTCAGGGAAAAGCGATACAGCAAACTCTTATTGGAATGGGTCATAATAATGTAAATGAAGTTAGACAGGGAAAATATTTTGAAATTGAAATTGATGAAAAAGATGAGAAAAAAGCTAAAACAAAAGCTGAGGATATGTGTAAAAAACTTCTAGCAAATTTAGTCATAGAAGATTACAAAATTGTACAATAATCAATGAAATCATCTGTAATTATTTTTCCAGGGTCTAACTGTGATAGAGATATGGATGTAGCTCTAAAGAAACACGGTTTTGATAATAAAATGGTATGGCATAATGATGCAAATTTTCCAAAAAGCGATCTAATAGTTTTGCCTGGAGGCTTTTCATATGGAGACTATCTTAGATGTGGAAGTATTGCCGCAAAATCAAAGATAATAAAGTCTGTAATTGATTTTGCAAAATCTGGTGGTCTTGTTCTAGGAATTTGTAATGGTTTTCAAATTTTAACAGAAACAGGTTTATTACCAGGCATTCTTCAACAGAATAAATATCTTAATTTCGTATGCAAAAATATTTTTGTTAAAATAAATAATAAAGAAAATAGATATTTTAAAAATTGTAAAAAAGATGTCTTAGAACTTCATATTGCTCATAATGAAGGAAATTATTTTTGTTCTAGTGACGAATTGAAATCTTTAGAAGATAATAACCAAATAGCAGTGACGTATTGCGATGAAAATGGAAGCGAAAATGAAGAAAATAATCCAAATGGAGCGATTAAAAATATCGCTGGTATATTTAATAAAGATAAAAATATTTTAGGAATGATGCCCCATCCTGAGAGAATGATTGACAAATATCTTTCTGGAACTGACGGATCTATATTTTTTGAAAACCTCTTAAAGAATTTAAAATAATGGATGTAACAGAAAAAACTGCAATAGATCACGGTCTTAAGAAAGAAGAATATAAAAAAATTTGTGAAATGTTAAAACGAGTACCTAATTTTACTGAATTAGGAATTTTTTCAGCAATGTGGAATGAACATTGCTCCTACAAATCATCTAGAAAACATTTGAAAAAGCTTCACACTAAAGGCGAAAGAGTCATTCAAGGACCTGGAGAAAATGCTGGAGTCATTGATATAGATGACGATGATGCCATAGTTTTTAAAATCGAAAGTCATAACCATCCATCATTTATTGAACCATACCAAGGTGCTGCAACAGGTGTAGGTGGAATTATGAGAGATGTTTTTACTATGGGAGCAAGACCTATTGCCAATCTTAACTCAATACATTTTGGATCACCTCAAAATAAAAAAACAAAAAACCTTTTACGCGGTGTAGTTAAAGGAATTGGTGGATACGGTAATTGTATAGGTGTGCCAACAATTGGTGGTCAAACATCTTTTGATGAATCATATAATGGTAATATTTTAGTTAATGCAATGACCTTGGGTTTAGTGAATAAAAATAAAATTTTTTATTCAAAAGCTGCTGGTGTTAACAAACCTGTTATTTATGTTGGTTCAAAAACAGGTAGAGATGGAATTCATGGTGCTAGCATGGCCTCTGCTACATTCGATGATAAAATTGAAGAAAAAAAACCCACAGTACAGGTTGGAGATCCATTTACAGAAAAGCTACTTCTTGAAGCATGTTTAGAACTCATGAAAGATAACTCAATTATAGCAATTCAAGACATGGGAGCAGCTGGTTTAACATCTTCTAGTGTTGAAATGGCATCAAAAGGAAAATTAGGAATAGAATTAGATCTTAGTAAAGTTCCATGCAGAGAAGAAAATATGACTCCATATGAGATAATGCTTTCTGAAAGTCAAGAGAGAATGCTTATAGTTTTAGAGAATGGAAAAGAAAATCAAGCAAAAAAAATTTTTGAAAAATGGAATATTGACTTTGCTGTAATTGGAAAAACTACTGATAGAAAAAAAATCGAATTAGTATTTGATAAACAAAAGGTTGCTCAAATACCTATTCAGCTCCTTGCAGAAAATTCTCCGTTATATGATAGAAAGTGGAAAAAAACTAAACTTCCTCAAAAAATTAAGTTTAAAAAAGAAATGTTTAAACAACTAAATCTTGTTGATTGTCTTAAAAAAATTCTTAGCAACCCAAATATATCTGACAAACAATGGATTTGGGATCAATATGATCATACAGTTATGGGTGATACAATTCAAAAACCCGGTGGAGATTCAGGTGTTGTTAGAGTACATGGAACCAATAAAGCAATCGCCGCAAGTGTAGATTCATCCGCATTATACTGTTACTCACATCCATTAACTGGTGGAAAACAGATTGTTTGTGAAAGTTGGAGAAATTTAATTTCTGTAGGTGCAAAACCAATTGCTATTACAAATTGTTTAAATTTTGGTAATCCCGAAAAGGAAAAAAATATGGGAGAGTTTGTTGAATGTGTCGAAGGTATATCAGAAGCTAGCAAATATTTAAATTTTCCAGTGGTTTCAGGAAATGTATCATTTTACAATGAAACTAAAGACAAAGGTATAAAACCAACGCCAGCAATAGGCGGTGTTGGCTTAATTAAAGACTACCAAAATATGATTACGATGGATTTCAAAAAAGAAAAAAACTTAGTTTTAGTTTTAGGGAAAACCAAAGGTCATTTAGAACAAAGTATTTTTGCTAGGGAAATTCTAGATGAAAAAAAAGGACCACCCCCTGAAATTAATTTATTCAATGAAAAAAATATAGGAACAACTTTAATAAATCTTATAAATGATAAGCTGGTTGAAAGTGTGCATGATGTTTCTTTGGGAGGAATAATTATCGCTGTTTCTAAAATGTGTATTAAAGGAAAAAAAGGAATAAAGTTTGATAAAATAAAAAATTTAATTAACATATTTGAATATTATTTCGGCGAAGATCAAGGAAGATATATCGTTGAAATAGCAAAAAGTAATGAATCTAAAATTATAAAAATATTAAACGACAATTCTGTGCATTTTGACAAACTTGGCACTATTACAAAAAAAGATATAATTATTAATAATGAGCCAATTCTAACAGTTGACGATTTATTAAATTATAATAAGAATTGGTTAAGAGAGTATATGGTAAACTAATGGCAATGGATTTAAAAGAAATTGAAAATTTAATTAAAGAAGCTCTACCTGATGCAACCGTTGTAATTCAGGATCTTGCAGGAGATGGAAACCATTATTCTGCTACAGTTACTTCTTCTAAATTTTCTGGTATAAGCAAAATTGAACAACATAAAATGGTCTATAATTCATTGAAAGGAAAGATGGGAAACGAGCTTCATGCTCTAGCAATTAAAACAAAGGAGAACTAAATGGATCAACAAACTAACGATTTAATCAAAAATGAAATAAATAATAATGAAGTATGCCTATTTATGAAAGGAACGCCAGATGCTCCGCAGTGTGGTTTTTCCATGGCTGTTTCAAATATACTTAAAATTTTAGAAGTAAAATTTAAAGGAGTAGATGTTTTGGAAAACCAAGAATTAAGACAAGGAATAAAAGAATTTAGTGATTGGCCCACAATACCTCAATTATATGTAAAAAATGAATTTATCGGTGGATGCGATATAATAAAAGAAATGTTTGAAAATGGTGAACTGACTAAATTATTAGAAAGTAAAAGCATTAACTTTAAAAAAAAAGAATAGTTTTTTAAAATTTACTGGAAACATTTAAATTAATTTCATAATCAGGATATTGCTTAAACAAATCATACCCTGTGTCAAATTTAACATCAAAGCCATTAAAATTTCTTTTATATTCTACTGAAGCCTTGTCATCTTCTAATACCATTGCATATTCATTTTCTCTTTGTGGTTTGAAATTTAAACCAAAAATTATTGTTTCAGAGTGTTTATTTTCTTCACCTTGAATACGTTTGTAACTAGTATTTATAATTAGATTTTCATTGGTCTCATAATGAAACCCAATTTCAGATGTTAACATGTAATTTGAAGTAATGTCGTATGTGTAAGTGTAATTAGTGCTTGTATCAGAGACATAATTTAAATTTACAACTGAAGAGTCGCTAAAATCTAACCCAAATTCAATTAAACCGATTGGTTTCAAGGTACTTTCTTCAAACTTTAATAAATTATTCATACCAAAACCTAAAGATAATAAACCACTTTTTATTTGTTGATCATCATAAGCTAGTGCATCTGTACCTTCTTCTTGATATGCTTCAAGTTTTGTGTACCCAAGGTCAATTCTTAATACAGGGTTTAAATTAAAACTTTCTTTGGCAATTTTTTTACCAAAATTAATCGAACCAAAAATTTGATTTCCGTCCCGAGATCCAGTTAATGTGTTAGATCCAGATTTTCTTTCAATATCGCTTTTAATTTTTCCAATACCAATCGTCCCTTCAATAAAATTTTTATCTATTCCTGGCTTGGTTCTGTACATTGCAATACTGTAATTCTTGCTATCAATGCCACTACCACTTGAACCTACGTCAGTATCGCTTTGACCATAATGTGCAGAAAAACCATAAATATCATCATCATTTAATTTTTTATCAAAACCAAAAGCGATGCCTTGACTATCAATTTCTTTTCTGGATGAATTATTAGTATCTCCTATTTCTGTTATACTAATTGACCCTTTAGACCAACTAGACCAATCATCTGGAAGTATACTTACATTTTTGCTTTCTGAAATTGGCACTATCAGTGCTTTGGTTATTGAAGTTAACATATCGTTGTCTAAATAAATATTTAAGTCGTTTCTACTTAAATCATTTTTAAATTTATTTTGTCTTAAATATTCTAGTCTACTAGAAATTAAACCTAAAGATTGAGTAAATATATTCATTGCTTGGTCTGTTTGGGCTTCTATTAAACCAATTACATCT
>CACGVK010000019.1:0-17351 GCA_902576565.1 uncultured Pelagibacteraceae bacterium | reverse complement strand
TGTAGTACACCTATGGTTGCTGTTAGTAGAAAAATAAGTAGAAAAAGAATGATGAAGATGCTCTTAACTGGTGAACCAATAAAAGCTAGCTATGCAAAAGAAATTGGTTTGATTAATGATCATTTCTCAACAGCAAAATTAAATAGTGAGGTTTTAAAAGTTGCTAAAACAATTGCTTCTAAATCGAATTTAACAATTAAAATAGGAAAACAAGCTTTTTACAAACAATTAGAAATGCCATTAAGAAAAGCTTATTCATATACGAGTAAAATGATGACATTAAATATGATGGCTATGGATGCACATGAAGGAATTTCAGCATTTTTAGAGAAAAGAAAACCTAAATGGAAAAATAAATGAACGATAGCGAAATAAAAAAAATATTAGAAGATTCAAAAATTATAGCAATGATTGGTGTAAGTTCTGAAAAAAAAGGAGAAGATCCAAAAAATTTAAAAAGAAAACCTGCAAATGTTGTAATGAAGTACATGCAAGATTTTGGATATAAAGTAATCCCTGTTAATCCTTTTGCAGAAGGTGAAACAATTAATGGAGAAAAAGTTGTATCAAGTTTAGATAAAATAACTGAAAAAATTGATATCGTTGATGTATTTCGTCCTTCAAAAGAAGCTCCAGGTTTTGCTAACGAAGCGGTTAAAATCGGTGGAAAAGTTTTGTGGTTACAGTACGGAATTCAAAATGATGAAGCTCAAAAAATTGCTGAAGATAATAATATTAAATACATTTCTAATAGATGCATTAAGCAAGAGTATCAAAAATTATTTCAAAAATCTAATCCAGTATTTCCAGCTCTTAAAAAATAGTGAAAAAATTTTTAATTTTAATCTTTTTTTTACAAACTTCTGCTTTTAGTCAAAATCTTGATAACGCATATTTTGCTGGTGGATGTTTTTGGTGCATGGAAGAAGCTTTTGAAAAAAAGGAAGGTGTTTTAGAAGTAATCTCAGGTTACTCTGGAGGAACCACAGAAAACCCTAACTATGAGGAAGTAACTTATGGAAATAGTGGACATTTTGAAGTTATCAAAGTTGTTTTTGATAGAAATAAAACCAACTACAAAGACTTGTTAGATTTTTTCTGGAAAAACATTGATCCTTTTGATGAATACGGTCAATTTTGTGATAAAGGATATAGTTATAAATCAGTAGCATTTTATAAAAATAATAAGGAAAAAAAATTGATTAAAGAAACTATTGTTAAATTAGAAAAAAAATTTAATAAAAAAATTGTTACTTATGTTAGAGAATTTGAGAAATTTTATATAGCAGAGGAAAAGCATCAAGATTTCTATATTAAAAAATTTGCAAGTTATTTAAGATATAAAAAAGCGTGCGGCAGAGAGAGAATTTTAAACAGAATTTGGAATTAATGAAAAAAATTTTTATAGTTTATGGACACTACAACGATAAATCATTCAATGCTTCAATAAAAGATACTTTTATTCAAACTGTAAAAGACAACGGTAATGAAGTTGATATTGTTGATCTGTATAAAGAAAATTTTAATCCAGTTTTTGCTGGTGAGAAACCCGATGCTGTAGTTTTAGATCACCAAAAAAGAATAGAGGCATCAGATGTAATTGTATTGATTGCTCCTATATGGAATTTTAGAATGCCAGCAATTTTAGAAGGATGGATTGATAAAGTTCTGTCTCCTCCATGGGCATTTAGATTTAAAAAAATATTTGGTAATTATGGTTATCCAATTGGAAACCTTAAAGGAAAAAAAGCGATTGTATTTTGTACTTATGGATCTCCGCAATTTGCAATAAGAACCTTTTTTTTAAATATGCCAACTAAAAGATTAAGAAGAGGCGTATTTAATATTTGTGGAATATCTGATGTTATTTATAAAAGATATTTTGCTGTGCCATTTGTGAGTGATGAAAAAAGAAAAAAGTTTTTAGAAGATGTAAAAAAAACAGCTCTCAAAGTATAAAACTATCTTTTATATTTTTTCATAGCAACATTTGCCAAAAGAAGATTTGGATCAATAAATACTTTAGACTCTTTTATTTTTTTAAAAGATTTGTAAGCAAAGATTGCAATAGGCAATTCCGTACAACCCAAAACTATTTTTTTACATCTATTTTTAATTAAATAATTGACTGCGGGTCTTATAGTTTTTTCTGCTTCACGAACTTTACCCATTTTTACAAGCTTAATTGCTTTATTCACTGATTTTTTCTGCAATGCTGTATTAGGACTTATAAGATTAAAATTTTTGTCAAAATATTTGTTATATACTTTTGTTTTTAAAGTCGCCTCAGTACAAAGAATACCAATTTTCGAATTTTTTTTACAAGTTTTTTTTGAATAAAGATAAACTTCTTTAGGCATACTTATAATTGGGATATTAATTTTTTTTTGTAAATCAGCATGCCAATAATGAGCTGTATTGCATGGCATAACAATAAATTTACATTTATTTTTTTGTAGCAACAAACACCCTTTAATTAAACTTTTTAAAACGTTTGTATATTTTTTGATATTTTCAGGTCTTTTAGGAATGTTTGATTTATTGTATAAAATAAAAAGTGGATATTGTTGATCTATTTTACCTCTATTGATTAATGCAAGTTTATTACAAAAATCAAGCCCTGCTTGAGTACCCATTCCACCTAAAATACCAATCATAAGAATTAAATTTTTAAATTTTTCCTAACAATATTTTTTTAATCAATTATTATCTAAATATGCAAGAAATATATGTAGATGATGTAGGAAAAGGATTTCCATTAGTATTAGTTCATGGTTTTCTAGGATCTTCTGACATGTGGAAGTTTCAAAAACAATATTTTAGTAAACATTTCAGGGTAATAGCTCCAGCTCTTCCAGGTTTTGGAGAAAGTAGCAATGTGAAATCTCTCAATAGTATAAATGATATGGCAAAAGCAATATTAAAGTGTTTAGAAAGTAAAAATATTAATAATTTTAATTTGCTTGGTCATTCAATGGGAGGAATGATAGTTCAGGAAATAGCCAAGATTTCAGGTAGTAAAATTAATAAACTTGTTTGTTTTGCGACAGGATCTATTGGTGACATACCAGGAAGATTTGAGACTATTGAAACATCTAGAGAAAGATTAAAAAACGAAGGTATAAAAGAATTTATTAAAAGAGTTCCAAAAAAATGGTTCATTGAGGAAGATAAAGCAAAAAATTATTATTTATGTGAAGAAGCTGCAAAAAATATAAATGAGGTTACAGCCGACAATGCATTAATTGCAATGAAGAACTGGAATGGCTTTGAAAATTTAAAAAATATTAAAAATGAAACTCTGATTATGTGGGGCGATAAAGATATTTCTTATAATTTTGATCAAGTAGATACTTTAAATAAAAATATTCCTAAAAGTGAATTATTTATATTTAATGATTGTTGTCACAATATTCACCTAGAAAAACCAGATGAATTTAATCAAATACTCCACAATTATCTGGATAAATAGCATATAAAATGAGCTTTCTATTCTTAGGTTTCTTTACTGGATTAAGTTTAATTTTAGCTATTGGAGCACAGAATATATTTGTTATTGAGCAAGGTTTAAAAAAACAATATGTATTTTTAGTTTGTTTAATTTGTTCAATATCTGATTTAATTTTAATTTTTCTAGGATTATTTTTATTTGAGTATTTTAAAGTATTATTTACAAAAAATGTTGAGTTAATATTTAATATTCTACTTTTTGTTTTTTGATTTATTTTATTTATAGTAAAGTAATATCATTATATAAAAAATCTGATATTAGCTTTGATAACAATCTTCTTTCATTAAAAAATATAACATTAAAAACTTTAGGTTTTACATATTTAAATCCTCACGTTTACTCTGATACTGTATTTTTTTTAGGAAATTTTTCAAAAAATTTTTTAATTATTAATAAATATTATTTTGGCATAGGTGCTGCAATTGCATCATTTTTATTCTTTTTTTCTTTAGGTTATTTGGCAAAATTTTTCTCTAACTATTTAATTAATTCAAATCTTTGGAAAGCTATAAATTTTTTTATTATTATATTTATGACTATTTTATCTAGCTATGTATTTATGGAAATTATATACTTAATTTGAAAAACCGTATTTTCTGAGTCTCGCATCCCCAGTTCTTGCGTGAGCTTCCATTCCTTCGTATCTTGAAATTCTTGCAGCAGCCGCACCAACTTCTTTAGTAGATGCTTTTGTCATTCTTTGAAAACTTAATGTTTTAATGAATTTACCTACAAATAATCCACCCGTATATCTGCCAGCACCCTTAGTAGGTAATATGTGATTTGTTCCAGAGCATTTGTCTCCATAAGCAACAGTTGTTTCTTCTCCTATAAATAATGAACCATAATTTTTTAGTCTATCATGGAACCATTTAAGATTTTTTGTTTGAACTTCTAAATGTTCAGGAGCATATTCATCACTAATTTTTGCCATTTCTTCGTCGGTATCACAAAGTATTACTTCACCAAAATCTCTCCAAGCATCACCAGCACTTTGTTTTGGTAAATCAGGTAAATCAGCAATTAATTCAGGAACTCTTTTCATTACTTCTTCAGCAAGTTTTTTACTAGTTGTAAATAACCACGCTGGAGAATTATATCCATGTTCGGCTTGTCCTACTAAATCAACGGCTACAATTTCAGAGTCAGCTGTCTCATCAGCTATAACAGCTATTTCTGTCGGGCCTGCAAATAAATCAATTCCAACTTTTCCAAATAAAATTCTTTTAGCTTCAGCGACAAACTGATTTCCTGGACCAACTAAAATATCGGCTGGTGCATTACCAAACAATCCATTAGTCATAGCAGCTATAGCCTGAACACCACCAAGGTTCATAATTACATCTGCACCGCATAAGTCAGCAGTATAAATAATTGATGGATGTACACCCACATTTGGTTTTGGTGAACTACAAACTAAAATATTTTTAACTCCAGCAACTTTTGCAGTTGTAACACTCATTACCGCAGAAGCTATATGCGCATATCTTCCTGCAGGGACATAACATCCAGCAGTATTTACAGGTATTAATTTTTGCCCAGCAAACAATCCATCAGATAATTCAACTTCAAAATCTTGACCATAGTTTTTAAGTTGTGCTTCAGCAAATTTTCTTACTCTTTCATGAGAAAATTGAATATCATCTTTTGTCTTTTGATCTAAATTTTTTTTAATTTCTTCTATTTTTTCTTTTGAAACAATTATTTCCCCATCGTATTTATCAAATTTTTTACCTAATTCTTTGCATCCATCTTCTTTTGTCTTTTCAATATCTTTAAGAATATTTTCTACAATCTCTCTAGTTTTTGTATCATCTGTAGAAGATGTTTTAGGTGATTTTTTTAGATATTTTATAGCCATTTTTTTTGGAAATTCTTTTAAATCATTAATCAGTCTAATGCAACAACTGCAGCAGCCATAGATGCCAATCTTGCAGGTGCATCATCAGATCTACTAGTTATAACGACAGGTACTTTTCCACCAATGACAACACCTGCGGCGCAAGCACCCATAAAATAAATCATCATTTTTACTAAACCATTTCCTGTTTCTACACTTGGAACTAATAGAACATCTGCTTGACCTGCTACAGAATTTTTAATTCCCTTAATTGCTGCAGATTTTTTTGAAACACTGTTATCAAAAGCGAGAGGTCCAAATACATCAGCATTTATATTTTCTTCCTTTGCTAAATCAGTAATTTGCTTAGCATCTAAAGAGCTTTGAACACTTTCTAAAACTTCTTCAGTAGCTGAAAGGACTGCAATTTTTGGTCTTTCAATTCCAATTCTATTACAAAAATTTACTACATTTTTTAAAATATGCATTTTAGTTTTTACATTTGGTAAAACGTTTAATGCCCCATCTGTTATAATTAATGGCTTATCATCTTTTTCTAATGTCATATGCCAAATATGACTAATTCTATTTTTTCCTATGATGTTGTAATCTCTTTTTAAAACTTCTTTCATTAAAACATCAGTATGAATATGACCTTTTACTATGATTCTGATTTTACCTTTTGATGCAAGTTCAGCAGCAATCTTTGCAGTATTATTTTCATTAGGTTCGTGAACAATTTCATATTTAGAAATATCAAATTGTAGATCTTTAGCGCATTTTTCAATTTCTGGTTTATCCCCAATAAATATTGGTAAAATTAAATTTTCTTTGACTGCATCCATAACAGATAACATTGGAAGAGGCTTGCCAGCATTAACTATTCCTGCTGTTACATCTTTTTTTTTTAAAGCAAAGTTAAGTAAATTATTTGGACAAACTATTTCTTTATTTGAGATCATTTTAATTATTCCAAAACGGACACTCGCTTGGTGCCATTAAATTCTTTTTAAGATTATCAGATAATTTTAATGTTGTTATAGACATACCCGCCATTTCCATAGAGGTTGCGTATCTACCAACATAGGTTTTAATATTATTTATTTTTGAATTAGACAAGTTTTCGTTCACTCTTTTTGATACTATATATAATTCTTCTAAAGGTGTAGCTCCTAAACTGTTAATCATTATAGAAATGTTGTCATTTTCCTTTAATTTTGAGTCAGCCATAATTCTTTTATAAAGATCGTCTACTAAATCATTAGCTGGTCTTAATTTTTCTCTTTTTATTCCTGGTTCACCGTGAATTCCCATTCCTATTTCTATTTCATCATCATTTATTTCAAATGTTGGCTTGCCGGCTTCTGGCAATATACATGGTGAAAGCGCAACACCAAGAGTTCTTATGTTATCATTTGCTTCCATTGCAGTTTTAAAAGTTTCATCAAGAGAAGCACCTGTTTCAGCAATTGCACCAGCAATTTTAAATACAAAAATCATTCCTGCAATTCCTCTACGTTTACTTTTTTCTTCTTCACTAGCACTAGCAATATCATCAGCCACTATGACTTTTTTTGTTTTAATTCCCTCAGCCTCTACCATTTCACAAGCCATTTCAAAATTCATTACATCACCACCATAATTTCCTATAATGCATAATACTCCGTTGCCGTTATCAGCATTTTTAATTGCAGAGACCATTTGTTCTACAGACGGTGAAGCAAATACAGATCCAATTGCACATGCATCCAAAAAACCTTTTCCAACATACCCTGTAAAAACTGGTAAGTGACCTGAACCACCCCCAGTAACAATACCAACTTTATTGGTAGCTTTTTTTGCACGAGTTATAACTCTATTATTATCTTTAGATATTGCATAAACTTCAGGATGAGATTTTATAAGCCCATCAATTGACTCTTCAACAAAATTTGCTGGATTATTGATAATTTTTTTCATAACTATTTTTATATTTTAAAATTAAAAATATATATACTATTAAAATGATAAAACCATTTAAAGTACAGATATCAGAAGAAAATCTTAATAAAATATATTCAAAGGTTAAGGATTACCAATGGCATGAAATGCCAGATGATGGTGGTTGGGAGTATGGCACAAACTTAGATTACATGAAAGACATTTGTAATTTTTGGATTACAGAATTTAATTGGAGAAAAGTTGAAGATAAAATTAATAAATTTAATAATTTTAAATTAAATGTAGATGGTATTAATTTACATTTTATTCATGAAAAGGGCAGTGGAAAAAATCCTACACCATTATTACTAAACCATGGATGGCCTGGATCAATATTTGAATTTTTGCACATAATAGATCAGTTAGCACATCCAGAAAAACATGGAGGTAAAGAAGAAGATGCTTTTGATGTTATTGTACCATCATTACCAGGGTTTGGATTTTCTGGAAGACCAGAAAAACCAATCGGTCCTAGAAAAATGGCATCAATATTTAATTCTTTAATGTGTAAAGTTCTTGGTTATAAAAAATATTTAACTCAAGGAGGTGACTTTGGTGGAACAATAGCAACATGGCTAGCATATGATTTTCCAGAAAATTTATTAGGAATTCATATTAATATATTAATAACTCGTCATCCTGATGGACCACAAACTAAAGAGGAAAAAGAATGGCAAGAAAGATTTAAAGTAGAACAGAGAATAGAAGATGGATACAGAACACAACAAGCTACAAAACCTCAAACTTTAAGCTATGCGATGATGGATAGCCCTGTTGGAGTTGCTGCGTGGATAATTGAAAAAATAAGAGGATGGTCTGATATTAAAAATGGAGATATTGAAAGCGTTTATAGTAAAGAAACATTATTATCTAACATAATGATTTATTTGGTTACCAAAACTTTTAATACTGCTTCTTGGATTTATTACGGAAGAAGAGAAGAGGGGGGAAGGTCTCTTCCAAAAGAACATCTGCCTTTAAAGGTTCCAACTGCAGCTGCTTTATTTCCTAAAGAGTATTTAGAGTGGGCTCCTCGATCTTATGTTGAAAGAATTTATAATATTAAAAGATGGACAGAGATGCCAAAAGGTGGACATTTTGCTGCTTTAGAGCAACCAGATTTATTGGTAGAAGACGTAAGAGAATTTGCTAAATCTTTAAAATGATAAAAAAATTTTTAATAAGCTTTCTTGTTTATCTTTTGTCTTTGTCATTATATTCTAACTCAATGGCTAACGAAGAAGCACCTTATGATGTTGTTCATAAAAATGATATTTATGAAGTAAGATATTATTCAGATCGCTTAGTTGTTCAGGTAATGAGCAAAGATAACAATAATAGTTTTAGAAAACTCTTTAGATATATTTCTGGAGCAAATAAAAAATCTACTAAAATTAGTATGACAGTACCAGTTACACAAACGACCGAAGATAATGTGACCTATATGCAATTTTACTTACCTTCAAAATTTTCTAAAGAAACAGTACCTTCTCCCACAAATCCAGAAGTTAAGATTTCAACAATAAAAGAAGGTTTTTTTGCAGTGATCAGATATTCAGGAAGAGCTTCAGATGCAAACTTTGATAAGCACAGTAAAATTCTTGAAAAAAAACTTAATGAGGACAGTGTATCAATTAACGGACTTCCTATTAAAGCTACTTACGATTCACCCTTTACATTACCAATGTTAAGAAGAAATGAAGCTATGTTTAAAGTTGAATGGAATAAAAACTAATAAAATTTAAATGAGCTTAACAGCTGACCAAATCAAATATTATGAAGATAATGGATACATCAGTCCAATAGATATTCTATCAAAAGACGAGGCTAACGAAATTAGAGAAGAGATAGAATTTATTGAAAAAAAATGGCCTAACGAACTTGAAGGTTTAGGAAGAAATTATGTTCACTTGATATCACCAGTGTTTGATAAAATTTGTCATAATAAAAAATTATTAGATGCGGTAGAAAGTATAATTGGAAGAAATATTCTCGTATGCGGAACAACTTTATTTGTAAAAAATCCTGATGAAAAAGGATTTGTTAGTTTTCATCAAGATGCAAAATATATAGGCCTTGAACCATATAATTGGGTAACAGCATGGGTGGCAGTTACTGATGCAAATGAGGATAATGGTTGCATGTTAATGTGGCCAGGTTCTCATAAAGAAAATTTGAAATATCATAACCAAAAATTCGATGAAAATAATTTATTAACTAGAGGTCAAACAGTTGAAAATGTTCCAATGGAAAAAACAAAGCCAGTAATATTAAAATCAGGACAAATGTCATTGCATCATCCAACAGTAGTTCATGGATCTGGTTTAAATAAAAGTAAAGATAGAAGAATTGGCTTTGTAATACAGAGCTATATAGGAACTGATGTAAATCAAGTATTGGGAAAAATGTATGTCCAGCAAGCAAGAGGTATAGATGATTTTAAATATCATCACAATGTTAATAGACCAACTGAACTAATGAATCCAAAAGATATTGAGTCTAGAAGAATAGCAAATGAGGAATTGTCAAAAATTTTTTACACTGGATCAAAAAAAGTAGGAAAATTTTAAATAATTAAATAAGACTTATACCTTCTTTGTAAAAAAAAATAGCTAATAGCATTACTAATAATATGTAGATAAAACCATAAATCGCGTATTTAATTTTTTTCTTCATCAAATTTTTTTTATTTCTTCAAAAACTTCTTTTGCATGATCTTTTACTCTAACATTTGACCATATTTTGTGTACTTTTCCTTTTGAATTAATCAAAAAAGTTGACCTAATAATTCCCATAAATTGCTTACCAAGAAAACTTTTTTTACCCCACACTCCATATTTTTTAATAACTGTTTTTTTTTCATCAGAAAGAAGATGAAATTTTAATTTATATTTTTTCTTAAATTTATAATGGCTTTCAATACTGTCTTTTGAAATTCCTAACACAATTGTTTTATTCTTATTAATTAAGTTATTTAATTTACTAAAATCTTTAGATTCTAATGTACATCCCGGCGTATCATCTTTTGGATAAAAATATAAAATTACATTTTTTTTTACTTTACTTAATTCAAAAGTACTGCCATCAGTACTTGGCAGCTTAAAGCTTGGTGCTTTGCTATTAATTTTTAACTTCATAAATAAGGTAATTATATCAAAAACATATTGTGTCAATAGGCAGCATTGTAACTTTAAATAATATAATTATTAATTAATACATGAAAAAATTTATTTTATTACTAATTTTTATTCCAAATTTAGTATTTGCAGAGTCTATGAAAATGATTGGTGAAAAAGGAAAATTATCTGAAGTAGATAAAACAATTGAAATTAAAATGTATGATAATTACTTTGAGCCATCTGAGATAGTAGTATCAAAAGATCAAACAATTAGATTTATAGTCACTAATTATGGAGAATTGGTTCATGAATTTAATATTGCAAATAAGATGATGCATATAAAACACCAAAAAGAAATGGCAAAAATGATTGAACATGAAATACTACTTGGTGATAAAATAGATAAAGAAAAAATGAAAGAAGTTGCAAAAAAAGATCATTCAATGGCACATTCTCATTCAAATAGCGTATTACTTGAACCTAAGAAAACTGGGGAAATAATTTGGAAATTTACCAATAGTATAAAACTTGAAGCAGCTTGCAACATACCAGGTCATTATGAGTCTGGAATGGTTTCAAAATTTGTTGGTTTATAAGATATTAAATTTTAATGAGAAGAAAATTTCTAAAAATTTTAACATCCTCATTAATAGGTTTTTTTTATTACCTTATAGAATTGCTATTAGTGCAACGAAAAATATTATAAATAAAAATTTAACTAACGAACAAAAAAATATTTTATTTAATGAAGGAACGGAAAGACCATTTTCAAGCGCACTTTTGCATGAAAAAAGAGAAGGTTTTTATCACTGCGCAAACTGTGGAGCAAAATTGTTTAGTTCAAATTCTAAATTTGATAGTGGAACAGGGTGGCCTTCTTTTAGCGAGTCTCTACCTGGTGCTTTCAAAACTAAAGTTGATTATTCATTTGGAATGAAGAGAACTGAATATCATTGTGCAAAATGTGGTGCACATCATGGTCATGTATTTAATGATGGACCTGGCAAAGATGGCAAAAGATTTTGTAATAATGGATTGTGTCTAATTTTTAAACCAACTAAATAAAAATAAGGAGGTCAAATGTCTAAAGATAAAATAAAAATGGAAGTCGAAATATATGAAGATATGGATAAATTGTTAGATAAAATTGTTGATGATTACAATTTACCTGACAAATCAAAAGCAATCAGAGTTTTACTTGATTACGTAGATGAAAAAGAAAATGAATGGGATGAAATGTTTGCTACTGTAAGATGTAACAGATGTTAAAACTTGGGCGTTCTGTTGCCACATTCGGTATTATTTAAAAATAACTTTCTTTAATAAATAAATAAATACGCCAATTACAAATAATCCAAGACAGATATAATGCAGGTGTTCAACAGAAACTATTCTTAGAAATATATTTTGATTACTAAATGGAAACAAAGGTGTCATATCTCTGTGCATAATACTATCAAGTATTAATTGTGATAAAGCACCAGTAATTGCTCCAATCCATGAGGAAAAAATATTTATTTTTATTTCAGTTTTAAACCATTTAATATTCTGCATCTTTAAAGTTTTATTCCAAATTCTTAAACCAAATTCACAAACAGGTTTACCTAATGTTGCACAAATAATAGCAACAATTGATACTCCAAAGATTGTATGAAAAAATTTATGCGAAAAAACACCGGTTGTGAAATAGTAATAGAGTGCCTCACAATCAATTAAAACATTTGTTAAAGTAAATGTTGAAAAACTAAAATATTTTGGAAAAACTGATTTAACTGATGTTCCCGCAACTATGTGGTATGGCGTAAATGGCATATATTAAATAAGGGGCGTTCTGTTGCCAGGTGCCCCGAACAAAGTACCATTATTCGCAAATAATTTGAAATGAAAAGTAAGGTTTTGCAACCCAAGTGCGGACATAGTGCGGACAGGTTTTTTGTGCTAGATTTAAATATGAAAAAAATTGAACTAGGAAATATAGAACAAGTTGATGTTAGAGAAATTTGGGAGAAAGAAGATACAGAATTTACTCCCTGGTTAGCTGAAGAACAAAATATTCAAAAATTAAGTCTATCCCTTGGTATTGATTTAGTGGTAGTTGCAAAAGAACAAGAAGTTGGCCCATTCAGAGCAGACATACTCTGCAAAGATGAAGCAACAGAAAATTATGTATTAATTGAAAATCAACTAGAAAAAACTGACCATAAGCATTTAGGACAACTATTGACTTATGCAACAGGTTTAGATGCGGTTACAATTGTATGGATAGCAAAAGAATTTAATGACGAACATAAAGAAACATTAGATTGGTTAAATAAAATAACAGACGACAAGCATAATTTTTTTGGAGTTAAAATAGAAGTTATACAAATTGAAGATAAAAAAGCACCAATGTTTAATGTTGTTAGTAAACCAAATAATTGGGCTAGAAGCATATCTACCGCCGCATCTAAATTAGATAAAAGTGAATTGACAGAAAGAAAATTAAAGTGCCTAGAATTTCATACACATGTGTGTAATTCAATTAATAAAAAAGGGATTGATAAACTTAAAATAAGAAAAGCTAGACCACAACATTGGCACACATATCCAGTCGGCAGTTCAAAGGCTCACTTATCTCATGTGGTTACTTCACGTCATGGAGAAATAAATGTAGAAATATATTTTCCAAGGGACAAATCTATAATTGAACAGTTTATGAAAAACAAAGATCAAATTGAAAAAGAATTTGGAGAAAAACTGGAATGGGAACCATTACCTAAAAAAATTGCATCTAGAATAGCTCTCTACAGATCGGGTGACTTATATAAACAGGAAGAATGGGATGAATATTCAAATTGGATTATTGAAAAACTTTTAAGATTCCATGAGGTATTCAGTAAGCGTTTAAGTAATCTTGAATAAATGAGCTCATTGCGATCATAGTGCGATCAGATTATTTGTGCTAGGATTGTGGATCATGCGTGTAATATCATGGAACTTAGGTAAAAATTTTAAAATAATAGAACAACAATTAAAAATTGTTGATGAAGAAAAACCTGACATATTGGCTTTACAAGAAGTAACTAGCAAAAGTTACAAAATAATAAATGAAATTTTGAGACCAAAGTTTAAGCATATACATTTTAGTCTAGATTTAATTAAAGATAATAAATTGTCAGTTGGTCCTAGAAAATTAGGAGTTTTAACTGCATCAAATTATAAATTAGAAATGAGAGATTTAAATGAGTTTAATATTCCGTGGAGAGAAAGAATACTTAATCATAATATTTATACAGGTAAGAAAAAGATTAGATTCTATAATGCATACATACCTCCAGGTTCTTCTAATGGTTGGATTAAAATTGAAACTTTAGAGGGTATATTTGAAGGTTTAAATACAACAAGTTCAGATCCAAGGATTTTATGTGGAGATTTTAATATACCACAATCAGAAAATCATAGACATAACGTTATTACTTTTGCACAAAAAATGAAACTAAAGGGCAAACCCAGACTTAAGAAAAGCTTCAGGGGTGGAAGTGGAAAAAGATGGGATCAAGCTGAAAGAAATTTATTTGAAAACTTAAAGCCAGTAGGTATGCAAGATAGTTATAGAAAGAAGCATTCCTACAAAACCTATGAATATTCATTTGTAATTATAAGAAAAGGTAAAGTAGCAGCTAAAAGACGGTTTGATCATTTTTTTACATCAGATGATTTATCTGTAAATCAAATTGGATACCTGCACTCATATAGAGAAAAAAAATTAAGTGACCATTCACCTATACAAATTGATTTAGATTAAATTTACTAAGTGGACACAGAGCGGATAAAATTAAATTTATCTAAATAATTGTTGATAAATATAAGATGCTAAGGGGCGTTCTGTTGCCAGGTGCCCCGAACTTTGTTTGATTATAGCCAATTATTTTTCAAAATAATATAAATTTTACGTATTAGGACGAGTATAGGACGAGTCAAAATCGACTCGTCTTATTTCATAAAATTTGTTATCGTTTTACAATGAAAAAAGTTTGCTTTTATATTTCTTCATTAATTTTACTTCTTTTTTTAGCAAATTGCGCTCCTTCTGCATATAGAACTTCTTATGGAGGTCTTGCGGTAGCAGTAGATCCATGGGGAGATACATCATATTACTCAATTAAGTCGGAAGCTGACAGAGCATGTAGGTATTTAGGAAATGGTACCGCTGTAAATCTTGTTGAAAAAATTAAAAGTGATGGAATTTCAAATGCACATTGGACTTTCGACTGTTCATCTGGATCAAGCTCATACAGCTCAAGTTCATCTTATTCAAGTAGCCAGTCAAATAATTATTATTCTAACTCAACACCAAAATTATTTTATGATAGTTCAACGGGAGGTATGAAAGAGTGCACATACGTTCCTCAAGATGGAAACTGTTTATCTTTTAAACCATATAAAGCAAGTAATTATAACAAGAGCACATTATTTTATGACTCAAGCTCAAATTCGATGAAACCTTGTATTGGCATTGTAGATTTAAATGGGAAATGTACTGCATTCGGAATTTATAACGCAAGCACCACTACTAAAGATCAACTTTTTTATAATCCACAAACAAGAAAAATGACTACTTGTAATTTTGTAACTATTACGGGCGAGTGTTCTCATTATGACATAGTTCCAAGAACAGGTTCTACAGGAGGAAGTTACAACATAGATTCTGCCTCAAATCCTTATTATAAAAAAGTGCCTAGAACTAGCCAACAACTCATGAAGTCCGGTATGGATATGTTAAGCGGTAATTGTACACTAGGATTAAACTGTTAATGACGAGTACAGAACGAGTCACTAGGTTGTATTTTAAATTTTACGTTTATAATCAAAACTTATTTTAAAATAGGAAGGGGCGTTCTGTTGCCAGGTGCCCCGAACTTTGTACCATTATTCGCGAATAATTTGAATTGAAAAGTAAGGTTTTGCAACTCAAGTGCGGACATAGTGCAGACAGGTTTTTTGTGCTAGTGTCGCGGATCATGAAAAAAATTTTAGGTATAATTGTTCTAGGATTTTTTTTATCTGCAAATTTATTAGCAGATGATTATACAATTAGTGAAAATTCAACATCTACAAATGGTGAAAATACTATCGATGGTAGTGATAGCCTTACATTAAATTCAGGAATAACCATAACTACTTCAGGAGCTAATGAAGGAATTGATGCATCTGGAGGAGATAATACAATTAATCAGTTAGGAAATATTTCAACAACTGGTAACTCAGGATACGGAATTAGATTACAAGGCGATAGCAATACTCTGGATATATTAGGTACTATTACAACCGCTGGAGTTGAGGCCTACGCTATTTATTTAAGGTCAAGTGACAGTAATACCATCACACAATCAGGAAAAGTAAAAACTACAAATTATACTTCACGTTTATATATGATAGAAAATAGTGAAAGCAACAACATCACTCAATCAGGAGATTTGGAGTCTACTGGAGTTAAGTGGTCCCATGGTTATTATTTAGACAATGCTGACACTAACACCATTACACAAACAGGAAATATTACAACTGCAGGAACAAGCGCAAGATCACATGGATATTTTTTTGATGATGTGTCGGATGCATCTGGTAGTGACAATAACACTATTACTCAGAAAGGAGATATAACTCTTACAGAAAATAATAACAAAGGTTATTATTTTGAATCAGGTGATAGTAACTCAATAACACAATCAGGTACTATTACTACATCAGGAACTAACGGACACGGATATCATTTTTTTTCAAATTCAGACAATAATACAATAACACTTACCGGAGCTATCTCTGTTTCAGGCACAAATGCCAAAGTAATTAAAGTAGAGTCTGGAAACGATAATAATACATTAGTTCTTTCAGAAGAACCTACAATTACCGGAAGCTTAGATCTTGGAGGTGAAGATTTTGTTATTTCTTTATCTTGCAATCTAAAAAAAGATTTAACAATAGAGATTGAAAATAAAACCAATATGAGTGTTACAGATAATTTATGTGGAAATGATAGATATGAAATTCTTGACTCTTCAAGCAATGCTGATGCTGATAATTCTGAAACAGATGGTTATTTAAGAATTTATGGTGAAGATTTAGATATTAATTCTCATAATAAAAAATACAGAACTGAAATTTTCTTATCCAAATTAAAAAATATTTTCAACGCCGTAAGCAACGATATAGAACAAATAGTATTTGATACCAATCAAAAAAGAAATGGCATTTATAAAAATGATTTATCAGGTGTAGTCGGTTATTTTGATCAAAATGAAAAAAAAAGAAAATAACTTAAAACATTTATTTATGGGTTATGCAAAAAACAAAATGCTACTTTTGATAATGGTGAGTTTTCTGGAACCAAAAATATGGTTTTAGGATACAAACAAGATATTGAGATAAAAAAAATTTAAAGGGTCAATAATACCCATTGTTGGAATAACTTATAATAATTTTAAAGATTTAGAAACTGAAGCCAATCAAATAAAAGAGAAAAAAAAATTATAGCCAATTTGTTGGAATAAATTCTAAAGTTGAAAAGCAAAAAATTTTTAATGAAAATAACTCTTTAACTTTAGAAATCCAAAGTACATTTGGCATTCATAGATTGCCTAAATATGTAACAAATTTTACTGAAGGTGATTTGTCTGTTGATGATGCAATCGATCAGGTATTGAGCGCAGGATTTAGCGCAAAGTATTCAAAAAAATTTGAAAATGGGTTTGTTCTTGAGCCATACGCAGGTGTTTCTTACAATAATACTTTAAGTAATGATGTAGCAATAATTGCAGATGGAGAAAATAAAGAAGCAGGCCACGTTATGAATGGCGTCCTAGCTAAACATGCGGGCTTGTCCTTAACAAAACATACAGATAATATTAGCTTTTCATTAAAT
>CACGVK010000018.1:0-18877 GCA_902576565.1 uncultured Pelagibacteraceae bacterium | reverse complement strand
AATATATCAATCCGCACATAAAAATTTTCAAATTTTTCAAATCCACAAAGAAGCATGAACTTTTGATTAATTGATTTTTTATTTTCTAGAAAATTAAGACCAAAAGTTGGTGGATCAAGATTAAAAAATTTTTGATGAAAATTTTTCCATAGTAAAATCCTAAATGAGACCGCACCCGGTTTAAATAATCTAAATAAGAATATATGGTATCTTCCAAATTTTACTCCAAGATTTCTTAATATTTTTCTATCTTCTTGGTTTAATCTAACTATAAGTTCTTTAATATTTTCCCTTTTTACTACACCATTATTTTCATATAGGTGAAAAGCTAGAGCTCTTATATTAGAATTTTTTTCTTTTATATATTTTAAATCCATCAAACTTTTAAGTTCTGTCAAAATTTTTTTTGATATCCAATTCTGCAAATATAAAGATAATCTATTTTTATCCTCGTTTTCAATCATTTCATCAACGATTAAATCTATACCTGGGTTAAGATAATCTTTGCCTGCTATAAGTTTAGCTATTGGAAATTTTTCCCAATAAATTTTAAAATCATCTTTAAGTTCTATTAAGTTTGTTTTAATAATTTGATCGATTCTAGAAATTATTTCTGGACTGACATTTTTTCTTGCAGCTTTTTTAAGAGATTTTATATCTGAGTCTAAAGAGTCTATTTTTAAGTCTAATTCTAATTTTAAACCTTTTAAATGACCTATATATTCCTGATTGATCATTACTTTTTCATTATCAACTATTTTGGTTTCGAAAGAGATATCCTGTTTTAATCCTCTAGCTAATACACTTGCTCTTTTGTCTATAAAACTTTTTGTTAGTTCTTCATGTAGCCTGTCTGATAATTTATCTTCGAGATTTTTAGTTCTTTCAATCCAGTAATCTTGATTTTCTACCCAATTAATTTTGTTAGATACATACGACCAAGTTCTCACGTTAGCTATTCTATTGGATATAGAGTCAACATTCCCATCTAAATTATCCAAAGAAGATAGTTGTTGTTTCATATAACTGTTTGTTATCCTACATGGCTTTTCTCTTAAAAAATTAAAAACCTTTCCGACCACTTCAATGTGTTGACCATAATTTTTTTTTACAAAATCAGGTATTTGACAACATTCCCAAAGAAGTTTTAGCTCGTTTTTATTATTGTAAATACTTAGACTTTGAGAGTCTTTTAAAATGTGTTTAAGAACTTTTTCATCTTCACATTCGGATATTCTTTTTAACCATCCTTTATTTGGTTTCTCCTCTAATGATTTAATTAAGGAGGATCCATTATTGAAATTTAAATCTGAATTCCTCCAATAAATTGTGTGAATATCTTCAAACTTGTGGTTTTCAAGCAACTCTACTTCCTCAGCATTTATTTCCTGACAATCTCCAGTTATCCCAAAAGATCCATCACTTAAATATCTACCAGCTCTACCTGAAATTTGACCGATCTCTGATAAATTTAGCCTTCTTAATTTTTTTCCATCAAATTTTTTAATATTTGAAAAATATACATTTTCTAAATCCATATTAATTCCCATCCCTATAGCATCTGTTGCAACTAAATAATCAACATCGCCAGACTGATAAAGAGCTACCTGAGAATTGCGTGTCTTCGGACTTAAAGAACCCATTACAATTGCCGCTCCTCCCTTTTGTCTTCTTATTAATTCAGCGATTGCATAAACTTCCTCTGAAGAAAATGCAATTATTGCGCTTTTTCTCTCGATTCTTGAAATTTTTTTATGTCCTGTAAATAAAAGTTTAGAAAGTCTTGGTTTGTTAATATATTCAATATCTTCCTCAAGTTTGTCTAATATAATTTTCATAGTATTTGAACCCATAAACATCGTAGTTTTGGAGCCTCTTAAATTTAGCAATCTATCAGTAAAAATATGACCTCTCTCATGATCAGAACACATTTGAATTTCATCTACTGCAACAAACTCTAAATTTTTATCTATAGGCATAGACTCAACCGTGCATAAAAAATATTTGGCGTCTTGAGGAATTATTTTTTCCTCTCCCGTGATTAAAGCTACCTTATTTTTATCAATTTTATTTATTACTTTGTCGTAAACTTCCCTAGCCAGAAGTCTCAAAGGAAATCCAATCATGCCACTTTCAAAAGAGAGTAAAGTTTCTATAGCAAGGAATGTTTTTCCAGTATTTGTAGGACCAAGAACGGCTGTGACTTTATTATTACTCATTTCAACTTTTTGTATGTTAATTTTTTTTAATACTATATATTGTTATCCTAAAAGAACAAAGATGGTCTAAAACATGACCGAATCATTCTTGAAAAAGTTCTCATTTTAATTTTATTTAATTAAGATTAACACAAATTAAAATAATTCCATATATTTTATTTTTATGAGACAAAAATTATGGTCTGCGACAAAAAAAGAAAAAATAAGCTCTAATCTATATGAGTATGAGAAATTTTTGTCTAAATTTTATAACTACAAAATCACAAAAAATTATTCAAAGTTATTAAATTGGTCTATTAAAAATAAAGAGAAGTTTTGGAGCTCTATCTGGGATTATTGTAAAGTTAAAGGAGATAAAAAATATAAATTTAAATATTCTAGGGAACTATTTAAAAATAAATTCTTAGTTAATTCAAAATTAAATTTTGCGGAGAACCTTCTATCAAAAAATGATAATTCAAAAGCAATAACATTTATAAGTGAAAATGGATTTAAAGAAACAAGATCATGGAAAAAATTAAATTACAATGTAAGTAAAATTATACAGTCATTTAAAAAAATAGGTGTAAAGGAAAAAGATAGGGTTGCTTGCTATTTACCAAATATAATTGAAACTGTGGAGAGTTTTTTAGCGACAGCGGGTATTGGAGCAATTTGGTCATCTTGTTCACCTGATTTTGGTACTAATGGATTAATTGAAAGATTTGGTCAAATAAAACCAAAAATTCTAATAATTAGTGATCGATATTATTACAATGGAAAAGAAATTAATATAATTGAAAGATTGCCTTTCATTTTAAAAAAAATTAAATCAATAAAGAACGTTATAATTATAAAATATCCCGGAAAAAATTATCTAAATTATAATAAAGTTAAAGGAATAAATTTTTTTAAATGGAATGATATATTAAAAATTAAATATAAAAAAATAATTTTTAAGAAATATGATTTTGAGCAAGAATTAGCAATTTTATATTCTAGTGGAACTACTGGTAAACCAAAATGTATATGTCATAGAGCTGGTGGAATATTACTGCAACATTTAAAAGAGCACCAGCTTCATTGTAATATAAAACCAAGAGACAATGTTTTTTATTTTACTACATGCGGTTGGATGATGTGGAATTGGCTTGTTTCAGCTTTATCTTCATATTCATCTATTGTTCTATTTGATGGATTTCCAATGTTTAAAAGAAATGATTTATTAATAAAAATTGCTGAAAAAGAAAAAATTACACTATTTGGAGTTAGTGCAAAATACATTGACTCTCTAAGAAAATTAAATTTTAAAGCAAAGTTAAAATATAAACTTAAATCTCTTAAAACTATATGCTCTACTGGTTCACCACTATCTGTAGATAATTTTAATTATATCTATAAAAATATAAAAAAAAATGTTCATCTGTCATCAATTTCTGGTGGTACTGATATCGTTTCATGTTTTGTATTAGGTAACATTTATACTCCAGTTTTTTCAGGACAAATTCAAAATAATGGTCTCGGTATGGATGTTGATGTATGTAATCAAAATGGAAAATCAATCAAAAATAAAAAAGGTGAATTAATATGTAAAAATGCTTTTCCATCAATGCCGATAAAATTTTGGAGTGATAAAAACCATAAAAAATACAAAAATGCTTATTTTAGAAAATTTAAAGGTTATTGGCATCATGGAGATTATGCAGAAAGAAAAAATTCAGGAGGTTATATAATTTATGGAAGATCAGATGCAACTTTAAATCCAGGAGGTGTAAGGCTTGGTACATCAGAAATATATTCAGTTGTAGAAAAATTTAGAGAAATAAAAGAATCTTTGGTAATAGGCCAATCATGGGATAATGATGTTAGAATAGTTTTATTTGTAGTTTTAAATAGTAAATTTAATTTAGATGAAAATTTAATATTCAAAATTAAAAAAAAAATTAAAAGTGATGCATCTCCTAGACACGTGCCTTCAAAAATAATTAGAGTTACTGATATTCCTAGAACTAAAAATGGAAAGATAGTAGAGTTAGCAGTAAAAAACATTATTGAGGGAAACAAAATTAAAAATATTCAAGCATTAGCAAATCCTGAAATATTAAAAGAATATAAAAAGATTAATGAATTAAAAAAATAATGATTAAAAAAACTATTAAAAATTTAAAGATTTCTTCAACTTTAAGAATTAATGAAGTATCTAAAGAATTAGAAAAAAAAGGTGAAAAAGTATTTAAATTTGGATTTGGTCAGTCTCCTTTTGAAATCCCTGAAAATATAGTTTCAGAATTAAAAAATAATGCAAATAAAAACAAATACCTACCAATGCAAGGTCTTTATGATTTAAGAAGCGAAATTGCAAAATATTCAAATAAAATAAAAAATTATAATTATAAATCTGAAAATATTTTTATTGGACCAGGATCAAAAGAACTAATGTTTTTACTTAATTTAGCTTTTGATGGTGAAATAATTTTACCTACCCCAAGCTGGGTTTCTTATGAGCCACAAGGAATCCTTGGAAATAATAAAATCCATAAGATAGAAACTTCTGCAGAAAAAAATTGGTTTCCTAGCGCTAAAAGCATAGAGTCAATTGTTTTAAAAAATAAAAATATAAATTATTTATTATTCATAAATTCTCCCAATAATCCTTCGGGACAAATCTGTCAAAATCTAGAGGAAATTGCTAATACAGTTAATAAATATAATATAACAGTTTTATCCGATGAAATTTATTCTGAACTTTCATTTTCTAATGAATACAAATCAATAGCAAATTTTTGTCCCGAAAGAACTATTGTGAGTAATGGTTTAAGTAAATGGTGTGCAGCAGGTGGATGGAGATTAGGATATTTTGTTATTCCAAATGAACTTAAAAATTTAGGAGAATCTTTGAAAGTATTAGCGAGTGAAACCTTTTCTGCAGTAAGTGCTCCGATACAGTACGCAGCTATTGGTGCATTTAAAAATAATCATCATGATTATTTAAATAAATCAAGAATTATTCTTAAGATGGTAGGAGAATATGTATATAAAAATTTAAAGTCCAACAAAGTATTAATAAATAAACCTCAAGGAGGATTTTATTTAATGCCAGAATTTTTAGAAAAAAAATTTTCAAGCTCTGAAGCAATGTGTAAAGATTTATTAAAACAAAAAGGAGTAGCTATACTCCCAGGTTCTGACTTTGGTTTTAATAAAAATAGACTTATTGCCAGATTAAGTTTTACTGACTTTGACGGGAAAGCTTTTATGAAAAATTATAATATTAATTCAAGTAATGAGGATTTGTTAAGTGAATATGCTCCAAATATTATAGAAGGTACAAAAAGACTGAAAGATTGGGCAGAATCTAATTAAAATCTTCCTAGACACGAATATATTTATTTTGTTAAACTTTACGATAATAAATTAAGGAAGGGGAACAAGATGAAAAAAATAATATCTAACTTATCTAGTGCTCTTCTGCTTTTTGTAGCTACTTTTTCTTTTGGAACAGTTGCAAAATCAGCAGAGTTTTTTACGATAGGTACTGGTGGTCCAACAGGTGTATATTTTCAGACAGGTAACGCAATTTGTAAAATGTTACATAAATATGCAACAAGTTCTGAACATGGAAGAAAAAAAGCTGCAACTGATAAAGCATACAGATGCACTGCTCCATCAACAGGTGGATCAAACTACAATATAGGTCAAATTAAAGATGGAGAATTTCAATTTGGTGTAGCACAGTCAGATTGGCAGTTCCATGCATTTAATGGATCTAGTAAATGGGAAGGTAAACAATTTAGTAATTTAAGAGCTGTATTCTCAGTTCATAATGAACCTTTTCAAATTTGGGCTAGAAAAAAAGCAAAAGTTAAAAACTTTAAAGGCCTTAAAGGTAAGACTGTTAATATAGGTAACCCTGGTTCTGGTCAAAGAGGAACTATGGAAGTTCTAATGGAAGCTATGGGGGTTGATAATAGTTATTTTAAAGGAGTAACTGAATTAACATCTTCTGAACAAGTTAAAGCTCTATGCGATGGTAAAATTGATGCATATGGTTATTCTGTAGGATTTCCAAATGGTGCAATGGAACAAGCAGCAACTTGTGCAGCAAAAGCACTTCCTATTAATCTTACTGGATCAGCAGTTCAAGGTTTAATTGATGGTGCTCCATATTATGCAGCAGCAACAATACCTGCAGGAACTTATACAGGGCAAAAGAAAGATGTTACTACTTTTGGTGTAAAAGCTACTGTTGTTACTAGTGCTGATGTATCTGAGGAATTGGTTTATTTAGTAACAAAAGCTGTTTTTGAAAATTTTGATGATTTTAGAAAACAACACCCTGCTTTTGGACCATTAGAAAAGAAAAATATGATTGCAGATGGTCTTTCAGCTCCATTACATCCAGGTGCTCTTAAATACTATAAAGAAGCTGGATTAATGTAATTTAAAAGATTATTTATTTAAAAAGGCCCGATATATTTATTGGGCCTTTTTTTTGAAGTAATGTATCATCTAAGAAATGAATCAAGACATTGATACAAAAATTGAAAATAAAATTCACGAAGATTTATCACCCACTAGAAATCTCACTGGTTTTCATTTAAAGATTGTTGGCGCAATAGCTATCACTTGGTCATTATTTCAATTGTGGTATGCATCTCCTTTTCCATTTTGGTTTAATATAGGAATGTTTAAAGGTTTGCCCGCTAGAGCAATACATTTAGGTTTTGCATTATTATTAGCTTTTTTAATATTTCCATTTTCTAGGTCTAAAAAAATTTCAATAATAGATATTTTTATAAGTCTATTAGGTGCGTTTTGTTGTTTATATATTTATTTATTTTATGATCAATTAGTAGATAGAGGAGGAATTCTACTCAAAATTAATTTAGGAGAAAATTTTGTTCTTCCTATAGAATTAATTATTGGAATATGTGGAATATTAATATTACTCGAAGCAACTAGAAGAGTTATAGGTATTCCATTAGTTATAATTGCAGTTTGTTTTTTATTATTCTCATATTTTGGAAAATATGCTCCAGAAATGATTTCTCATGGAGGTCTTTCATTAAAAAGACTAGTGGGTTTTCAATGGTTTGATCAGGAGGCTATATTTGGAATTCCGATAGGAGTTTCTGTAGATTTTATATTTTTATTTGTTTTATTTGGAGCATTGTTAGAAACTGCTGGTGGGGGTCAATATTTTTTAGATCTTGCTTTCGCATTGGTAGGAAAAATGAGAGGAGGCCCAGCGAAAGCTGCAATTCTAGGTTCGGGAATGACTGGTATGATTTCAGGCTCTTCTGTAGCAAATACAGTAACAACAGGAACTTTTACGATACCAATCATGAAGAAAACAGGTTTTTCTAAAGAGAAGGCAGGAGCAATAGAAGTTTCATCTTCTGTTAATGGACAAATTATGCCGCCTGTAATGGGAGCGGCTGCATTTGTAATGGCAAGTTTTATAGGAGTTACATACTTCGAAGTTGTAAAACATGCTTTTTTACCAGCAATAATTTCTTATATAGCTTTATTTTATATTTCACACTTAGAGGCACTAAAATTAAATTTAAAAGGAATGGATGATATAGATGTACCAAATTTAAAGAAGACTTTTCTTTCAGGTTTGCATTTTTTAATTCCAATATTTGTTCTGATCTATTTATTAGTTTACATGAGGCTTACAGCTTCATACTCAATATTTTATGCAACAATAGCCTTAGTTTTAGTAAATTTATTAAACAAATTAATTCAAAAAAAAAATTTTAATAATGCTATAAAATCTTGGTTTAATCAGACAGTAATAGGTTTTAGGAAAGGTGCTATTAACATGGTAGCAGTTGGTATAGCTATTGCAACTGCGGGAGTAATAGTAGGATCTGTTGGATCAACAGGATTAAGCACAAATTTGATTATCGTTATCGAGTCTGTAGCGAAAGATAATGTGATAATATTAATTTTATTAACTATTGTTTTATGCTTGTTACTAGGAATGGGACTACCAACAACGGCAAACTACGTTGTAGTTGCTTCATTAATGTCTATGGTATTGGTTGATGTAGGAAATGCTTCAGGATTTATATTTCCAATTATAGCTGTTCATTTATTTGTATTTTATTTTGGTTTAATGGCAGATGTAACACCTCCGGTTGGTTTAGCATCCTATGCAGCGGCAGGTATTTCAGGTGGAGATCCATTAAAAACAGGAGTACAAGCATTCTGGTACAGTTTAAGAACTGGTATTCTTCCAATTGTTTTTCTATTTAACCATGAACTTCTATTAATAGGAGTTGAAAATTTGTGGCATGCATTATTAGTAATTATAACTTCTTTGATAGGAATTTTAATATTTACATCAGCTACTCAAAGGTGGTTTTTTGATAAACTTAGATGGTATGAAATAATAATCTTTTTAATTGTTTCAATATCATTTCTATCACCAGAATTTATTTTAAATAAATTTTATCCAAAATTTGAATATAAAGATTTAAATAACATTGCATTAATTAAATTTGAGAAAAACAGGGATGTTCATATAAAAGTTACTAGATTTAGTGAATATGGAGAAAGATATAAATTATTTGTAATTAAAAAAAATACATTTGAAAAAAATTACAATTTAGAAAATTACGGTTTAACAATAGTCTCAAAAGATAATAATACTATTGTTGATAATATGAAGTGGAATGGTTTAGCAAAAAAATCTGGTTTTGAAATGGACGACTCGATTACTGAATTAAAAGTAGAAAACTTAGATAGGCCAAGTAAAAATTATGTTTATCCTTTATCATTCATTTTATTTTTAATATTTGGTTACTTAAATTTTAAAAGAAAGAAAACTAATTAAATTCTTTATTAGTTTTTTTCCAAACTCCCGATGCAAAAGCAATAAGTCTTTTTTTACATTTTAATTTACATTCTAAAAAAACTAGAGATCTAGTAATTTTTTGTATACTTATGCTACCTACAATAATATCCCCCTGTCTTGTTCCATCAATAAACTTTATATCTAACGAAATTGTTACGCAGATTTTATTATTTGAAACTCTATGAGCTCCGGTTCCACATCCTGCGTCAATTATAGAAGCAATGTATCCACCATGCGTGATTCCTGCCTTATTAAGATGATTTTTTTTTATTTTTGTTTTTAACTCGTATTTTGTCTTTGAAATTTTTCTAAATAATAAACCACCATTATGTTTCATAAAACCTGATTTAAGACTTATTTGTTCAAATTTTTTATTCATTTAAATTAAAAATGTAATTAATAATAATAAAATTATAACTATAGAAAAAAAATATATAACAGAGTGTTGTAATGATATTTTCATTTTAACCTTTCTTGGTGGGCCGCGAAGGACTTGAACCCTCAGCCTCAGAGTCCGTAGCTCTGCGCTCTATCCAATTGAGCTAGCAGCCCATAGCACTAATATAGATTAATGTAAAAAAAATTAAACTAAATTAAATTAACTTATATCTTTCTTTTAGTAATATTTTCTGTATCCAAAACCTAGTGTCTAAACTTCGTTTATTATTGATAAATTTTAATTTTATTAACAAATTTTTAATCATGTAATAATATGCTCATTTAAGATTGACTAAAAAAGGATATAAATATGTCAAGAATGAAACATTTATTAAATTTTCAACTAAAGGAATAAGTATTATTAAATGTCTATCAAATTAACAGTACCAGATATTGGTGATTTTGAGAGTGTTGAAATTGTAGAAGTACTTATAAAACAAGGCGATAAAATAAATAAAAATGATTCTATTGTTACACTCGAAAGTGATAAATCAAGTGTTGAAGTTCCTTCTACAGAAGGTGGAATTGTAGAAAAAGTAAATGTAAATATAGGAGATAAAGTTTCTAAGGGTGATCTACTTGCAATATTAAAAGCAACAGTAGAAACAGAGGAAAAAGAAGAAAAAAACCAGAAAAAAATAAAAGAAAATATTCCGCCTGATACCGAAAAAATTATTAAAGAAGCAGAAGACACTTTAAATTTAAATAATAAGGAAGATATCTCAAAAAGTAAGATTGATACAAATATAAAAAATGTTGAGCAAAAAATTGAACTAAAAAATACTGAAGATATAGATCCAATTGAAACAAAGGAATGGTTAGAGTCTCTTTCTTCAGTTTTAGAGAATGATGGCAAGCATAGAGCTCAGTTTTTAATAAAAAAATTAATAGATCATTCTTATGAAGAGGGTTCTGACTTGGTGTTATCCAGAAATACACCATATATAAATACCATTTTGCCTCAAGAAGAAAAAAAATCTCCAGGTGATCAAAACTTAGAGAGAAAAATAAGATCAATAATAAGATGGAATGCAGCAGCTATGGTTGTAAGAGCTAACAAAAAAAATCCTGAACTTGGAGGGCATATCGGTACTTTCGCTTCAGCTGCAACTTTATATGACGTGGGAATGAATCATTTTTGGAGAGCAAAAAATAATAAATTTGGTGGAGATTTAATTTATTTTCAAGGACATAGTGCTCCTGGAATGTATGCTAGAGCTTATTTGGAAGGAAGAATAAGTGAGAGAGAATTAGACAAATTTAGACAAGAAGTAAATAATGGAGGTTTGTCTTCATATCCTCATCCATGGTTGATGCCAAATTTTTGGCAATTCCCTACTGTGTCCATGGGATTGGGACCAATTATGTCAATCTATCAAGCTAGATTCAATAAATATCTCATTAACAGAGGTTTGCTTAAAGACGAAGGAAGAAAAATCTGGTGCTTCTTAGGTGACGGTGAGACTGATGAACCAGAGTCTTTAGGTGCGATAGGATTAGCAGCAAGAGAAAAACTTGATAACTTAATTTTTGTTGTAAATTGTAATCTTCAAAGGCTAGATGGGCCAGTAAGAGGTAATGGAAAAATCATTCAAGAACTTGAGGGTATTTTTAGAGGCGCTGGGTGGAATGTTTTAAAAGTTATTTGGGGTTCATATTGGGATTCATTGTTAGCAAAAGACAAATCAGGTTTGCTTATAAAAAGAATGGGAGAAGCAGTAGATGGGGAATATCAAGCTTTCAAAGCAAAAGGTGGTGAATATGTTAGAAATAAATTTTTTGGTAAATATCCTCAGTTGCTCGATCTTGTTTCACAAATGACTGATAAAGATATTTGGAAATTAAATAGAGGCGGCCATGATCCACACAAAGTCTATGCAGCATACCATGCTGCTATGCAAAATAAAGGATCTCCAACTGTTATTTTAGCTAAAACGATTAAAGGTTATGGTATGGGAAAATCTGGAGAAAGTATAAATACAACTCATCAACAAAAAAAACTCGATGAAGAGGATTTACTTTATTATAGAGATAGATTTGACCTTCCTTTAACTAATCAACAAGTTAAAAACATTGAATATTATAAACCAAAAGAAAACTCTCCAGAAATTAAATATCTCAAAGAGTGCAGGATGAAATTAGGAGGAAATTTACCAGAAAGATCATCTTTTGCCCAAGCTATCAAAACTCCTAGTATTGATATTTTTAATTCTATGAAAGAGTCAACAGGTTCAAAGGAGATGTCTACAACTATGATTTTAGTAAGAATGTTAACAAGTTTACTGAGAGATAAGAATGTTGCTCCAAGACTTGTCCCTATAATACCAGATGAAGCTAGAACATTTGGTATGGAAGGATTTTTTCAAAAAATTGGAATTTATGCACATGAGGGACAAAAATATGAGCCAGTAGATTCTGAACAATTAAGCTCTTATAGAGAAGATATTAAAGGACAAGTTTTGGAAGAAGGGATTACAGAGGCTGGCGCAATGTCATCTTGGATTGCTGCAGGAACTTCTTATTCAAACCATGATATTTCGATGATTCCTATATATATTTTTTATTCTATGTTTGGTTTTCAGAGAACAGGAGATTTTACTTGGGCAGCTGGTGACAACCAAGCGAGAGGTTTTTTAATTGGAGCAACCGCAGGAAGAACTACATTAGCAGGTGAAGGATTGCAGCATGGTGATGGACATAGTCATATTTTGTCATCTGTAATACCTAATTGTAAGTCATATGATCCAACATTTGGATACGAACTTGCAACTATTTTTAGAGAAGGGTTATATAGAATGTATGAAAAGCAAGAAAATATTTTTTATTACATAACAACAATGAATGAAAATTATACTCATCCAGCAATGCCAAAAGAAAAAAATATTGAAGAAGGAATTATTAAAGGAATGTATTTATTTAAAGAATTTAATAATTTTAAAAAAACAAAAATTCAATTGCTTGGATCTGGTACAATTTTAAGGGAAATGATAAAAGCAGCTGATATACTTCAAAAAGAATATAAAATTGATAGTAATGTATGGAGCGTAACAAGTTTTAATGAACTAAGAAAAGAAGCATTTGAAGTTGAAAGATACAATTTGCTTAACCCAGATAAAAATCAAAAAAAATCATATATTGAAAGTTGTATTGAAAATACCGAGGGACCAATATTAGCAGCATCAGATTATATAAGATTGAATGCTGATCAAATTAGACCGTTTATTAATAAAAGTTTTTATTCATTAGGAACAGATGGATATGGTAGAAGTGACACAAGAAAAAATTTAAGAAAGTTTTTTGAAGTAGATAAAGAACATATTGTAACTTATGCTTTAAGTGTTCTAAGCAAAGAACAACTAATTTCTTCTAAGTATGCAAAAGAAGCAATTAAAAAATACAATATTGATCCAGAAAAACCAATACCAACAAAGTTATAAAATGAACCAAAATAAAAAAATTTCTGCTTCACCAATCACAAGAAAATTTGCAAGAGAATTAGGTGCAGATTTAAATGAAATTAATGGTTCGGAAAGAAAGGGAAGAATTTCAGAAAAAGATGTAAAAAATTATATAAATAATAAGTTAAGAAATTTTAAAAATGAAAATAAAATAAAAAGTGAATATAGTCATTCAGATTTTGGAGAAATTGAAATAAAAAATGTTGCAAGAGTTAAACGTGTTGCAGCCCCACATCTTTCAAATTCATGGAGAACTATACCGCATGTTACTCACCATGATGAGGCAGATATCACAGAGCTTGAGGAATTTAGAAGTTCATTAAAAGATTTATATACTGGTGAAACTAAAAAAATAACCCCATTGGTTTTTATAATTAAATCTATAGTTTCATCATTAAAAAAATACCCAAGTTTTAATTCATCCATAGACGAAATTGAGAGTGGAAAAATGACTTTAAAAAAATATTTTCACATTGGGATTGCCGTTGATACTGAGCATGGTTTAATGGTTCCAAAAATAAGAGATGTAGATAAGAAAAATGTAAATCAAATTAATAATGAACTTAAAGATATTAGTGAAAAATGTAGAAAATTGAAAATTCCCAAAAAAGAATTTTATGGTGGTTCTATTACCATAACTAGCCTTGGCGGAATAGGTGGATCTTTTTTTACCCCAATAATTAACTATCCAGAAGTTGCTATTTTAGGTGTTGGTAAAAAATATTTCAAACAGGTTTTTATAAACGAAAAATTTGAAAAAAGAATTATGCTTCCTTTATCTTTGTCATACGACCATAGAATAATTGATGGGGCTGAAGCAGCAAGATTTTGCAATGAAATCAAAGAGAACTTAGGTAAAAATTTTGCGTATAAATTAGCAAATTAATATTATGTCTAAATCTCTTTCTTTAATTAGTGCTTTATTATGCACATTTATATGGGGAACAACTTTTATTGCCCAAACTACTGGGATGGATATGATTGGGCCTCTAACTTTTAATGGTGCAAGATTTTTTGTAGGTTTTTTATCTATAATCCCATTTGCATTAATTTTTGAAAAAAAAAAAATTGTTAAAGAAATAAATACAAATAAAAAACTTTTTTATTTTTTACTTTTCTGGGTTGGATTATTTTTATTTTTAGGAACATTTTTTCAGCAAGCAGCTTTATTGTACACTGATGTGGCTAATGCTGCTTTTTTTACAATTTTTTATGTTCCTATGGTTCCTGTTATTTTATTTTTCTTTTATTCACAATCGATACATTGGAGTATATGGCCCTCTGCAGTTTTATGTATAGTTGGGGTTTATTTTTTAAGTGATTTTTCAAATTCAGCTGTAAGATTAGGAGATAGTTTAGTTATATTATGTGCTCTTTTTTGGGCTTTTCATATAATATTTATAGGAAAATTTATTAAAAATTTTGATTTACCATTATTTTTTGGATCTCTGCAAGCTTTAGTTGTTGCTTTTTTTTCTATGTTTTTTGCATTTTTTTTTGAAGAAATTGTATTTCTTAATATATTGAATGAATATATTTCAATTATTTATGCTGGTTTACTTTCTGGAGGTATTGCTTTTACATTACAAATATTTGCTCAAAAAAATATTTCACCAGCCCCATCAGCGATTATTTTTTCTTTAGAAGGTGTTTTTGCTGCTGTAGCTGCCTGGATAATTCTAAATGAAATATTAAGCTTAGGAAATATATTGGGATGTGCTCTTATATTGATTGGTGTAATTTTATCACAAATACTACCAAGCATTAATAATTCTATCCGTAAATAAATACGAAAAGCACTAAAGCTAAAAATATTCTATAATAAACAAAAACATTTAAAGAATAATTTTTAACATAAATCAAAAAATATTTAATTGTTATATACGAAAATATAAATGATAATATAAATGAGATTAAAATTACTAAGTTAAAATCTAAATTTTTATTAAATACTTCTTTTAATCCAAGAAAACTTGCGCTCATTAATGCAGGAATAGATAAATAAAATGATATTTTTGATGCATCTACTCTATTAAATTTTATTAATCGTGCACTTGTTATAGTTATTCCAGACCTGCTCACACCTGGTATTAAAGCTAAGCATTGAAATATTCCTATTATAAATATATTTTTAATACTTAAACTATTTTCAATTTTTTCACTTATTTTCGATTTATCTGCAATATATAAAAATATTCCAAACAAAAGAGTTGACCATGCTATAATTTGAATATTTCTTAAAAAATTTATCAATCCAGTGTAATAAACAATAAAACCAACAATTAACAATGGTAAGGAACCAAAAAATAACAATGATATTAAGTTTTTATTTTTTTTTATCTCAATTAGATCCTTCTTAAAATATAAAATAATTGCTGCTAGAGATCCTAAATGAAGACCAACATCTAATTCCAAGCTTTGATAGCTGAAGTTTGATCCTTGAGAAAAGATGATTAGATGAGAAGAAGAGCTAACAGGAATAAATTCTGTTATTCCCTGAATTAAAGCTAAAATTAAAGTATAAAAATATTCAAAAAACATTCAGATTTTTGTTCGTAAACTAAATAACATGAAAATAAAGCAATTACATGAATGCATAAGTGGTATTCAAAAAGTGAAAAAAGGGCTAATTTTATTGATAATTTTATTTTTTAGGTCATATAATATGACCTTATTGTGCTTTTAGCTAGAATAATTCTATTATAACTTCCCTGAATTATGGAAGAAAAAATGCTTAAGTTTATAAATATTGGACAGCAAAGTCCGAAAAAAAGAAATACTGTTGAACGAAAAGAGGACTTTAATGAAATATATAAAGAATATGTTCAAGAGAAAGCTAAAGAGCAATCAAGCAGATGTTCACAATGCGGTGTCCCTTTTTGTCAAGTTCATTGTCCATTAAACAACAATATACCTGATTGGTTAAAACTCACAGCCGAAGGTAGGTTGGAGGAAGCTTACAATGTTTCTCAAAGCACAAATAATATGCCTGAAGTTTGCGGAAGAATATGTCCACAAGATAGATTGTGTGAAGGTAACTGCGTTATAGAGCAATCAGGACATGGAACAGTTACAATAGGATCCATAGAAAAGTTTATTACAGAAAATGCATGGGAAAAGGGCTGGATAAAACCAATAAGAGTCAAAAAAGAAAACAAACAATCAGTTGGAATTATTGGTGCTGGACCAGCAGGCTTAGCATGTGGAGAAGAACTAAGAAAATTAGGATATAGAGTAACTATTTATGATAGGTATGATAGACCAGGCGGATTATTAATATATGGAATACCTAATTTTAAATTAGAAAAATTTGTAGTTGAAAGACGAACCAAGCTTTTACAAGATAGTGGAATAAAATTTGTTCAGAATTTTGAAGTAGGTAAAGATGCAACTTTAGAAGAATTAAGAGCCAAACATGACGCAATCTTGATAGCAACAGGAGTTTATAAACCTCGAGAAGTAGAAATTCCCAAAAAAGAATTAAAAAATATATTTCCTGCCATGGAATTTTTAACTGCATCAAATAAAAAAGGACTTGGAGATAAAGTAAAATTATTTGATGATGGAACATTAAATGCAGAAGGTAAAGATGTTGTAGTGATAGGAGGCGGAGATACTGCTATGGATTGTGTAAGGACGTCAGTAAGACAAAACGCAAAATCAGTTAAGTGTTTATACCGAAGAAATAAAGAAAATATGCCAGGTTCTGCTAGAGAAGTAAATAATGCTGAGGAAGAGGGTGTAGAATTTGTATGGTTATCTGCTCCAAAAGAATTTATTGGAAAAACTAAAGTTGAGGGGGTCATTGTTGATAAGATAATTTTAGGAGAACCAGATGAAAGTGGAAGAAAAAAACCAATAGTTAAAAAAGATTCAGAATATGAAATAAAATCAGACTTAGTAATTAAAGCATTAGGATTTGATCCTGAAGATTTGCCTAAATTATTTAATTGTAATGATTTGAAGTTAACAAAGTGGGGAACAATAAAAATAGATTTTGATAATATGCAAACATCTATTGAAGGGGTTTTTGCTGCAGGGGATATTGTAAGAGGAGCCTCTTTAGTAGTATGGGCGATAAAAGATGGAAGAGATGTTGCTCAATCAATTATAAATTACTTAAAATCAATTGAAAAACAAAAAGTTGCATAATGGAAAGTATAAGAAAAAAAAATATAAAATTACTTAAAAAAAATCATGTTTATTCTGAAAGCATGGAGCATGACGCGTGTGGTGTAGGATTAGTTGCATCAACAGAAGGAAAAAAAACCAGAAAAATTGTAGAATACGGAATTCAAGCTTTAAAAGCAGTCTGGCATAGAGGAGCCATTGATGCCGATGGAAAAACAGGTGATGGAGCAGGAATACATATAGAAATTCCTACCGATTTTTTTATAGAAAAAATTGAGAACTATGGCCGTAAGTATGATGGAGGAGTAATTTGTGCAGGTATGATTTTCTTACCTAGAAATGATTATAATTCTCAAGAAAAATGTAAAACACTCATAGAAAAAAATCTCTTAAATAATGAATTTATTATTTATAGGTGGAGACAAGTTCCAATAAATACAAGCGTATTAGGAAGCAAAGCTGAAACTACAAGACCTGAAATTACACAAGTTTTATTTACACCAAAAAATAAACTACTTGATGGAAAAAATTTAGAAAGAAAACTCTATGAAACAAGAAGAAAAATAGAGAAAGAGTGTAAAGAAAACAATTTAAATCAATTTTATATCTGTTCGTTTAGCTCTAAATCAATAATTTACAAAGGTATGTTTTTAGCAGAAGCACTATCCGAATTTTATTTAGATTTACAAGATAGTAGATTTATATCTAGATATGCAATTTTTCATCAAAGATTCTCAACAAATACTGCACCAAGCTGGGACTTGGCACAACCTTTTAGAGCAATTGCCCATAATGGAGAAATAAATACTTTAAAAGGAAATATAAATTGGATGAAAGTTCATGAGCAAGAAATGTTTAGTCCCTTTTTTGAAGATATGCAAAATTTAAAACCAGTTATACCTGAAGGTAATTCGGATTCTGCAGCTTTAGATAATGTATTCGAACTTTTAAACATATCTGGACATTCAGCTCCATTAGCAAAACTAATGTTGATACCAGATGCATGGTCAAAAAAAAGTGAAACTTTGCCAAAAGAACACATGCAACTATTTAATTTTTTAAATAGTACAATGGAACCATGGGACGGTCCAGCAGCAATCGCAGGAACAGATAATGAGTGGGTTATTGCTGCAACTGATAGAAATGGGCTTAGGCCTTTGAGATATACAATAACTGAGGATAATCTTTTATTTGCAGGTTCAGAGACGGGCATGGTTGACATAGATGAAAAAAAAATTTTATCAAAAGGAAGATTGGGTCCAGGAGAAGTTATAGGACTAAGAATCGAAAAAGGTAAGGTTTTTTCAAATAGTGAAATAAAAAATTACTTAGCAAAAGAATATAAAAATTTTAATAATCAAATTATAGATTTAGATAAAAAATTTATAATTCAAAAAGAAAAAGAAAAATTTAAAGGAATCGATTTAAAACAGAGACAACATGCTTTTGGATTTAGTTTGGAAGATTTAGAGTTAATACTTCATCCGATGGTTGAGGACGGAAAAGAAGCAACAGGATCTATGGGTGACGATACACCTTTAGCTGTTCTTTCAGATAAATATAGACCTTTGTATCATTTTTTTAGACAAAACTTCAGTCAAGTAACAAATCCACCAATTGATTCTTTAAGAGAAAATAAAGTAATGAGTTTGAAAACAAGATTCGGAAATTTAGGAAATATTTTAGATTTTAACAACCTTACAGAAGAAAATATATATGTTTTGAATTCTCCAATTTTATCTAACTCTCAATTTGAAAAATTTGTAAAGTTTTTTGGAAAAAATTTC
>CACGVK010000017.1:0-21401 GCA_902576565.1 uncultured Pelagibacteraceae bacterium | reverse complement strand
AGTAAGAAAACAAACCACAAGGGTTGCCAAAAAATCTAGTTATTACAGTGACAGAGATTATTCATATGCAAAACAATCAATTCAATTTATGGAAAAATCCAATTGGAAAGATGCCTTAAAAGTTGCAAAAAAAGCTAGAGCTAAATCAATATACAACTTTATTCAGTGGAGGCATCTGCTAACCACAGGTAATAATGCTTCTTTTTACGATTACAAACAATTTATTGAACTTAATGGTGACTATCCAAGAATTAATAGAATTAAATATTTGGGTGAACATAAAATTTCAACCAAAGTTTTATCAAACAAAAAAATTATTGAATGGTTTGACACTCATCCACCATTAAGTGGATACGGAAAAATGATTTTAGGAGAAAGCCTAATTTCGTTAGGACAAGTGGATTATGGAATTTCTCTTATAAAAGATGGATTTGTTACTGCAGACTTAACTCGATCAAATTTATCGTATTTTAGAAAAAAATTTAAAAAATATTTAACTAAAGATGATTATATATCTAGAGCTGATCATCTTTCATGGGAAAATAAATATTGGGATCTTAAGAGAATGCTAAGATATCTTCCTAAAGATTATAGGCTTTTATATACAGCTAGACAACTTTTAATGAGTAAATCTTATGGAGTTGATGCAGCAATTAAAAAAGTACCTGCTCATCTTAAAAATGATCCAGGTTTAAATTATGATAGATTAAAGTGGAGAAGAAAAAGAGGAAGAGTAGATAGTTCATTAGAGATACTACTTAATATTCCCAATACAAAAGATTACATGATTAGGCCTGATAAATGGTGGAAAGAAAGATCAATTATTTCAAGATCATTAATTTATAAAAAAAGGTACGAAACAGCATACAAAGTATCAAGTAATCATGCTTTAACTAAAGGCCCTGAATATGCTGAAGCACAATGGATGAGTGGATGGATTGCTTTTAGTTTTTTAAATGACCCTATACTTGCAAAAGAACATTTTTCAAAATTTTATAACGAAGTTGGTTATCCCATAAGTCTATCTAGAGGTGCATATTGGCTAGGTAGAGTAAATGAAAAACTGGGTAATTCTGAAAAAGCAACTGAATGGTATAAAGAAAGCTCCAAGTATTTAACCACATATTATGGACAACTTTCACATATGAAAATTTTTCCAAATAAAAAATTTGAACTTAATAAAGAGATGGAAATCGATAAAAAATATATTAATGAATTTTATAAAAATAAACTTGTAGCAACGGTATATTTATTAAATGATCTTAAAAAAACAAAGTATACAAAACATATTTTAAGACACCTTGCTAAACAAAATATATCAGCTGGTAGTGAAGTGTTAGCTGCAAGATTAGCTACGGAGATATCGAGATTTGATTTTGCAATACAAGTTTCAAAAATTGCTTCATATGAAAAAAGATTTCACAACAAATATAACTACCCTATAATTAGTACTCCAAACAGAGTTGGTGGAAGAAAAATTCCAGAGACGGCATTTATTTTATCAATAATTAGACAAGAAAGCGAATTTGATACTTCTGCTCATAGTCATGCTGGAGCTCAAGGATTAATGCAGCTTATGACCTACACTGCAAAAACTGTGTCTAAACAGGCTAAACTGCCTTATTCAAAATCTAAATTAACTAAAAATCCTGAATACAATATTAATCTGGGATCGTTTTATATTGCTGGTTTGCTATTAGAGTACGATGGCTCTTATCCTTTTTCAATAGCTGCTTATAATGCCGGACCTAAAAGAGTAAAATATTGGAAGAAAATTAATAAGAATCCTCAAAAAAAACAAATTGATTATGTTGATTGGATAGAATTAATAAAATTTAAAGAAACACGAAACTATGTTCAAAGAGTGTTAGAAAATTATAATGTTTACAGATATATTTTAGAACAAAGACCTATAGAACTTAAAAATTTCTTTAAAAATGACCCATTATACTAATGGCGGTGAGGGAGGGATTCGAACCCTCGGTACGTCATTATAACGTACGGAAGTTTAGCAAACTCCTGGTTTAAACCAGCTCACCCACCTCACCTTTTATGTAAATAGTGTGTAACTTGAAATCATTGAATATTCAATATTTATCAAGTAATTATTATAAAAATATGAAAAATAACTATTCAATAATTTCTCTATTAAAGAATTCATTATCATACCATGAAAATTGGCAACAAGCTTGGCGAGATCCTGAACCAAAAAATGAGTATGATGCAATTATTGTAGGTGGGGGTGGACATGGTCTAGCTACAGCTTTTTATTTAGCTAAAAAGCATAATATGAATAATATAGCTGTTGTTGAAAAAGGTTGGATTGGTGGTGGTAATACAGGACGTAATACAACAATAATAAGATCAAATTATCTTTGGGATGCAAGCGCAGGTCTTTACGATCATGCATTAAAAATATGGGAAAATCTATCACAAGAACTTAACTACAATATAATGTTTAGTCAAAGAGGCGTTATGAACCTTGCACATAATCTTCAAGATGTTCGTGATTTAAAAAGAAGAACTCACGCCAACAGGTTGAATGGAATTGATGCAGTTTGGTTATCAACTAAGGAAGTTAAAAAATATTGTCCTATAATAAACACTTCTCCAGATATTAGATACCCAGTGTTAGGTGGAACACTTCAACAAAGAGCTGGTACTGCTAGACACGATGCTGTGGCTTGGGGATATGCTAGAGGCGCTGATTCTATGGGTGTTGATATAATTCAAAACTGTGAAGTAACAGGAATTAAAAGAAACGGCGATAGTATCGAAGGTTTAGAAACAACAAAAGGATTTATCAAAACAAAGAGAATTGGTGTTGTTGCAGCTGGTCATTCAAGTGTAATAGCGAACATGGCTGGTTTAAGATTGCCGCTTGAAAGTAAACCTTTACAAGCATTAGTTTCAGAACCGGTAAAACCTATTATAGATACAGTTGTAATGTCTAATGCTGTTCATGCCTATGTAAGTCAATCTGATAAAGGTGAATTAGTTATTGGAGCTGGTACTGATGCTTATGTTTCTTATACTCAAAAAGGAAGTCATGATGTTGTAGAAGGTACTCTTAAAGCTATTCTAGAACTTTATCCCATATTTAGCAGAATGAAAATGTTGAGACAATGGGGAGGAATTGTTGATATTTGTCCTGATGCAAGTCCAATAATTAGTAAAACTAGTATTAAAGGTTTATATTTTAATTGTGGGTGGGGCACTGGAGGATTTAAAGCTACTCCAGGTTCAGGAGATTTATTTGCTCACACAATTGCAAATGACGAGCCTCATAAATTAAATGCCGCTTTCAATATAAATAGATTTGTAAGTGGCGATCTAGTAGATGAACACGGCGCAGCTGCTGTAGCACATTAATGTTTGTTATATCTTGTCCATTTTGCGGTGAAAGAGATCAAAGCGAGTTTTCTGCAGGTGGTGAAGCGCATATAGTTAGACCTAAACAACCTTCTGAATTAAGCGATGATGAATGGGCAGATTTTTTATTTATGAGAAAAAATATTAAGGGCGTTCAATTCGAGAGATGGAACCATGTACATGGTTGTAGAAAATGGTTTAATGTTGTTAGAGATACATCAAATGACAAAATCCACGCAGTTTATAAGATGGGAGAGAAACCTCCAGCAAAATAATTTATGCCAGAAAACTATAGATCGTCAGAAACACATTTTTTAGAAAAAACAAATAGAATATCTTTTAAATATAATGGAAAAAAATATTATGGTTACAAGGGTGATACTTTGGCGTCTGCCCTTTTATCAAACGGTGTGCACTTAATTGGAAGAAGTTTTAAATATCATCGTCCTAGAGGAATCATGACATGTGGGTCAGAAGAACCTAATGCTATTGTTCAAATAGGTGGCAATGGTTCATTTACTGAACCAAATGTAAGAGCTACAGAACAGGAAATTTATGAAGGTTTAGAAGCATCAAGCCAAAATTGCTGGCCAAGTGTTGAGTTTGATGTTGGTGGTATAAATAATTTTATTTCTCCTGTTATACCAGCAGGATTTTATTACAAAACGTTTATGTGGCCCAAAAAATTTTGGTATAGCTTATATGAACCTGCAATTAGAATGTCAGCAGGTTTAGGTAAATCCCCTACCCAGTCAGATCCTGAACTATATGAACATAAATATATACATTGTGATGTTTTAATTGTTGGTGGTGGAATCGCAGGAATAATTGCTGCACGCATATCTGCTGATAATGGAAATAATACAGTCTTAATTGATGATAAAAAAATACTTGGTGGTACAACAATTTTTCAAGATAATGAAAACTTTAAAATAAATAATGAAGTTTCGTCACTATGGTTAAATAATCAAATAAAGGAATTAAAAAATAAAGATAATTTAACAATCAAACTCAGAACAAGTTTAGCTGCTTATCATAGTTACAATTTTTTATTGGCTAGAGAAAATTTGTCTGATCATAAATCTTTAGATGAAAGATCAAATAAATTAAGACAAAGATTATGGAAGATAAGAGCTAAAAAAGTGATTCTAGCAACAGGCGCTATAGAGAGACCATTAATATTTAATAATAACGATAGACCTGGTGTGATGTTAGCAAACTCAGTTAAAAAATATATTGATTTCTTTGGTGTCAGATGTGGAGATAAAAATGTAATATTTACTAATAATGACTCTGCCTACGAAACTGCAATTTCTTTAAATAAAAAAGGAATAGATGTTGTTATTGTTGATATAAGAAAAAAAACTTCATCTGTATTGGCACAAAATGCAAAAGATTTAGGTATTAGAATTTATTGGAATCACACAGTTGTAGATACTAAGGGTTATAGGAGAATTAAATCTATTCAAATAATGGAAATGTCAGACGACAGTACTAACGTCATAGGTAAGAGGGTAAATTTACCTTGTGATAACTTATCAATAAGCGGTGGTTGGACACCAATGGTGCATTTATTTACTCAATCCGGTGGAAAGTTAAAATTTAGGGACTCTGACCAAGTTTTTTTACCAAAAACTGCAATGTCTGATCAAATTAGTATTGGCTCATGTAATGGCGATTTTGAACTAGATGATATTATTAAAAATACGATATCAGATTGTAAAAATTTTCTTTCTTCAAAAACAAATAGTTTTGATGAAATAAAAGTCATATGTCCAAAACAAAAAGAGAGTAAAAATATATGGCTACTTCCTAATGACAAACCCTTAGGAAAAACAAAACCTTTTTTGGATTTTCAAAATGACTCAACAGCAAAAGACATAAAACTTGCAATGAGAGAAGGTTTTAGATCTATAGAACATGTAAAAAGATACACAACAACTGGAATGGGAACGGACCAAGGAAAACTTGCAAATATGCATGCACTTGGAATTATTGCTGAAACTGCTGGTGTAAAAATGGGCAGTTTAGGAACAACAACTTTTCGACCACCATACACACCATTAACTTTTGGAACAGTGGTTGGAAGAAATGTAGGAACATTTTTCGATATAACTAGAAAGACACCCATGCATGAATGTCATGTAAATCATAAGGCTAAATTTGAAAATGTGGGCCAATGGAAAAGAGCATGGTACTATCCAAAGGATGATGAAAACATGCATAAAGCTGTACAGAGAGAGAGTAAGGCAGCTAGGGAAAGCGCGGGAATATTAGACGCTTCTACACTTGGTAAAATTGATATCAAGGGAACAGATGCATCTGAATTTTTAAATAGAGTTTACACAAATGCTTGGTCAAAACTAGGTATTGGTAAATGTAGATATGGTTTAATGTTGAATGAAGATGGAATGGTCTATGATGATGGAGTAACAACTAGATTAGGTGAAAATCACTATTTAATGACAACTACTACAGGTGGTGCAGCAAACGTTCTATCAAAATTAGAAGATTATTTACAAACAGAGTGGCCAGAACTAGATGTTTGGTTAACATCTGTAACTGATCAATATGCTACTGCTAGTGTATGTGGACCAAATTCAAAAAATATTTTAAAAAAAATATTTCCAAATGTTGAATTTACCGACGAAAATTTTCCTCATATGTCATTTAAAAATACTGAAATTGATGGAGTTGATTGTAGAATTATGAGAATTAGTTTTACTGGTGAACATAGTTACGAAATCAATATTGAGTCTAAATATGGAAAATCTATATGGGAAAAATGCATGGATGTAGGAAAAGAGTATAATATTACTCCTTATGGTACTGAAACAATGCACTTATTAAGAGCTGAAAAAGGTTTTATAATTGTAGGCCAAGATACAGATGGCACAATGACACCAATTGATCTTCAAATGGATTGGATAGTAAGTAAAAAGAAATATGACTTTATTGGAAAAAGATCTTTATACAGAAGCGATACTATGAGAGATGATAGGAAGCAATTAGTAGGATTATTAACTGAAGATCCAAACGAGGTTTTAGAAGAAGGGGCTCAAATAGTTCAAGATGAAAGAAAACAACCTATTGAAATGCTTGGACATGTGACATCAAGTTATTTTAGTCCAAATCTAAATAAATCGATAGCTTTAGCCGTTGTTAGAAATGGTAAAAAACTTAAAGGTCAAAAACTTCTTGTGCCAATGAAAAACAAAACAATAAATGTAACTGTTTCTGATTTTATATTTTTTGATAAACAAAATGAAAGATTAAATGCTTAATATTAATTATCCAAAATTTGAAAAAGAAAATTATCCAGATTTAGAATTAAATTTAATAGAACCAATTCATAAGCTTAATTTAAGAGGCAAAAATAGAGATTTTTTTACAAAAGCTGGAAAGTTACTATCTATTATGCTGCCTACAGAGCCAAACACTAGTGCAACAATTAAAAATATAAGTGCTTTATGGTTAAGTCCTGATGAATGGCTTTTATATGGAAATGATGTAGATAAAAATTTAAAGATTTCTTTGGACCACGAAATCACAAATTTAAACTTAGGTTCAGTTACTGATGTTAGTGACCAATGGGTGATAATAAATTTAAATGGTAAAAATGTATTTGAAGTTTTATCAAAAGGATCTCCATTCAATTTTAATAAGTTTAAAAATAATAAAAACGTTGTAGTACAAACTTTATTAAATCATATTAATATTATAATTCACCATCAAGAATTAAATAACGTAAATTTATTTGTCAGAAAATCTTTTTCGGAACATTTATGGTTATGGATTAAAGACAGCTCTAGTTTCTTGTAGTTTCAATCTCAAATAATTAAACGTAAATAAAAAATAACTAATAGAAAAAACCCAATTAATAACAACCCATATCCAAAAAAACTCTTCAAAAGATGCATTATATAATTTTGCAAAATAAAAAACTAAAACTGGATTTAAAACATTTCTAAATAAATTAGAAATCATCGCAAATTCTGATTTTTTTAAAGCCATGAAACATCCATTGGATAAAAAGAAAACTGGATAAGCAGATAAAACAAATGCAGAAATTTCAAGATATTTTCCTCCGTATTCAATTACTGTTTGGTCATTTGAAAAAAAACTAGTTATGTGATTAGAGAAAACGTACACAAGTATTGAACAAGTGATCATAATTAGCAAAGAATATTGAATAGCGCCAATGTAGGTTTCTTTAACTCTATTGTAATTTTTTGCTCCATAGTTTTGTGCAATAATTGTTATTATAGCAGTATTTATACCTAGGATCGGTAATAGGACTACCTGCTCTATTCTTGTACCCGCCCCATATCCTGCGGTAGCATATTCCCCAGACATTCCAACATATGTAAAAATAATTCCAGCTGCTATAGAGTATCCGCATATTGAGACTATTATAGGCATTGATTGAAAAAATATATTTTTAAAATAATATAATTTTGGTAATATATATTCTCTTGATATTTTTTTTAATCGTTCATTTTTTAAAACTTTAAATAAAATTATCATAAAGGCTATAAATTGAGCTACCAAAGTTGATATACCTATACCTTTAATACCTAACGCTGGGACAAACATGAAACCAAAAATTAATATTGGATTTAAAATTATATTTATTAAAAATGATAAAATTAAAACATTTCTATAAGTTTTTGTATCTCCCTCAGCATGAAGCAATGAATTTATTGCGACAACTAATATAAAAAGTATTGAACCATAAAATATGATATCAGTATATTCTAAACCTAGTTCGGTTACACGATCAGTTGAACCCATTAAAATAAATATATCATCAGAAAAATTTAGACCTAAAAAAGTAATAAATACAGAAATTATTAATGCAAAATAAATAATATGAGAAAAATAAAAAATTGAATTTTTTTCATTTTTTTCTCCAATACTATTTCCTATCAAAGAAGTTCCTGCAACAGTTACACCAATTGATGTTGCAATAATTATAAAATATACAGGAAAAGATTTACTTAATGCAGAAAGAGCTTCTGGCGAAATTTTACCTGCAAAAAAAGTATCAACTACATTATAAAGAGTTTGAAACAAAGTTCCAACAATTGCTGGAATTGCCAGTTTTCTAATTAATTTTTTTATATCATCAGTTAGAATATTCATTATTTTTTTTTTACTCTAAATTTGAAATTTATTTTAGAATCTAATATTTGTTTATGACGTACAGTAAATCTCTTTACTTGATCATCTGTTAAATTATCATAACATTTTGGACAAGATAAGCCTATTTTATATTTATAAGATTTCATTTCATTTGAAGATATTGGCATTCTACATCCGCTACATATTCCAAAAGTTCCTTGTTTAGCATCTTTTTTTATTGTTACTCTATTATCAAAAACAAAGCATTCACCTTTCCATTTGCTTTTTTTAGGTTTAATTTTATTAAAATAATTAATAATTCCACCTTTAAGCATATAAATATTTTTAAATCCTTTATTATAAAGGTAATTTGATGCCTTTTCACATCTTATGCCTCCGGTACAAAACATGCCTATTTGTTCATCACTCTGAATTGTAGATAGATAATTTTTAAATTCTCTAAAATTATAAGTATTTGGGTTAATTGCTTTTTTAAATGTACCAACTTCATACTCAAATGGTTTTCGTACATCGATAATTTTTGAATTCTTTAATTCCATAAACTTATTCCATTGAAATGGAGTAAGGTATTTTTTTTTAAATTTTTTATCAAAATTGTATTTTTCGTTAATAGGAACCACTTCAGTTTTAATTTTAACTTTAGCTTTTAAAAATGGGATAAAATTAGATTTAGTAGTATTTTGAATATCAAATTTAGAAATATTTAAATACTTTATAATTATTTTTTTCAAAATACTGATATTTTTTGATTGTCCAGCAATCGTACCATTAATTCCCTCAGGCGATAATATAACTAATCCTTTAATAGATAATAAATTTATTTTTTTTAAAAATAAATTTTTAATAGATTTTAATTTTTTAATTTTTTTTAATTTATAAAAAGATAATACTGTAATCATTTATTTCCAACAAATGTAAAAACCATCTCCTATTGGGAGAATATATTTATTACATAAGAATTAAACTTTTTCATTTTTACTGTTAATTTATCTTTAGCATTATTATTTGTTACTTCACCTTTCCAAAGAATATTATCTACAATTAATAAACCATTTGAATTTAGTAGTTTTATTGATTTATTAAAATAACTAATATAGTTTTCCTTATCCGCATCTATTAAAATTAAATCATATTTTTTCCTATTTTTAATTAATCTATCTAAAGCATCATTTCCATTTGATATCTCTGTTTTAATTTTTTTTAAAACATTTGCTTTTTTAAAAAAACTTTTTGCAATTTTATTTTTATCATTATCAATATCAATAGTATGAATTTTTCCATTTTTACCCAGCGATAATGCCATCGAAAGAGCGCTATAACCAGTAAAGGTTCCTAACTCTAAACAATAATTTATATTTCTTGTTTTGATTATAAATTGTAAAAAGTTTGCTTGAAGGATTGATATTTGAAGTCTTTTAGCATTTCCTAGATTTTCATTATATTTAATTAATTCTTTCTGTATTGGGTGTAAATTTTTAGAATACGAAAAAATATATTCGATCAATTTATGATCGATATTTATATTTTTATCCATTAAGTTTTTCTTTTAAAATTTTATTGATCATTTGAGGATTTCCTTTTCCTTTACTTTCTTTCATTGCTTGACCAACAAAAAAACCAAATAACTTATCTTTACCATTTTTGTATTCTTTAACCTTGTCTTCATTAGAACTTAAAACTTTTTGAATTAAATCCTCTAATGCATTGGGATCACTCTCTTGCTTTAATCCTTTCTCTTGAACGATAACATTTGGATCTTTGTCACCTTTAGACATAATCTCAAAAATAGTTTTTGCGATTTTTCCAGAAATGGTACCATCTGATATTAAGTTTAATAGTTTAGATAAATTCTCTGGACCTATAGGGCTTTGGTTAATTTCAAGATTTTTTTCATTTAAAAGAGCAAATAATTCTCCAGTAATCCAATTTGCAGATAGTTTTACATCAGATTTTGCAATTACTTTTTCAAAAAATTTTGAAGTATCTAAATCTGAAACTAAAATAGTTGCTTCGTATGGTGTAAGCTTAAATTTTTCAATAAATCGTATCTTTTTTTGATCAGGGAGTTCAGGTATTTCTTTTTTAATATCTTCAATAAAAACATCATCTAACTCTAGTGGCAATAGATCTGGATCAGGAAAATATCTATAATCATGCGCGTCTTCTTTCGATCTCATAGATCTAGTTTGATTTTTTTTTGTATCAAATAATCTTGTTTCTTGATCTACTGTTTTACCATCCTCTAAAAGTTCTGCCTGTCTATTTGCTTCATATTCAATTGCCATTTGCATAAATTTAATTGAATTAACATTTTTAATTTCACAACGTGTGCCAAGTTTATCAGTTCCAAGTTTTCTTACTGATACATTAACATCCGCTCTTAAAGAGCCCTCTTGCATATTTCCATCACATGTTCCTAAATATCTCATAATAGATCTTAATTTTTTAATATATAAATTAACCTCCTCTGGAGATCTTAGGTCTGGTTTACTAACAATTTCCATAAGTGCTACACCAGATCTGTTTAGATCAACTAATGTGCTGCTAGGATCTATATCATGGATACTTTTTCCTGCGTCTTGTTCTAAATGAAGTCTTTCAATTCCAATTCTTTTATGGCCAGATGGTAAATCTAAATCAATTGATCCCTCTCCAACAATAGGATCTTTATATTGTGAAATTTGATAACCTTGTGGCAGGTCTGCATAAAAATAATTTTTACGATCAAATATAGATTTTTTATTAATTTTTGCATTTAAACCAATTCCTGTTTTAACTGCTTGTTTTACACAAAATTCATTAATAACTGGAAGCATTCCAGGAAAGGCAGCATCAACTAAACTGACTTGTGTATTTGGTTCGGAACCAAATCTTGTTGCTGATGTAGAAAATAATTTAGACTCAGAGAGTACTTGAGCATGAACTTCCAAACCAATTATAACCTCATACTTATTACCATTTTTTTCAATTAAATAATGATCATTGGTCATTTCATCCACCAATCATTTATATCTAATTTAAAATTAATTTTTTCTTCCATAGAATATGCAATATCTAATATTCCTTGTTCATCAAAAGGCTTTCCTATTATTTGTAATCCTAGCGGATAACTATTTTTATCTAAACCTGCAGGTATAGAAATACCAGGTAGACCTGCTAGATTTACAGGAACTGTAAATATATCATTAAGATACATTGAAACTGGATCATTTGATTTATCGCCAATTTTAAATGCTGAACTTGGTGTAGATGGAGTTAAAATTGCATCTACTTTATTAAAGGCATCATCAAAATCGTTTTTAATGAGTTTTCTAACCTTCTGTGCTTTTAAATAATAAGCATCATAATAACCTGATGATAATACGTAAGTTCCGATCATAATTCTTCTTTTTACTTCATCGCCAAAACCTTGAGACCTTGTTTTTTCGTACATATCAATTAAATTCTCTCCATCAGCTCTAAAACCATATTTGACTCCATCATATCTAGCTAAATTAGATGATGCTTCCGCAGGTGCTACGATATAGTATGTCGGTAAAGCGTAATTTGTATGTGGTAAAGAAATATCAATAATTTCTGCACCACAATCTTTTAAATATTCTTTGCCATTTTCCCATAATTTTTCAATTTCAGAAGGCATTCCATCAACTCTATATTCTTTAGGGATACCAATTTTTTTTCCTTTAATATTTTTATTTAGATCAGAGAAGTAATTTGGTCTTTTAAAATTAATTGAAGTTGAGTCTTTAGGATCAAAAGAACTCATAACTTCTAGTAACAATGCACAATCTTTTACGTCTCTTGTCATGGGACCTGCTTGATCAAGAGAGGATGCAAAAGCAACAATTCCATATCTTGAACAGCTTCCATAAGTAGGTTTTAAACCAACTGTTCCAGTAAAAGATGCTGGTTGTCTTATTGATCCACCCGTGTCAGTTCCAATTGTAGCAGGTGTAAGTTTTGCAGCTAAGGCAGATGCTGAACCTCCTGATGAACCACCAGGTACTAAATTATCATCAATTGGACTAATAACATTTCCAAAATAACTTGTTTCATTAGAAGAACCCATAGCAAATTCATCACAATTTAACTTTCCTAACAAAATTGCTCCTTCGTTCCAAAGATTTTGAGTTACAGAAGACTCATACGTAGGTATAAAATTTTCTAAAATTTTACTACTAGCTGTAGTTTTTACGTTTTTTGTGCAAAAAAGATCTTTTATCGCAAATGGTATACCAGGTAATTTTTTATTAAAATCTGGTTTCATATCAAATTTTTCAGAGAGATTAAGAGCGCTTTCAAAAGTTTCTTCGACATAAGAGTTCAATTTTTTTGATTTTTTTGATCTTTCTACATATGTAGCTGTAATTTCTTTTGATGAAATATCTTTAGATTTAACTTTGCTTACAAGTTGAGCTAGTGATAAATCTAATAATTTAGTCATTACTCTACAACCTTTGGAACTACAAAATAATCTTTATTATCTTTAGGTGAATTTTTAAGTATATCTTCTCTTATATTTTTAGATTCAATTTGATCTTTTCTAAATCTAAGAGTTGTTTCAGCTATTGAAGTCAATGGTTCAACTTTATCGGTGTTTAGTTGGTTAAGTTGCTCAATCCATTTAAATATAGAATTTAGATCTTTCTCTAATTTCTTGGCTTTTTGATCATCAATTGAAATTCTTGATAATTTAGATATGTGTTTTACTGTTTTAAGATCTATACTCATATGATAGTTAATTTAAGGGCAAATTATCATTATATTTAAAAATTACAATATGGTCACAATCGATGAATTAAAGGTTCTATTAGACAATAAATCCAGACTATTAGGAATCGATATGGGTTCTAAACGAGTTGGTATTTCTATATGTGATGAAAATAGAAAAATAGCAACACCTTACAAAACAGTTCACTACACTGATATTAAAAATTTTATCTCAATCTTGAAAGAAATAATTTTAGAAAATAACATTAAAGGTATTATTTTTGGTCTTCCGCTGAATATGGATGGAACTGAAGGTCCTTCTGCTCAGTCCGTAAAAGACAAAATTCATTTAATATATAAAGAATTAAAAATTCACGTAACAGTATGGGACGAGAGACTTTCTACTGTTGCATCTTTTAAATTATCAAGTCAATTAGATGTAAATGTATCTAAAAAGGTTAAAAACATTGATCAAAATTCAGCTGCTTTTATACTTCAGGGAGTTTTAGATTATTTAAATAAATAACACTTGATTATATGAATTAATATAGCTATAGAGTTAGCTTTAATGGCCATAAACTCAAATAAAGCTATTAAAATTAATCAAAAACATCTTCTAGGTATTCAAGATTTAAAAATTTCTGAAATTAAATATATATTAAGTGAAGCACAGCAATTTATAGAGCTCAATAGAAGTAAAAATAAAAAACTAAATATTCTTAAAGGTAAAACTCAAATTAATTTATTTTTTGAACCTTCCACAAGAACTCAGAGCTCATTTGAACTTGCAGGAAAAAGATTAGGTGCAGACGTAATGTCAATGAATATAACAAATTCTGCCATTAAAAAGGGTGAAACTTTAATAGATACAGCAATGACTTTAAATGCTATGCACCCAGATATCATAGTTATAAGACATCAAGACTCTGGGGCGTGCAATCTTCTATCTCAAAAAGTAAATTGTGCAGTTTTAAATGCTGGAGATGGAAGAAGAGAACATCCTACACAGGCATTATTAGATGCACTAACGATAATGAATAGAAAAAAAAATATAGAAGGATTAAAAATTGCTATATGTGGAGATATACTTCATTCTCGTGTAGCAAGATCTAACATATATCTTTTAACAATGTTAGGAGCAGAGGTTAACATTATTGGACCATCAAATTTATTACCTAAAGATCTTGAAAAATTTGGAGTAAATATTTTTACTGATATGACTAAGGGTGTTAAAGATTGTGACATAGTAATGATGCTTAGATTACAAAATGAAAGAATGACTAGTTCTTATCTTTCATCTAATAGAGAATATTATGAATATTACGGTCTAACTCCAGATAAATTAAAATATGCGAAGTCGGATGCTTTAGTAATGCATCCTGGACCAATGAATAGAGGTATAGAAATAGATACAATGTTAGCTGATGACATTAATAAAAGTGTAATTAAAGAACAAGTTGAACTGGGAGTAGCCGTAAGAATGGCTTGCCTTAAGATTTTTTGTAATTAATGACAAATAAAAAAAAATATTTTCTCAATGCACAAATAATAGATCCATGTAATTCTATTAATGAAATTGGTGGATTAATTATTAGTGAAGAAGGAAAAATTGAGGCATCAGGCAAAAGAGTTAACAAAAATAATATACCAAGTAGAGAAGCTTTTGTTGATCTAAGTGGTAAACACATTATTCCAGGTATAGTTGATATGAGGGTTTTTGGAGGTGAGCCTGGTTATGAGTATAAAGAAAATTACAGATCTTTAAGTGAAGCAGCTCTTTCTGGGGGAGTAACATCAGTTGTTACAATGCCAAATACAAAACCTGTAATCGATAGTGTTTCAATTGTAGATTTTATACAAAGAAGAAGTCGTGATAAATCTAAAATCAACATCTTTCCAACAGCCACTTTAACAAAAAATGCTGAAGGAACAAATATGTGTGAATTTGGATTATTAAAAAATAAAGGAATTGTGGGATTTACTGACGGTATTAAGTCTATTCAAAGCTCAAGAGTAATGTCTAGAATTATAAAATCAGCTTATGACTTTGATTGCTTAGTGATGCAACATGCAGAGGATCATGAATTATCTAAAAATGGAATGCTTAATGACGGTATAATATCAACAAAACTTGGAATACCTGGAATTACTGATCTTGCTGAAAAGATAATTATTGAAAGAGATTTGACTTTATTAGAAGATATAAATTGTAGATATCATATATCTCAAATATCCAGCAAAAAATCTATAGATTTAATAGATTACAAAAAGAATATAGTTAATTTTACAACAGGAGTTTCAATTAATAATCTTGCTTTAAATGAAAATGATATCGGTGAGTTTAGAACTTTTTTAAAACTTTCTCCACCTCTAAGAACTGAGGATGATAGATTATCGTTAATAAATGGAATTAATAAGAACCTTATAGATGTAATAGTTTCGGATCACAAACCTGAAGATGAAGAGTCTAAACGACTTACTTTTTCTCAAGCAGCAACTGGTGCTTCAGGCATTGAAACATTTTTAAGTCTAGCACTAGAACAATTTCATAATGGTTCGATAAAATTAGAAAAAATAATAGAGTTAATAACACATAATCCTGCTAAAATTTTAAATATAAATAAAGGAAATTTAAGCATTGGGACAGATGCGGACTTTTGTATTTTGGATATAAATAAACCTTGGGTAGTTAAAAAAGAAAAACTTCTAACAAAATCCAAAAATACTTCCATCGAGGATAGAAAATTGCAGGGGAAAGTTTTAAATACATTTGTAAAAGGGCAAGAATTATTTAAATTTAAATGAAATTAGAAATTATTATTATTATTTCATATTTTGCTGGATCAATACCATTTGGTCTTTTATTAACAAAAATTTTTTTAAAAAAAGATATAAGATCTATAGGATCAGGAAATATTGGAGCAACAAACGCATTAAGAACCGGTAATAAAAAAATTGGATACTCAACTTTAATTTTAGATATTCTTAAAGCGTTAATACCTTTAATCTTTATTAAGCTATTTTATGTAGAATATATATACATTTCATCTCTATGTGTTTTCTTAGGACATGTTTTTCCAATTTGGTTAAAATTTAAAGGAGGAAAAGGAGTAGCAACATATGTTGGAATACTATTCTGCATTAACATATATTTAGGAATTGGATTTACACTTATCTGGTATATAGTTTTTTTTATATTTAAATATTCTTCATTATCATCTTTGATTGGAAGTTTGTCTATTCCAGTCATAGATTTTTTTATTTTTAATAATAATGAACCTTTTTTCTTTATTATTATGTTTGTGTTAATTTTTTACACACACCGTGAAAATATAAAAAGGCTGTTAAATAACACTGAATCTAAATCAAAAATTTATTAATTTGACTATATATATATTTTTTGTGTAGTTTATTTATTTATGAATCTTGTAATAGTAGAAAGTCCTGCCAAAGCTAAAACAATAAATAAATACTTAGGTGGAGAATATACTGTTTTAGCTAGTTATGGTCATATAAGAGATCTTCCATCAAAAAATGGATCTGTTGATCCTGAAGATAAATTCAAAATGATTTGGGAAGTTGATAGTTTTTCAAAAAAGTATTTAAAAGAAATAACTGATGTTGCAAAAAAGTCTGAAAAAATAATTCTTGCAACCGATCCTGATCGTGAAGGTGAAGCTATAGCATGGCATGTTAAAGAATATTTAGATCAAAAAAAACTTTTAAAAGATAAAAAAATTGAAAGAGTTGTTTTTAACGAAATTACAAAAAAAGCAGTTACTAATGGAATTGACAATCCTCGAAATATTGAGTCAAATTTAGTTGATGCTTATATGGCTCGTAGAGCTTTAGATTATCTTGTAGGATTTAATATTTCACCAATTCTGTGGACCAAGTTACCAGGCTCCAAATCAGCTGGAAGAGTTCAGTCTGTTGCACTAAGACTTCTTACTGAGAGAGAACATGAAATTGAACAATTTGTTCCTGAAGAGTTTTGGACTTTAAATGTTAATTTTAAAACTGCAAAAGGTGATATGATAAATTCAAATATTATTATTCTAAACAACAATAAAGTAGAAAAATTTTCGTTTAGAAATAAAGAAGATATAAATAACGCAGTCGAAATATTAAAAAAATCAAAGAACAAAATTACTGATATTAGCTCCAAGATTTATTCTAGGAATCCACTTGGACCATTTACGACATCAACTCTTCAACAAACATCATCAAGTAAGTTAGGTTTTGGTGCATCAAGAACAATGCAAATTGCACAAAGGTTATATCAAGGTATTGATATTGAGGGTGATACAGTTGGTTTAATCACTTATATGAGAACAGATGGAACAAATATATCAAATGATGCAGTTAATGATTTTAGAAATTTTATAAGAAAAACATACGGTGATAAATATTTGCCTGAGGAAGCAAATAATTACTCTGGAAAAAAAGCCAAAAACGCCCAAGAGGCACATGAAGCAATAAGACCAACGGATATAAGTAGAACTCCAGAATTAATGAAATCATTTTTAAGTACCGACCAAATCAAACTTTATGATTTAATCTGGTCAAGGGCCCTATCATCTCAAATGGAAGCAGCAAAATTTGATAGAAAAACTATAACAATTAGTTCTGAAGACAATATTCATCAATTTAAATGTTCAGGCTCAACAATAAAATTTGATGGTTATCTAAAATTAACTAGAATAGATGAAGATGAGGGCGAAAAAATTTTACCAAATGTTAACAAAGAGGAAGTCCAAATAAACGAATTTATAGATGAGCAACACTTTACGCAACATCCACCAAGATTTTCAGAAGCAAGTTTGGTAAAAAAACTTGAGGAATTAGGTATAGGAAGACCTTCTACATATGCTAGTATAATATCAGTTATTTCAAATCGTGGATATGCTGATATTGTTAATAAACGTTTTTTTCCCACTGATAGAGGAAAATTATTATCAGCTTTTTTGGAAAAATTATTTTCAAAATATGTTGATTATGGATTTACAGCTAGTTTAGAAGAACAGCTAGATGATATAACTTCTGGTAAAGAAGAATGGATTAAGGTCCTAAATAAATTTTGGAAAGACTTCAATATTAATGTATCCATCGTTAAAGAGAAAAGAACACGAGAGGTATTAGATCTGTTAAATGAAAGTCTTGGTGAGTTAATTTTTGAATCAGATGAAAATGGAAAAATTAATAGAAGATGTAAATTATGTGACTCAGGAGAATTAAGTTTAAAAAATAGTTTTAGAGGCGGTGCTTTTATAGGATGTTCAAATTATCCTGAATGTAAATTTACTCGACCTTTATCAAAATCAAAAGCTAATGACCAAGTTGCGCTAGCAGAGCCTAAACTAATAGGTCAAAATGAAAATGGAAAAGATATTTATTTGAAAAATGGAAGATTTGGACCTTATTTGCAATATGAAATGCTTGAAGATGAAACTGTAAAAAAAAAGAAAAAGAAAAAAGATAATGATAACTTAAGAAATGTATCAATCCCTAAAGGAATTGAAATTGATAAAATAGACTTAGATAAAGCAAAATACTTATGTTCTCTGCCAAAAGTTATAGGTCAACATCCTGATAACGGAAAAGATATAACTATAAATTCAGGTAGGTTCGGTCCATATCTTAAGTGTGATAATAAATCTGCAAGATTAGAAAATGTTGAAGATCTGTTCAACATTGGGTTAAACAGAGCAATTACATTAATTGCCGAAGCAAAACCAGGTAGAATATCTTCGTCTTTAATAAAAGATCTTGGAGAGCATCCAGAAGACAAAAAACCTGTTAGAATTATGAAGGGTCAATATGGACCATATATAAAGTACAAATCATTGAATGCAACTATCCCTGAAGAAAAAGATCCTACTGAATTGACTATGGAGGAAGCATTAATTTTAATAGAAAAAAGAAAAGAATACGATAGAAGTAAAAGAAAAGGAAAAAAATGAGTATTGAAAATAATATTAAAAAACTAAATTTAAAATTACCTGATGCACCAGATCCAGTAGGATCTTATGTGGCAACTAAAATTATAGACAATTTGCTGTATATATCCGGGCAAATATCAATTGATGAAAAAGGGTCATTAATAAAAGGTAAACTAGGCAAAGATATTAATGTAGATGAAGGATATTTAGCTGCCGAAAGATGCGCAATCAATATAATTTCACAAGCTAAAAAAGCGTGTAATGGTGATCTAAATAAAATAAAAGGATGTGTTAAGTTAACTGGTTTTGTGAACTCTACAGATGATTTTATTGAACAACCAAAAGTAATAAATGGTGCATCGGATACTATAAGTAAAGTTTTCGGTGAGATTGGTAAACATACAAGAGCAGCAGTAAGTGTAAATAGTTTGCCATTAGGTGTAGCTGTTGAAGTTGATGCTATCTTTGAGTTAAGTTAATTATCTTCCTATACCAAAATATTTTATTTTAAGTTTTTTCATCCTCGTAGGTGAGTATAAATTCCTCAAATCGTAAATTTTAAAATTAAGTTTATTGACTAATTTTTTAAAATTTAATTGTTTATATTCATTCCATTCGGTGTGAATTATAATTAAATCAGTTTTATAGCATGCTGAAGATACATTTTTACAAAACTTAACATTCTTTAAATTTTTAAAACGGCTTTTTGAACCTGATGGATCGCAATAACTAACTTGTGCTCCTTTTTTAGATAAATAAGGTATCATTTTATTACTGGTTGCCTCTCTCATATCATCTGTATTCGGTTTAAACGTTACCCCTAAAAAGGTTATTTTTTTGTTTCTTATATTGTTACCCATTATTTTATGTACTCTTTTTAATAATAGTATCTTTCTATTTTCATTAGATTTAATTACATTTTTAACTATTGAAAGATTAATTTTAAATTTATTAGCTGTGTCAACTAATGCTCGAGTATCTTTTGGAAAACAAGAACCACCATATGCAGGACCAGCTCTTAGGAATCTTTCGCCTATTCTTTGATCTAGACCCATACCTGAGGCGATATCTTTTATATCAACCGATGTTTTTTCACACAAATTTGCTAATTCATTTATAAAAGAAATTCGGGTTGCCAAAAAGGCGTTAGAGGCATATTTAATCATTTCAGCACTTCTTCGTGAAGTTTTAAAATATCTACCTTCCTTTTTGACAATTGGTAAATATAAGGATTTAATAATTTTATTTGCTTTTTTACTATTAGATCCAACTACTACTCTGTCAGGATAAACAAAATCCCTTATCGCTTCACCTTCTCGTAAAAATTCTGGATTAGAAACTACATCAAATTTATTTATTTTATTTCTCTTTTTTATTATTTGTTCAATTTGATCACCAGTTGTTACAGGTACTGTAGATTTGGTTACTATAACTTTATAGCTATTTATATTTTTTGAAATTATATCAGCAACCTGAAAAACATATTTAAGATTAGCAGTATTAGAATTTTTTTTTGTTGGTGTACCAACGCAAATAAAGACTACATCAGAGTTTTTAATTGCTTGACTTATTTTTGTAGTAAAAAAAAGTCTTTTTTGATTAAAGTTTTTTTTAACTAGTTCTTCTAAACCAGGTTCATAAATAGGAATTTTTCCTGTATTTAGCATATCAATTTTATTTTGATCTATATCTGCACAAATTACTTTATTACCAAGGTCAGAAAAACATACCCCACTTACAAGACCAACATATCCTGTGCCTATCATGCAAATTTTCATAATTTTGAAATTTCAATTGTTGATTTGATATAGCCATTCATAGTCCCACAATCCAAATATTTACCGCGAAATTTATGTCCTATAAATTTATTGCCCGCTTTGATTAATCTTTTTATTGAGTCTGTAATATGTATTTCTCCACCCTTTCCTTTTTTTTGATTCATTAATTTTGAAAATATTTTTTTAGATAATATATATCTTCCTATTACTGCATTATTTGATGGTGCATCTTTTATTTCAGGTTTTTCAATAACATTATTAATATAAAAATTATTTTTATTTATCTTTGATTTAACTGAATAAATCCCCCATCGTTTAACATTATTTTTATTAACTTTCATACTGGCCATAATTGAACATTTATATTTTTTATGAATCGAAATCATATCTTTAGAACAATTTTTTTTAATTATTAAATCATCCGGTAAAAGCATTAAAAAGAACTGATCTTTAA